>DGIK01000226.1 GCA_002393195.1 Bacteroidales bacterium UBA3824 | reverse complement strand
CTCAATCTGGATTTTCTTGGTGTAGATGTCCCACTTGACCTCGTTGCGGGCGGCAAGTTCCTTGGCTGTGAATACGCCCAACTTCTCAAACATTGCGATAGATTCGGGCGTGGTGTATGCGTCGTAAATCTTCGGCACGGAAGTCTCGCAGTCGAGACCGCGCTTGGCAGCCTCTGCCTTCCACTCGTCGGAATACCCGTTGCCATCAAAACGGATAGCTTTGGATTCCTTGATGTACTGCTTGATGACCTCAAAGATGGCGTGCTCCTTAGATTGTCCGGCGGCTATCTTGGCATCTACGGTGTTCTTGAACTCTTCGAGTTGAGCGGCAACGGCGGTATTGATGGCAATCATAGCCGACGCACAGTTGGCGGACGAACCTACGGCGCGGAACTCAAACCTATTGCCCGTAAAGGCGAATGGCGAGGTACGGTTGCGGTCGGTATTGTCCACGAGCACTTCGGGGATACTGCCGATGCCGAGTTGCATTTTTTTCTTGTCGTCGAGGATGATGCCGTCCTCCGAAGTGGAGTTTTCTATCTTGTCGAGCAACGACGTGAGCTGAGTGCCAAGAAATACGGAGATGATGGCAGGCGGTGCCTCGTTGGCTCCGAGACGGTGGGCGTTCATTGCGGTCATTACCGACGCCTTGAGGAGAGCGTTGTTTTTATAAACAGCCATCAGGATATTTACGATGAAGGTAACGAACTGCAAATTCTCCTCCGGGGTCTTGCCGGGCGTGAAGAGTCCTACGCCAGTGTCGGTGCCGAGCGACCAGTTGTTGTGCTTGCCCGAACCGTTGATGCCGGCAAATGGTTTCTCGTGCAAGAGGACGCGGAAACCGTGCTTGCGCGCCACACGCTTCATAATAGACATTATGAGGAGGTTCTGGTCGTTGGCAAGGTTGGTCTCGCCGAAGATGGGCGCGAGCTCAAACTGGTTGGGAGCCACCTCGTTGTGCCTGGTCTTGCAGGGGATGCCGTATTTGTAAGCCTCAAATTCCACTTCCTTCATATACGCCTGCACGCGCTCGGGTATTGCGCCGAAGTAGTGGTCTTCGAGTTGCTGGTTTTTGGCGGATTCGTGACCGATGAGGGTGCGTCCCGTAAGCAACAGGTCTGGGCGGGCGGCATAGAGGCCTTCGTCCACGAGGAAATATTCCTGCTCCCATCCGAGATACGAATACACTTTCTTAACATTGTCGTCGAAATACTGGCAAACCTCGGTAGCCGCCTTATCGACAGAGGCAAGTGCTTTGAGCAACGGAGCTTTGTAATCGAGGCTCTCGCCGGTATAAGAAATGAAAATGGTGGGGATGCAGAGCGTGTCGTCCACGATGAACGCCGGCGACGAGGGGTCCCACGCCGAATAACCACGCGCCTCGAATGTGTTGCGAAGTCCGCCGCTCGGGAAACTCGATGCGTCTGGCTCCTGCTGAGCGAGCAACTTGCCCGAAAATTCCTCTATGACGCCTTCGCCCGGCTTGCCGGCGTATTCGATGAAGGAATCGTGCTTCTCGGCCGTGCCGTCGGTCAACGGCTGAAACCAGTGGGTATAGTGGGTAGCACCGTGCTCTATCGCCCACTGCTTGATGCCGGCGGCTATGTGGTCTGCAAGTCCGCGGTCGAGGGGCTTGCCATTGCGGGTAATGTCGTCAAACTTCTTCAAAGTCTCCTTAGACAGGTACTTGGACATCTGTTCCCTGCCAAAGACGTACTTGCCGAAATACACCGACGTGGGCTCTTCGGGTGTCTCTACAGGCAGCGGCGACTTACTGAAAGCCGCGCCTACTACTTGAAATCTTAATCCACTCATTTTTTTTAGGGTTTGGTGATTATTATTTTTTTACGATGCAAAGATATGAATAAGTTTTCAGAGTTGCCCTAATGAAAAAACGTATTTAAAGTAAAAAAAACATACGTTGCATACGTAGCATTTTTGCGTGAATTACTCATGGCATCGCCTGCAATGCTACGTTAAAATATTAACGCCATAAAAATTGTTTTTTTCACATATTATAATTAACTTTGCGTCAAAAGAATCTAACATTATGGAATACGAACACTTACTGAGGATATTCATTGCGGCAATGCTGGGCGGCGTCATTGGATTGGAGCGCGAATACAGGTCGAAGATGGCGGGATTTCGCACGCACTTCCTTGTGGCGTTGGGCAGCGCGATTTTTATGCTAATGTCTATTCACGGCTTCGACAGCGACCTGCCGCTATTAGACAAGACCAACTATTCGCTCGACCCGGCGCGTATTGCCGCCAACATCGTTACGGGCATAGGTTTTATCGGCGCGGGCGCAATCATCTTCCAAAAACACATCGTGCGCGGCATCACCACGGCGGCGGGCATCTGGGTTACTGCGGCAATTGGTATGGCTTGCGGCGGCGGACATTACGCGCTCTCGGTGGCTACTACCGTGCTGGTGCTCATCGGATTGGAGACATTCAATTTTATACTCAGCAAGATGGGCAAAAAGACCGTTTCGCTCGCCATCACCGCCAAATCGCGTTATGAAGTAAATTCTATCCTCGACAAAATGAAGGCGGCGGGGTTTAGCATCGACACTTATAATATAGAGATGTCGATGAAAGACGAAAAAAAGGTGTATATTATAACCCTCGATGTCAAAATCAAACGCACCGACTACGAAAAACGCATCGCCGAACTCATCGCCGGATTCGACGAGGTGTATGTGGATAATATTCAGGGATAATTACACCTTCATATACCTCACCAACGCATCGTACCTCTCCTCCAACATATCAGTGTATTTGCTATCGCCGCCACGGACATTGCGGACGCGGTAGCCGTGGCGTTCGAGTCCCTGGATTACGGAAGTGGTCTCGTGGCCATTGAGTTTGAGTACAGCCCTCACGCCGTGAGTGCCAAGCGGCTGCGAGAGCATCGAGAGAATTTTCATAGAATTGTATTCGGCGACATTGGCAATCACCGCCGGCGAAAAATTGCGGCTTTCGGTCTCCAACTCTATCACGCCGCCCGGCACGTGCGCAGCCGTCAAGTCGGCGAGTTGGTCTATCAAACTTTCGCGGGTGATGCAGCCGAGATATTTGCCATCGCCGTCGGCTACTGGCAATATAGAATAATGGTGCTGCGACATCAATCGAAGCACAGCATAAATATCCTCCCCATCATCCGCCGACGGCTTTTCCAGCATCAACGATTCCACCAACGAATTGGGACTGAGGGCGTTGCGGAGCAAATCCTCGGACACGACCCCCACATACTGCATCCCATCCGATACCACGGGAAGATGCTCATACTTATAGCCGTCCATAATGCGGAGAGCCTTTTTGACGGTCTCCATCGGACTTATAGTTGGTATTCCTGATGATATTAATTGGCTTGCTGACATACAATTATTATTTCTGATGCAAAGAAAATACATTCTCGCGAAATATTTGCACAATATAACGTAAAAAAAATATTAAAAAAACATAAAATCTAAATTTTTTGTATTAATTTGCGGCATAATTTTCAAACACAAAGCAATTTCATATATGAATACATTCAAATCATTGATTTTAACGCTGATAATGCTGTTTGCTGCGGGCGTCGCGACCTCGCAGGTAACGACATCTTCGCTCACGGGCATCGTAAGCGGCAACAACGGCGAGACCCTCCCCGGCGCAACAGTCGTGGCGGTGCATACCGAGACCTCCGCGCAATACGCGGTAATCACCGACATCAACGGACGCTACATCATCCAAGGCATGAAGCCGGGCGGTCCTTACGAAGTAACGGTGCAGTTTGTGGGAATGTCGCCCTACAAGCAAGAAGGCATCTTCCTCTCGCTCGGCGAGACATTCAAACTCAACGCCTCGCTCAGCGACGAGACCAAAGAATTGCAGGAAGTAGTCGTAGTTGCCAAAAACAAATTTGACGCATCCAAGACCGGAGCATCGAGCCGCGTCAAGGCAGAAGACATCGAGAATATGCCCTCCATGTCGCACTCCATAGCCGACGCTGCAAGGCTCAATCCTCTCATCTCCACCTCCAACAACGGCGCAATGTCTTTTGCAGGTGTCAACAACCGCTACAACGCATTCCAAGTGGACGGCGCGATGAACAACGATGTCTTTGGTCTCACCCCCAACGGCTCCAACGGCGGACAGGCTGGCGCACAGCCGATTTCCATCGAGACACTCGACCAAATCCAAGTGAGCGTGGCTCCCTTTGACGTAAGGCAGAGCGGATTCACCGGCGGCTCCATCAACGCCATCACCAAATCGGGCACCAACACCATTCACGGCAGCGTTTATTATGATTTTAATAATCAAAACCTCATCGGCAAACGCTACGAATTGATGAACGGCAAGAATAGCGAAAAATACGACGACGAATCAGAATACCGTCTGGGATTCACTCTCGGCGGCCCTATCGTCAAAAACAAACTCTTCTTCTTCGCCAACTACGAACACACCGACAAGGAATATCCCAACAACTACGGACTCGGCTCGCCGGCGTCCAAAGTAGATGCCACTGAGGCGCAAAAAATCCTCGACGTTCTCCAATCAAAAGGTTACAACGACACGTTCTCCGACCTCGACAACTACACCAAATCCGACAAGGCTGGCATCAAACTCGATTGGAACATCAGCACAAAGCACAAGGCATCAGTAAGTTGGCGCATGGTAAATGCTAAACAACTCAGCGGCACAAGCACCGCGTCATACCTTGATTCCAAGTCCTACGCCTACGACTTCTCGTCCAAGACCAACACCATCGCGGGCGAACTCCAAAGCCGTTTTAGCGACAAGGTATCCAACGAATTGAAAGCGTCATACGTAATGGTGCGCGACAAACGCGACCCCTACGGCATCGCGCCGATGATACAGGTAAACAACGTGGGCGGCGGCTCGGTAACATTCGGCACAGAACGCAGTTCGGCAGCCAACGGCCTCGACCAAAACATCCTCACCATCACCGACAATCTCACAATCTACGCCGGCAAGCACACTCTCACCTTCGGCACTCACAACGAATTTTACAAATTCAAAAACCTTTTCATCCAAGACCCATACGGCTCATACTATTTCTCATCGCCCGACGACTTCTACCAATTTGCCAACGGCGTGGCATCTTACGAAAAAGACGGCAAGACATACAACACGCTCACCCGTTACCGTTTTGGAATGGCAAACGAAACCGTAACCGGCGACAAACGCTGGGCGGCTCAGTTTGGCGCAGCACAATTTGGCATCTACGCGCAGGACAAGGTGATTATCAGCGACCATTTTGACGTAACATACGGCGTCCGCATAGACATCCCCGTATTCTTCGACACCCCCGCCGACAATGCCGATTTCAACGCATACGCACAAAAAGTTGGCTGGAAGGTAAAGACCAACCAAAAGCTCAGCAGCGCACCGCTTTGGTCGCCCCGTGCCGGATTCCGTTATGAATTTGACGACAAAGGCAACTTCACGCTCCGTGGCGGCATCGGCGTATTCTCCGGCAGGATTCCGTTTGTATGGCTCTCCAACAGCTTCTCCAACACCGGCATACAACTCGTAACATTCGACGAAAAGAAAAACCTCGGCAACGCCGTCTTGAGCGTAGATCCCAACTCTCAGGAAGCTATGTACAACACACTCAGCGCATCGGGTTCCCAGACCGTCAACGTATTCGCCGACGACTTCAAATTTGCGCAGAGCGTAAAATTCAACCTCGGATTCGACTTCCACCTTGGCGGCATCGATTGGACGGCAGAATGGTTGCTCTCCAAAGTAATCAACGACGTAGTATATCGCAACTGGACGCGCCACATGACAGGCACCACATTCGGTCAAGAATACGATCTTGACTTCGACAACCGTCCACTGTTTGAAAAACCGTCCACAACCGACGACTACTTCAACAAGACCCTCAGCAATATGTACCTCCTCGACAACACCAGCAAGGGCTACTCCACAAGCCTCTCGCTCCGTGGCAGCAAGACCTTCAATTGCGGACTCAACCTCTCGGCGTCATACACCTTCACGAGGTCTAAGTCGGTCAACAACGGTAGTTCGAGCGTTGCTCAGTCCAATTACAATTACAACTACACCTACCAAAACCCCAACAAACCGGAACTTGGATTCTCCGCCTACAACATTCCACACCGCATCACAGCATCGGCTACATACGCCAAAGAATATGCCGGGCATTGGAAATCAACCATTTCGCTCATCTACACCGGCGTATCTGGCAATGCATACAGCATATATTATTATGGCGACCTCAACGGCGAAGGCTCCAACGAAAACGACCTGATTTTCATCCCGACAGACGCACAGATAGACCAAATGAGCTTCAAGGCCAACGACAAATACACCGAAGACCAGCAACGTGCCAACATGAAGGCGTGGATTGCATCCGAAGACTATTTGGCAGACCACAGGGGCGAATACTTCGAGCGTTACGCCGACAACGAGAAGTTTGAAAACCACTTCGACTTCCACTTCGCACAGAGATTCAGTTTCAAGGCTGGCAAGCAGACCCACGCCATCGAACTCTCATTCGACGTGATGAACATCTCCAACATGTTTAGCGCAAAATGGGGACGCTATTCGGGAACATCTGGCTACTACTCGCCCATCACATACGTGGGCAAAGGTCAGTATCAATTCCTACATCCCGCCGATTACAATATGCGCTCATACGCCGACTACTACTCCCGCTGGCGTGGTCAGATTGGCTTGAAATACATATTCTAACGACATAGAATTGCAATCCAAAAATAATCACCGCCATATATAAAAAATAAGGCGGTGATTTTTTTGAGTTTTTTTCAAAAAAAAATTTTGCAGTTCAAAAAATATGTCATAACTTTGCCCCCCGAAAAGCATCAAAGCGAAATTACGTTGAGACGCTTTCCGAGACGATAATAAAACAATAAAAACATTAATACATAAAAACAAATGAAGCGTACATTCCAGCCTTCTATCAAGAAGCGCAAGCACAAGCATGGTTTTAGAGAGCGTATGAAGACCGCCAACGGTCGCAAGGTATTGGCCGCTCGCCGCAGAAAAGGCAGAAAAAAACTTACCGTATCATCCGAGGCTACATGCCAGGGACACTATTAGAATCGGTACAATCTCTAATACTAAGGAGATTCAAAGCCCTCAATTCGTAGCGGGATTGGGGTTTTTTGATTTATGCAACAACAATAAGAAAACTACAACACAAGACATCAGATAATGGCAGTACTTTCATCCATCAGGAGCAAAGGCAAGTTGATTGCAATATGCGTGGGTGGCGCCCTGCTCGCCTTCGTTCTCGGCGACTTCATCTCGTCGGGCGCAACCATTTTTGGAGCGAGCCAGACCAAGATGGGCGACATCAACGGCACTACGATAGATTATCAGCAGTTTCAGCTGCAGGTAGAGTCCAAAGAAGCCTACATGAAATCCTTATACAACCAAAGCGCGCTCAACGGCAACATGGCCGACGAGATTCGCGACCAAGTATGGCAGCAGGCTGTGATGGAAAATACTATCCTCAAAAACGCCAACGACCAGGGCCTCATCGTAACAGATGACGAAGTGGCTCACCTCATCCAGACCGGATACGTTACCAACGTAATCCGTCAGATAGCCACAGATCCACAGACAGGTATGTACAACCCGCAGGTGGTCAATGATTTCATTGTACAGGGCAGCAACAACTCCCAGTATCGCTTCCTTTGGCAAAACATGGAAGACGAACTCCGTCAGAGCCGTCAATTCAACAAATACCTCAGCATGGTAAACGCTGGTCTGTATGTAACAACAGCCGAAGTGGAGCGCGAATTTGCACAGCGCACGCAACTCTCTGACATCAAGTACGTCGCTATCCCCTACTCCGAAATCAAAGACGAAGAAGTTTCTGTATCGGACGACAAGCTCAAGGCTTTTTATAACGACAACATCAAGCGTTATGTATCCAGCACAGAGACACGCGATCTTTCATACGTAGTATTTGACGTGATACCCACCGACAAGGACAGCGCAGAGGCTCTCAAAATCGCCAACTCTATCAAATCTGGACTCGAAACCGCGACCGCAGCTGAAGTGGAATCGTACATCAACTCCAAGTCTGACGTTCCTTACACTCCCTACCATTACGGCAAAGGCGAACTCTCCAACCCCACCGTGGACGAAATGATGTTTGCACAGGAACCGGGCTACGTTTACGGTCCATACGTAGATGGAGCGTATTACAACGTTGCACGCCTTATCAGCAAGGAAATGCTTGCTGACTCCGTGGAAGCATCGCACCTTCTCCTTCTCGTCAACAACCCTGCCGACTCGCTCAAAGTAAAGGCAAAAGCCGACAGCCTTTTGGGCGTTTACAATTCGGGCATCGACTTCGGTGCATTGGCTGCTCAGTTTAGCGACGACCAAGGCTCAGCAGCCGATTCTGGCAAACTCGGCTGGATTACAGAGCGCACCAACTTCATCCCCGAATTCAAGAATGCTTGTTTCGCCACCGAAAAGGGCAAGACCACCATTGTAAAGACAGCATACGGCTATCATATCATAAAGGTAACTGGCAAGACCGCCCCCAAGCAAAAAGTTTCGGTAGGCATCGCATCTGTTGACATTCGCCCGAGCAACCAAACACGCCAAGCAGCATACGCACTCGCAAGCGAATTTGCAGGTCGCAACAGGACACGCCAGCAGTTTGAGCAAGCAGTTACAGAGCAAAAACTCACTGCCCGCATAGCACCTGGCATCACTTCCAATACAAGCCAAATCCCTGGCATCTCCAACTCCCGCGAAATCATCCGCGACGCTTTCAACGACGAGAAGTCAAAGGAAGTATCGGGCGTTTACGAAATGGGCGATATGTTCATCGTTGCAGTATTGACTGGCGTACACCCCAAAGGCACACAGAGCCTTGCATCCGTCAAGAACGAAGTTACACGCCTCGCTACAAACGACGCAAAGGGCGACGCAATCCTCAACAAACTTGGCAGCGTAAGCAGCGTTGACGAAGCCGCCAACAAGATGGGCAAGGAAGTGAAGGACGCAACATCCATCCACCTCGACATGAACCAGATACCCGGCATTGGCTTTGAACCCAAAGTAATCGCAGCAGCGGCTGCATTGCAGCAGGGACAAGTATCCGCACCCATCAAAGGTGAAACCGGCGTTTACGTAATCCAAAATACATCCTTCACCCCGGCACAGGCAATCCAACCTATCAACATCACCACCGACAAGCGTATGTTGGAAAACGACCTCAAAAACAGGGCTTCGTATCAAGTTTACCAGTCGATTATCGAACAGGCAAACATCGACGACAGGAGGGTGAAATTCTACTAAGTCTCATTTATAATAATTAATATAATAAAGAGGCGCGGCACACGGAATTATGTGGCTGCGCCTTTTTTTTGGATTTAGGCGGTCAACTTGATAAAAAAAATGTTACATTATGACAAAAAGTTTTTAACTTTGCACGATGAAACAAACACACCGCGTACAATAATGGAAAACATCATAAATATCAACGGCGTAAATATCCGCTACAAGACCACCGGCGAGGGCGACGACGTGTTGCTCCTGCACGGATGGGGTTGCAACATAGAGATTTGGAAGCCAATACAGGACGGTCTCTCTAAGACGCACCGCGTAACGGCTATCGACTTTCCCGGATTTGGACAGAGCCAAGAGCCGCCCGAAGTGTGGGGCGTGGAGCAATACACTCAATGCACCGAACAGTTAATCAAAGAATTGAATCTCCAAAATCTTACGCTTGTGGGACATTCGTTTGGCGGAAGGGTGTCAATATTGTTGTCGTCGAGGAATAATTACGTCAACAAAGTGATACTCACCGACGCAGCAGGCGTCAAGCCGCAAAGCACCAAAATATCAGTGTCGCGAATTTTCTCAAAACTCAAAAAAGTAACCGCCAAAGTAATAGGCGAAGCGGCAACCGAAAAACTCGTGCGCCCTTTTGTAAACTCCTTGGCGTCAGAAGATTACAAAAACGCATCGGGCATTATGAAAGAAGTGCTCAAAAAAGTGGTGGACGAAGACCTCCAACACGTGATGCCGTCCATCAAAGCCCCCACCCTACTCATTTGGGGGGCTAACGACACCGCTACACCAGTTGCCGATGCGCAGATTATGGAAAAACTAATCCCCGACGCGGGTCTCGTGGTGATGCCTGGATGCACTCACTTTGCATTTTTGGAAAACTCGCCGTTTTTTCTCACAGTAGCAGAAAACTTCTTAAAAAGTTAACAATCAACGTATTATGGAAACAGTTTTGACAATAGTATTTTTGGCGGTGGCGGCGGTCTGGGTCTGCGTAAAACTCGGCTACGAGTTGCAGATGTTTCAGCAAAATAGTTACCGCAACGAGCGTTACTTCAAATGGCTCGCCAAAAATTACGCCTCCATCGACCGCGTTGTGGAACTCGCGGCTTTGGTTGCCATCGCAATCATTTGGTTTACAGGCATCAACAAGTGGTGGCTCTTGTTGCCGTCATTGATGCAATTATTATTGACAATAAAAACCCTGACGCGCAAATCAAAGGTGAAACTCAAATTCACCTCACGCGCCAAGAGGCTGTATTTCACGTCGTTGGCGATAATCGTAATAGGCGTAGTAGCCAATGTAATATATACCGGAATGATGGGCGGATTGCTGACCACCGCTTCTAACGGCGTATTGACGTGCATCATCCTCCCGATTGCCAACATCATCCTCAAACCCGTGGAACGCCGCATCAACAATTGGTACATCAACGATGCCAAGCGCATTTTGAAGGAGCATCCGGGACTGATAATTGTCGGCATTACAGGTAGTTATGGCAAGACAAGCACCAAACACTTCCTCGAAACCATCCTTTCGCAAAAATACAACGTGCTGATGACTCCGGGCAGTTTCAATACAACGATGGGCGTTGTGCGCACCATCCGCGAATACCTGAAACCCACGCACGAAGTCTTCATCTGCGAGATGGGCGCAAAACAGATTGGCGACATCAAGGAAATCTGTGACCTCGTGCATCCCAAATACGGCATCCTTACTTCCGTCGCCGAGCAGCATCTCGACACTTTCAAAAACATCGAGAACGTCCGCAAGACCAAATTTGAACTCATCGACTCCCTGCCGCAGGACGGTTGCGCCTTCCTCAATGCCGACTACGAAATCATCCGCAACACCAACCACGGCAAGCCCGCCGAATACTATTCCACAACCGACAAGACTGCGAATTACTATGTTGATATGCAACAATTGGCATATTCGCAGGACGGCACGGATTTCAGCGTCATCACAAGCGGCGGCGAAACTCTGCAAATGCGCACTCCCCTACTCGGCGATTATAACATCAGCAACATCCTCGCCTGTGTAGCCTGCGCATTCAAACTCGGACTCACCAAAGACCAGATTTCATTTGGCATCCACAAACTCCGCCCCGTGGAACACCGCATGGAGATTAAGCGCAACGGCGCGGGCGTTGTAATCATCGACGACGCCTTCAATTCCAACCCCAAGGGCGCAAAGATGGCGTTGGAAACTTTGGCGGGATTCCCTGGACAGCGTTTTGTGATTACCCCCGGCATCATCGAACTCGGCGACAAGCAGTATTTCTACAACGAACAACTCGGCGAACAGATAGCCGACAGCGTGGATTTTGCCATATTGGTGGGCGCAAAACAGACCGCCCCAATATACGACGGCCTCATCAAAAAATCGTTCCCAACCGACAAAATCTACATCGCCCAAAACCTCAACGATGCAGCCACATGGGCATTTGCCCGCACCAATCCCGGCGACGTGGTATTGTTTGAGAACGACTTGCCGGATTTGTTTTAATGCATAATTCATAATGCATAATGCATAATGCATAATGCATAATTGCCATCCGGCGGATGCCATTTTAAATTTTAAATTTCAAATTTTAAATTTTAAATTTTGAATTATTAATTGTAACACCATGATAACATTAGCAGTATTATTTGGCGGGGTTTCGGTGGAACACGAAATCTCGGTAATTTCGGCGGTGCAGACCATCAAGGCATTCCCGGAGTTCAAATACAACATCGTTCCAATCTACATATCCAAGGAGGGCGCATGGTACACCGGCCCCGGACTTACCAACATGTCCAACTACCGCAACATGAAGAAACTCCTCTCGTGGTGCGAACAGGTGTATATGACGCCCACTCGCGGCGACTTCAATCTCTACCGCTCCAAGACCAACATGTTTAAGAGCAAGGTGGTTACAAAAATTGACGTTGCATTCCCAATTTTGCACGGCAGTTACGGCGAAGACGGCTCGTTGCAGGGCTTGTTTGAGATGATTGGCATTCCCTACGTAGGCAGCAATCTCCGCGCCTGCAATATCGCCATGGACAAGATAGCCACCAAATATATGTGCAAGGCCAACGACATACCGTGCGTCGATTATATGTGGACCACCGACCGCGAATGGTTTGAGCAGCACGACGCGGAGAAGGCTCGCGCCGAAAAGATTGGCTATCCGCTCATCGTGAAGCCAGCCGGACTGGGTTCGTCTGTTGGCATTTCCAAGGCGGCAAACGCCGAGGAACTCGACCGCGCCGTAGATCTCGCAGCCAAATTCACCGACAAAATCATCATCGAAAAGATGGTGCAGAATCTCCAAGAAATCAACTGCTCCGTCTATGGCAGTTACCACGACTGCCACGCCTCGGTACTCGAAGAGCCTATCCGCAGCGGCGAAATCCTCAGTTATCAAGACAAATACATGGGCAGCGGCTCGGCAAAAGGCGGCAGCAAAGGCATGAAGATGGGCGGCAAATTTGGCGGCGCAAAATCAGCCGGCAGCAAGGGCATGTCGGGTTCGCAGCGCAAGTGTCCCGCCGACCTTCCCGAAGACGTAACGAAGAAGATTCAGGCTCTCGCCATCAAGACATTCAAGGAAATGAACGCATCGGGCATCATCCGCATCGACTTCATGCGCGATTCGGTGAGCGGCGATGTATATGTCAACGAAATCAACGCCATACCCGGCTCTTTGTCGTTCTACCTCTGGGAGGCTACGGGCAAGAAGTTTGTGGACGTCCTCGACGAAATCATCAATATCGCCGTCAAGGAATCGGAAGCCAAGCACAAGTTGCTGTCGAGTTTCGACCAAAACATCTTCGCCATGGGCGCGGGATTCAGTGCCGGTGCCAAAGGCGGTGCAAAACGATAGCGAAATTCCCAAAAAAGGCATTTTGGGGGTGTTAAACCGTAATAGAGACACGACAAAATTTATTAAAATCATCAGCAAAGGCTACGCGCATCATAATTTCATAGTAATCAGACGACAACAAATCGGCAAATCGCTGCGCCAACAGACTTTTTGAACTGTTGGCGCAGTTTTTTTATGGGCAAAATTTTGTAATGACAGGAAAATGGATTATATTTGCTGCAAAACCCGATAAAACCATTTCCAATATGGAAGACGTCTATTCTATAATAATGCTTGCAATGGGCGGGGGCATATTGCTCTACGCCATCATCGCCTACCTGAGCGGCGACACGATAATAATGCCCCAAAAAACATACTCAATCCCCACCGACAAGGAAAAAAAGAAGCCTTACGCCCGCAAATTTGCAAAACTGATGGCATTGATAGGACTTGCATTTGTCATTAGCGGACTTGTAGGGTTCACGCACATTTATTGGCTTGCAGTAGTGGTGCTCATAGGCGGTCTTGTGGCAGCAGGCTTCATTGGCAGCAAGATAATGAAACAACAATAATCTCTATTATGGACACCTCAATAGACGACCTCCTGCAATCCTCCGGCATACGCGCAACCGCCAACCGCATTCTCGTGGCGCGGACGATGCTGCAATCCGACAAGCCGATGTCGCTCATCGAAATCGAGGACACGCTCCTGAGCATCGACAAGTCGGTGATTTTCCGCACGTTGCGTCTTTTTGCCGACAATCATCTCGTACACGTCATCGAGGACGGCTCGGGCTGCGTCCGTTACGAAATTTGCCACAGTCATCATCATCACGACGACGATGACGACCACAACGACGACGACCTCCACCCGCATTTTTATTGCGAGGTCTGCCGACAGACATTCTGCCTTCACGAAATCAAATTGCCACACATCGACGCACCAGAAGGCTTCGACATAAGAACAGTGAATTGCGTGGTGAAAGGAGTTTGCAAAAAATGCAAAAATACAATTCACTGATTTTCAGTTAATTCTGCCCACAAATATAAAAATAGTTTACCAAATCTACAACAAAAAACATAGATTTGGTAAACTATTTTTTTTTATTTGTTCCATAATGCAAAGATTTGTTATATCTTTGCATTGATTCTTACGCCATACAATGGCGGTGGAACACTATGAAAATATATAGAAGGCGTTTATGACGCTATGTTTTTGACGTTCTGAAACTTCGCAACTTTCAAGAAATGTGCTGTCGAAGACTTAGCAGCGATAAACGACCGTGGGTGTGTAGCATCTGTACGCACGGTTTTGGTGTGTACTTTTGTTATTATACATTTACGGCGTGGGGGTTCGCTGCTCGGATTGACAGTACGGGTAATGCGAAGACCTCAGAACGTGGAGACGAGCAGAATAAGGATTCCACGCTTTTTTTTATTTGGACTGAAATCGGAATCTCGTCAGTCCTAAAAAAAAACTCCTAACTATGGGCATACATATTGGAAAGGCAATACGAGAACGGCTGAAAGCGCAAGGGCAAAGCGTTACATGGTTCAGCAAAAAAATCAACCGTTCACGACCTACTTGCTATGACATTTTTGACAATCCAGCAATTGACACCGAATTGCTTGAAACAATAAGCCGAGTGCTAAACTACGATTTCTTCAAAATCCTCTCTGACAACTTATCTTCCCCTCTGTCGGAAAAATAATACAATTATGTAACAAAACACTTATCAGCGTCGGAAAAAAATTACAATTCTGTTATAAAATTCCGATACCAAACTCTTGATTTTTAGATAGATATAACATAACTTTGTCATCAAAACTAATCTAAAAAGATTGCTGTTATGACAAAAAAATTGCTATTACTATTTGTGTGTGCAATATCATTCGCAAATATTGCGTGTGCACAAAAAATCAAATTGCCGTATCCAAGCCAGGTAGCGTACATCTCGGAGACGGAAAATTCGATGCTCTTAGACGTTACAGTCTATAACTGCAAGCCCAAGGAATGTATCTATTATGCGAATATGGACGCCATTTATGAAGTGCTGTTCATTGGCATCGTGGATTCCAAGCGGTATGCAAAGCCGTTCCTGTCGTCGGCGCAGGAGGACGACCCATATCTACAAGGATTGTTCAACAACGGCGGGTTCAACTCCTTCATCGTTTCCAACAAGATGGGCGACAAGGGCAAGACCAAAGACAAGCAGAAGTACTACAACGTTACTGTCAACGTCAACATGAAGGCACTCTAAGCCTCGCTCGCCCGAAACAACAAAATCAACACATTCGGAATCTATTAATAATCAAGACTATGAAAAAAATCTATCTAACATTGCTCTTCATTTTGGGCTCGCTGATGCTCTCGGCGCAGGTGGAATCGTCACAGCCCAGAATAGTAGTCGTTCCTTTCATAAATAAAGGTCAGGATTACAGGACTGTATATGAGGAGGACGAGAACATACAAATCGTTATGTCCCAAATCAATAATGTGTTTAGCAAAAAAAATGCTGAACTTATCAATTTTAGGTCTGCTTTGGAACAAGCAGAGACCGATGGTGCTGTGTATGGAGATGGCACACAAGGTGACTTGGCTACTATGATTGCGGAACTTACAGGTGCTGACATTTACGTTACCGCAAAAATTATTACCAATTTCTCATCTTCTGGAAATTCGGTGAGAATTATGTTGCAAGCATACGATGCAGGAGGCACAAGTCAGGTGCTTGGAGAAACAACTGGTTTTTCAGGAGAAATGTATTCCAATGATGTTGCTGCACTTGCTGTTAGAGCGCTGGCAAGGGTTGCGGATGAGTTTCTTGACTTGATCCAGCAAAAATTCAACAATATGCTTTTGGTGGGAAGACCTATCAAACTTGAGTTTCGCATAAAAGAAGGTGTGGATGTCGATTTTTTGGAAACAGAAGTCGATGCAACAGGAGACCTAATTAGCGAAGCCATTTCATCTTGGGTGTCAAAGCATGCATATAAAAACAACTATGACACCAAGGCTTCTGAATCAGGTAAAATAATAAAATACAAATATGTTCAGGTCCCAATCAGGGATGAGGAAGGCAATAATTACAGTGTCAAAGATAGGTTTTTGAAAGAACTGAGGCTTTACCTGAGAAGCATCGGTTATTCTGCAAGGGCAAGTGTGTCAGGATCTAATGCACAAGTAATAATAACAGGAATAAGAGAATGATTATGAAGAAAGTACTCATCACATTGCTGTTAGGAATCTCTACATTCCTCACAGCCGCAGCACAGGAAATCAACATCGGCGTGGTAGTGCCGCAAGACAAGGAAATCGGGTTCAACAACGATTTCTACAAACTGCTCGACTCGCGCCTGAAAAGCCTGCTCACAAAATCGGGCTTCACAAGCAACTACACTGGTGATTTTTACCTTGTGCCTCAGGTAGACATCTTGCATGAGGACAAATTGGAAACAGGTCTTCGTACAATGGACAAAATACAGATGGACATCACCGCCAATGTAATACAAGGCACCACAAACGACGTGTTCAACACATATACGTGGAGCATATCGGGTTCGGGATTCAGCCGCACAGAAGCCGCCAAAAACGCCATCAAAAACCTGAACGCCGACAGCAAGGCGTTCAAGGAGTTCGTAGCCGAGACCAAGCAAAAGGTCAACGACTACTACGTCAAGAACAAAGCGGCACTCATAGCCCGCGCCAACACGTTGGCAAGCACGCAAAAATTCGACGCCGCGCTTGCGCTGTTGTTTGGCTATCCGCCCAACGTTGACGGATACGCCGACGTGGAAAAGGCAATGGTGTCGATATACAAGAAATATCAAACCCAGCACTGCGCCCAGATGTTACAACAGGCCAAGGCAGCCGCAGCCGAACAGCATTATAGCATCGCCCTCGACATCATTTCTGGTCTTGATGCAAGCAGTTCATGCGCATCGGACGCCAACAAACTGATTTCACAAATTCAGGCTAACGTAAGCGACGACAAGGAGTACGAGCGCAAATTAGAAGAAAAAGCAATTGATGCCTACACCGACCTCAAAAAAGAAGAGTATCGCTCGATGGCTGCGATTGTTGCGGCATACTATGAATCTCAAAAAGATAACAAGGATATATATATCGTTCATTAATAACTAATAAATCAAAATCAAATTATGAAAAAGTTTCTACTGACAGTAGCAGCGGTGCTCACCGCAGCGTTTTCATTCGCACAGGATGTCACAAAACCTGTCGTGAATGTACAAGGTTGGCGCAATGCCAGCGACTTGAACTCTGGCGAGGTATTCATCATTCGCCAAAACCTAATCAGTGCATTGCAAGCAACCAAGCGCGTAATCGTAGTGGATCTTGCCAACGAAGGCATGACGGACGATGAGGCAGAGCGCAGAAAGGCTGCCTCTGCTATGGGCGACACGCGCCAGGTAGGCGAAGTAACAACGTTGCAAGCCAACTACATTCTTTCGGGTCTAATCAAAAGTGTCGGTACTGAGGCCAAGGACATACAAGTGAAGGACGTCAGCAGTGGCGCGGTAAGAACACAAAGGCAATACACAACAACGATTGACTTCTCCATCACGCTCATCAACCCCGCCACTGGAGCCACCGAGAGCGTTCACGACTATTCGTCAAGCTCTACCGACGACACTGCCGAATCGTCCCGCGCCAACGCCGTAAACGGTGCATCGGGCAGTATGAAGAAGTTCATCGAAGAGTGTTTCCCCGTGAAGGGCGAGATCATCAAGGTGGACACCGACAAGAAAGGTGTCAAGGCTGTGGTCGTTTATGTCAATATCGGCTCTGATGATGGCATCGCGGCTGGACAAAAAATCATGGTGTTCAAGGAAGAGGACATCGCCGGCGAAATCTCCGAGAAGCACATCGGTGAAATCACAGTAACCGAAGTCAATGGCAAAAATCGTGCTACCTGCAAGGTCAACAAGGGCGGCGAGGAAATAGTCAAAGCAAAAAGTCAAGACCAAAGGGTTACTATACAAACCCGCGCAAAGAAGGAGATGAACTTGGGTCTTGGCAATCTTATCAAAATCAACTAAGGAATTGACTTCACAGTATTTTTCGTCTTACTACTTAATAAAAAAACGGTTTCAATAGGTTATTGGAGCCGTTTTTTTATTGTATTATTCATCAAACAAATCATCCATTACAATTTGATTGTTAATATCGTTTGACCATTCGTTTTTTACAAGACCAACTGTGGTAATCATCACTATTGAAACACCTTTTTGTGTCTCGGTCTGTTGAGCGAATATGTCTGACTTACGACGCAGTTCGCGGTCGTATTCTGCGTCGATTGCATATTCCGACTTTGAAAACTTGATTTCACAAAGATTGATTACATTGTCGTCGCGGTCGATGAGCAAATCTATCTGAACTCCTTTTTCGCCGGCATTTTTGGGTCGATAATTCCACGAATAGACATTGCTGATGACACCCGAAATGCCCAAAGCCTTCTTAATTTGCTCGACGTGTTGCAAACAAATTCTCTCAAAAGCCAATCCGCTCCAAGTCGAATAGACGGATTTCTGCATAACCTTGGACCAATGCCCCTTTTCCACTGTCTTAGTGCCGTCCATAAACTTGAAGTAAAACAATGTAAAATTGTCAATCAACTGAAACATAGTGTCTTTCTTCCTTTTGCCGATAGATTGGTAAGAGCGAATAAAATCGCATTGCTCCAATTCTTCAAGAATGGCAGTCAGTTTGCCACCCTCGTTTTTTTTGATAGCATCTATGATTTCCTGACGTGTCATTCCAGCTTTTTTGCGTCCCAAGGCAGACACCACCTCTATATATGGCTGCGGATTCTTAAACAGCGATGCGTAAAGTGCATTATACTCGTCAACCAACTCGCCGTTTTTGCTAAAAAACAACTTGTCGAGACTTTGAGCCTGACTATCGCCCTTGTTCAAAAAACTCCAATAATAAGGTATTCCGCCCAACACCATATAAGTTTCCAAAATATTACGACGGCTCATACCCAAATGTTTAGACTTGGCAAACAACTCACATTCGTGGAGCGTAAACGGTTCGAGATATATCTGCCGCGTAAGCCGGTTGTGCAGTCCTCCATAATTTTTGACAATCTTGCTGATAATCCACGAAGTAGCACTGCCGCATACCACAAGCACAATGTCTTTGCGAGTGGTCGCCCACGCATTCCAAAAATGGTCGAGCGCGCTCACCATCTTTGATTTTGGAGTATCGAGCCACGGCAATTCGTCGATAAAAATTACTTTCTTGCCTTCGGGAAGAGTTTTCAAAAACTCCCACAATGCAAAAAAAGCATCCGACCAATCTGACAACGTGGGAATATTTTTCATCCCAGCATTTTTAAGCGACCGCTTAAACTCTTTGAGTTGCTCCGCTTTGCTGCCATTTTGTAATCCAGTGTGCTGAAAAGCGAAATTGTACCCAAAAGTCTCCCTGATAAGGTATGTCTTACCCACACGTCGCCGCCCATACACAGCCACAAACTGCGACTCGTCGCTTTCCAAGGTTTCCAACAGCAATTTTTGCTCTTTTTCTCTTCCTATCATAATCGCTGATTTTCAGTTAATTCTGCCCACAAATATAAAAATAGTTTACCAAATCTACAACAAAAAACATAGATTTGGTAAACTATTTTTTCAGAAATCGCTATAAACAATTATAAATCAGAAAATTAAGCCACATCAAAATTATTTACCAAATCTACCTAAAAATATACAGATTTGGTAAAATATAATGCATAATTCACAATGCATAATGCATAATTGCCATCCGGCGGACGCCCTAATTATGAATTATGAATTATGAATTATGAATTATGAATTATGAATTATGCATTATGCATTGTTTATGTATTCCTTCAAATACTTCGCCGTATATCCCACACCCTTGGCGCAAATATCTTCGGGAGTGCCTTCGGCGATGATGAGACCGCCATTTTTGCCGCCTTCGGGTCCCATATCGATGATGTGGTCGGCGGATTTGATGACGTCGAGATTGTGCTCAATGATTACGACAGTGTTGCCCTTGTCAACTAAGGCGTTCAATACGCGCATCAATACACGGATGTCGTCCAAATGGAGACCCGTGGTGGGTTCGTCGAGGATGTAGAGAGTCTTGCCAGTATCGGTCTTGGCGAGTTCGGTGGCGAGTTTTATGCGCTGAGCCTCGCCGCCCGACAGTGTGGTTGCCGCCTGACCGAGAGTTACATAGCCCATACCGACATTTTGGAGGGCGCGGAGTTTTTTGAGGATTTTGGGGACGTTCTCAAAAAATTCTGCGGCGCGGTTGATGGTCATGTCGAGAACTTCGCTGATGGATTTGCCCTTGTATTTCACCGCCAACGTCTCACGATTGTAACGACGACCGCCGCAAGTGTCGCACTTGACGTAAACATCTGGCAAAAAGTTCATTTCGATGGTCTTGACACCTGCGCCCATACACTCCTCGCAGCGTCCGCCCTTCACGTTGAAGGAAAAACGCCCCGGCTTGTAGCCCATTATCTTGGATTGCGGCAGTTCGGCAAACAACGCCCTGATTTCCGTAAAAAGTCCAGTGTAAGTGCAAGGATTGCTACGCGGCGAGCGTCCGATGGCATCCTGATTGACCTCTATAACCTTGTCGATATTTTCGATGCCCTCGATGCTGTCGTATTCCTTGGGGGCTTGCAAAGAGCGATAAAACTTTTGCGACAAAATCGGGTGAAGAGTCTCGTTGATCAACGTAGATTTGCCGCTGCCCGATACGCCCGTCACCAAAACCAATTTGCCAAGCGGGATTGTAAGGTCCACGTTTTTGAGATTGTTGCCACGGCAGCCTTTTATAGTCAAAAATTTGCCATTGCCGGGACGACGCATCGGCGGAAGCTCCACATCGAGAGCACCGCTGATGCACTGCGCGGTCTTGGTATCGAGTTTGGCGAGTTCTTTGGGAGTGCACGCCGCCACGAGATAGCCGCCAAGCCTTCCCGCGCCGGGGCCGATGTCGATTACATAATCGGCATTGAGAATCATATCCTTGTCGTGCTCAACGACAATCACCGAATTGCCAGCGTCGCGGAGAGTTTTGAGGGAATGGATGAGTTTGTCATTATCGCGCTGATGAAGACCGATGCTCGGCTCGTCGAGGATGTAGAGTACATTAACGAGTTTGCTGCCTATCTGCGTGGCAAGCCTGATGCGCTGAGCCTCGCCGCCCGAAAGCGTCTGAGCCGAACGGAAAAGGCTCAGGTAGTCGAGACCCACGTCGTGCATAAAACCTACGCGCGTCTTGATTTCCTTGAGAATTTCGGCGGAGATTCTCCTTTGACGGTCGGTGAGTTTAGGGTCTATTTCGTCGAGGAATGTGCGCAGGTCTGAAATATCCATCATGGCGAGTTCGGCAATATTCTTGTCGGCAATGCGAAAACTCAACGCCTCCTTATTGAGACGGTTGCCTTTGCAATCGGGACAAGTACATTCTGCGGCGTATTTTTGCACGATGTCGTCGTCCTCATCGTCGTCGGCTGCATTCTCTATATACTTGACGATGCCGTCGTATGTAGATGCGCCCGCGCCATACATCCGCATCCAATCCATGTGCAAAGGCTCTGGCGAACCATTGAGCACAATGTCCTGAGCCTCGGGCGAGAGCTGTTCAAAAGGCGTATCAAGGCTAAAACCTTCCCGCTCCGCCAACGCCTCCAGCTGTCGGAACACAAAATTGTCCTTGTATTTGCCCAACGGCTCTATTGCGCCCTTCTTGATGGAGAGTTTTGGATTTGGGATTATTTTGGTAACGTCGATCCTATTGACCACGCCCAACCCCTTGCACGTGGGGCAGAATCCCGACGGCGAATTGTACGAAAAATTTGCGGGCGCGGGGTCTTTGTACGAAATGCCCGTCGTGGGACACATCAGGAGCTTGGAATAATGACGCACCTCGCCAGACTCGGCATCAAGGAGCATAATTATATCCTTGCCGAGCGCAAGGGCGGTTTTCACAGATTTGCGCATCCGTTCCATACCGCCGCCCTTCTCCGCGCCATTGGTGGGCACAATTATTTTGTCAACGACTATCTCAATATTATGCACCTTGTAACGGTCGGTCTTCATATTGATGATGATGTCCTTGATTTCGCCGTCCACACGCACCTGGAGATAACCCTTGCGGCGGATTTGCTCAAAGAGTTCGCGGTAATGGCCTTTTCTGCCACGGATTGCGGGCGCAAGCACCACCACCTTTTTGCCGCCGTATTGCTTGATGATGAGTTCGCAGATTTGGTCTTCGGTATAACGAACCATCTTCTCGCCGGTCTCGTAACTGAACGCCTCAGCCGCCCGAGCGTACCAAACTCGCAGGAAATCATATATTTCCGTAATTGTACCCACCGACGAGCGGGGATTGCGGTTGGTGCTTTTTTGCTCGATGCTGATGACAGGGCTGAGACCCGTAATCTTGTCAACGTCAGGGCGTTCCATGTCGCCCATGAACTGACGTGCATATGCGTTGAAGGTCTCCATATAACGACGCCTGCCCTCGGCAAATATTGTGTCGAAGGCAAGCGAACTTTTGCCGCTGCCACTAAGCCCGGTGATTACGGTGAGGCTGTTGCGCGGTATGGTAACGTCTATGTTTTTGAGGTTGTGGACACGCGCCCCATAGACGTGGATGTTTTCGAGATCGAGAGATTCCTGCATTTTTTTTATTAAAAAATCAAATCAAGTTCGCATATAACCAACAACGGAAAACACGGAAGTCACGGAAAAAAATCGGGAAATACAATCTCAAAAACAAGTTTTTGAGATATTACGGAAAAAACGGAACCACATTGCGTAATAAATCTTCTGAAACTTTTTTTTCGTGGGTTCCAATGGAACAAAAAACATTTGTTTTTTGTTCTCTGTGCTTTTATAACTTCCGTATTTTCTGTGTTTTCCGTTGTAAAAACACATGCGAGGCTTAAATAATTGTTAATTGACAATCGCCTTTGCGAGTTCCATAAAGTACTGCGCCTGTGGCGAATTGTCGTCGAGTACAGACGGAGTGCCGGCGTCGCCATTCTCGCAAATCGACTGTATGAGAGGAATTTGCGCGAGGAGCGGGATGCCGTATTTTTCGGCGATGGGGCGGTTGCCGTCTTTGCCAAAAATGTAATAGCGGTTGTTGGGCAACTCGGCGGGCGTAAACCACGCCATATTCTCCACGATGCCAAGGATTGGAACGTTGATTTTGTCGTTGCGGAACATATTGATGCCCTTCACAACGTCGGCAATAGCCACTTGCTGCGGCGTAGAGACGATGATTGCGCCACGGAGCTTGAGTGTCTGCACCACGGTGAGATGTATGTCGCTCGTGCCAGGGGGTAGGTCAAACAACAGATAATCCAATTCGCCCCAATCGCCGTCGTTGATGATTTGATTGAGGAAGTTGGACGCCATAGGTCCACGCCAAATTGCGGGGCTGTCGGGGTCGATGAAAAATCCCATCGACAACATCTTGACGCCGTATTTTTCGGCGGGCTCTATCAATTCGCGCCCGTCTTCTGAGGTGGAGCCAAGCGGCTTGTAGCCTTCAAGCCCAAACATTTTGGGCATCGAGGGTCCAAAAACGTCGGCATCAATCAATCCAACCTTGTAGCCCAATTTTGCGAGGGCGACAGCGAGATTTGCGGTTACAGTGCTCTTGCCCACTCCACCTTTGCCCGATGCCACGGCGATTATGTTCTTGACCTTGGCGAGAGGTTCGGGCTTGTCGTTTTTGGGCGTTTCTACATTCTCCACGTAGGTCTCCACGTTGATTTCGGGGTTCAATTGGACGTTGATGACCTTGCGGATTGCCTTGCGGATAGAATTGAGGATTGGCTTCACGGAATTGTTGATTTTGAGGAACACCTCGACGCCATTGCCGCCTATCTGCACCTTGTCCACGATGCCCGAAGACACAATGTCCTTTTGGTTCTGAGGGTTGATAATCAATTTCAACGCCTCGATAATATCTTGTTCTGTCATAATCCATTAATTTTTGCGCGCCAAAGATAGTAATTTTTTTTGAGATAGAGGGCAAAATCCTCCGCGAAAAATACGTCATTTGCACAACTCCATTATCGCCGCCTCATCCTCTGCCGGATTGTACCAATGTCCGGCGATGGTCTTATTGAACCACGTAATCTGTTTTTTGGCGTATCGGCGGGTGTTGCGTTTGATGAGATTGACGGCTGTATCGAGGTCGGTATTGCCGTCGAGATAATCAAACAACTCCTTGTAACCCACGGTATTGAGCGGCATCAGATTGCGGTATTGCACGAGCGAGCGCACCTCGTCCAAAAGCCCCTCCCCCATCATCATATCTACACGGCGGTTGATGCGGTCGTGGAGGATTTCGCGCGGATAATTGATGCCTATCTTAATTATCTCAAAATCGCGCTCCTTCTTGACACCCGTCCTGAAACTCGAATACGGTTTGCCAGTCTGAATGCATACTTCCAACGCCTTGATGATGCGTGTATGGTTGTGGAGGTCGCAGGTGTCGTAATACGCGGGGTCGAGGAGCTTCAATTGTGATTTCAATGGCTCCAAACCTTCCGTTTCAAATCGTTGCCAAAGTGCTGCACGGAGATTTTCGTCGGGGTCGGGCGCGAGGTCGATGCCGTTACAGACAGCATCAATATAAAGCATCGACCCTCCGCACATTACGGCTACGTCCTTGCGTCTGAAAATGTCGTTTTGCAACAGATGGAGCACTTCCTGCTCGTATTTATAGACATTGTAATATTCTGTTACAGAATGATTTTGGATGAGATGATGCTTGACCTTGCGCAGAGTTTCTCGGTCGGGCACGGCTGTCCCAATGCGCATTTCCTTGAATATTTGGCGAGAATCTGCCGAAATTATTTCTGTATCAAGTTGTTGCGCAATATTCACCGCCATGTCGGTCTTGCCCGAGGCTGTGGGGCCGAGGATTATGATGAGTCGTTTCAAGATGCAATCACTGATTTTTTTTGGGAGTACAATATTAATGAGTTTTGGCGAGTTATCCAACTTTTTTTTCACGGCGGCAACAAATAAAAGTTTCACAATATTCCAATTTGTTGTAAATTTGGGGCGTGTAAACACAAACACAATTGCAAACATCAAACACCACCCATAATCATGTTACATTGCCTTACAGACACCCCGTCGCCCGTGAGCAACTGGATAATGCAGCTCCGCGACGTCAATATCCAGAAGGATTCACAGAGATTCCGCAACAACATCCGCCGTATCTCCCATACTCTTGCATACGAGATTGGCAAGTCGTTGAATTACAAAAATATCGACGTTACCACTCCTCTCGGCACAGCCAAATGCGACGTAGTATCGGACTCGATAGTAATTGCAAGCATCCTGCGCGCCGCCCTGCCAATGCACGAGGGATTTTTGGATGTTTTTGACAATGCCGAAAACGCCTTCCTCTCCGCCTATCGCAGTTACAAGGACGACGGCAGTTTTGAGATAAAAGCCGAATACATGGCGTGCCCCAACATCGATGGCAAGACTCTCCTGCTCGTGGACCCGATGCTCGCAACAGGCGCAAGCATCGTTACCGCCGTCAACTGCCTGCTCCGCAACGGCAAGCCAAACAAAATCTTTTTTGCGTCCATCATCAGCAGCCGTCAGGGCGTGGAGACCATACAGAAAAATTTTGGCGACCACTGCGAAATATGGACCGCCGCCTGCGACCCTATCATCAACAGCCACGGCTACATCGTGCCCGGCCTCGGCGACGCTGGCGACCTCTGCTACGGACAGAAATTGTAATTATTTGTTTCCGTGCGTTTTTTATTGCCATGCATTTTTATTGCCATGCATTTTTATTGCCATGCATTTTTATTGCCGTACATTTTTATTGCCGTGTGCGTTTTTATTTCCGTGCGCTCACGCACACGGCTTGGCGTTTTCGCCCCTTTGGGGCTTTGCCTTGCCGTGTAGCCCCAAAGGGGCGGCATATCTAAGCCGTGTGCGTAAGCGCACGGAAATCGCACGCGCACGGAAATCGCACGCGCACGGAAATCGCAAAAATGCACGCCCTTTTGTCAGAGTTTCTGCCACGCTCACTGCCAAAAACTCGCCATCTTCTGCCATCCTGTCATAAAAATTACTTCGGCACAACCATTGCAAATCAACAAATCAGATAATCAACAAATCATTAAATAAGAAAAAATGTCAACAGGAAAAATAGGCGTTACCAGTGAAAACATATTCCCGGTAATCAAAAAATTTCTCTATTCGGAGCAAGAAATATTTCTGAGGGAGCTTGTCTCCAACGCAGTGGACGCCACCACAAAAGTAAAGGCTCTCGCCCGCAAAGGCGAACTCAAGGAAGAACTCGGCGACCTTACCGTAAGGGTAAAGGTTGACAAGGAAGCCAAGACCATCACCGTATCAGACCACGGCATCGGTATGACAGCCGAAGAAGTTGATAAGTACATCAACCAGATTGCATTCTCGTCGGCGGGCGACTTCCTCGAAAAATACAAGGACTCCATCGACGCCATCATCGGACACTTCGGCCTCGGTTTCTATTCCGCATTCATGGTGTCAGAGAAGGTAGAAATAATCACAAAGAGCTGGCAGCCAGACACAAAGGCTGTTAAATGGACTTGCGACGGCAGCCCTGAATACACAATGGAAGACGCCGACCGCACCGACCGCGGCACCGACATCATACTCCACATCGACGCAGATTCTACCGAATACCTCGAAGACAGCAAAATCGAGGGTCTGCTCAAAAAGTATTGCATGTTTTTGCCCGTTGCCATCGGATTTGGCAAGGAGAAGGAATGGAAGGACGACAAATACGTGGAGACCGGCAAGGACAAGATTGTAAACGACACCGAACCTCTCTGGCTCAAGAAACCCGCCGACCTCAAGGACGAGGACTACAAGGCGTTCTACAAGAAACTCTACCCCGGCACATACGAAGACCCGCTCTTCAATATCCACTTGAACGTAGATTACCCGTTCAACCTGACGGGCATACTCTACTTCCCGAAAATCCGCACCAACCTCGAAGTACAGAAGAATAAAATCCAACTCTACTGCAACCAGGTATTCGTAACGGACAGCGTGGAAGGCATCGTGCCTGAGTTCTTGACATTGCTGCACGGCGTTTTGGATTCGCCCGACATTCCATTGAACGTATCGAGGAGCTACTTGCAGAGCGATTCCAACGTCAAGAAAATCAGCAACCATATCACCAAAAAGGTTTCGGACAAACTCACCGACCTCTTCAAAAACCACCGCGACGACTTCGAGAAGAAATGGGACGACCTCAAACTCTTTATACAGTACGGCATGTTGACCAACGACAAGTTTTACGAGTCGGCTAAGGACTTCTTCCTCTACAAGAACACAGAGGGCAAGTATTTCACATTCGACGAGTACAAAAACATCATCAAGGACAACCAGACCGACAAAAACAAGACCGTAATCGCGCTCTACGCCACCGACAAGGAGGAGCAATATTCATTTGTATCCGCCGCCAAGGAGAAGGGCTACGATGTTTTGGTGATGGATTCGGCTTTCGACGCCCATTTCATCAACCAAATCGAACAAAAGAACCAGGACATCCGTTTCATGCGCGTGGATTCCGACACGTTGGACAAACTCATCCGCAAGGACGACAACCCCGTTTCGCAACTCACCGACGCAGAGAAGAAGGACTATTCAGCCATCTTCGACAGCCAGACGCCCAAGGATTCCAAGAAGAATTTCACAGTGGAGTTTGACACACTCTCTGCCGACGACATGCCTGTCATAATCACACAGAGCGAATTTATGCGCCGTATGAAGGATATGGGCAAACTCGGCGGTCCCGAATCAAGCTTCTACAACAACCTGCCCGACAATCTCAACCTCGTTGTCAACGAAGCGCACCCGCTCGTTAAGCAGCTCATCGCCGACGCCAAGGCTGCCACCGCTGACGAAGTGTCAGGTCTCGAAAAAGAACTCGCGCCGCTCAAATCGGATCTCGAAAGCCTCGAAAAACTCACCAAGGACAAGAAAGACGAGGAAATCTCCACCGAGGAAAAGGACAAGAAAAACGAGTTGCAGAAGAAAATCGACGAAATCGACAACCGCCGCAAAGGACTCTTTGAGAATTTTGCAGCCGGCAACAAGCTCGTCAAGCAGCTCATCGACCTCGCCCTCCTCGCCAACAACATGCTCCGTGGCGAAGACCTCACGAAGTTCGTTAAACGCAGCGTGGAACTGATAGGAAAATAGTTTTTTTTATTCAGAGCCTACATACAAAAAGCCCAGAAGATGTTTAGATGCATCGTTCTGGGCTTTTTTTATAACAACTATTTAAGATGCGCCGCTTGTGCTATTGGTTCACGGCGACAATCCCAAAAATCAACTATTTCAATGACATCATCATTCACCCAATAGATTATTTTGTTAAGTCGTTGCACCACTATA
Source organism: Bacteroidales bacterium UBA3824 (assembly GCA_002393195.1). GTDB lineage: Bacteria > Bacteroidota > Bacteroidia > Bacteroidales > UBA3824 > UBA3824. The sequence continues at coordinate 9,770 of DGIK01000226.1, read as the reverse complement.
CTTCTATACAAAACAGAAGTTCCTTCAAGGTATCTTTCGGCTGCTCCAATACCAGGATTATTACGAATATACCTTACTGTCTGATGAACTTCTTTCACAAAATTAGTTGCGACCAAAGCCCCAAATGTTTTCTTAATAAAAAGTGCCGTATCGCTAAATTTATCTTTGGCACGAGGATTCCATTTTACCTTTTTCATACGGCTTCTTCAAGTTGCATTTCCAATTCAGGCAATTCGATGCCAAGTTCCTCTGCAATTTCCCTAAATACCTCATCATTGGTCAGATAATTGCCCATAGCAATCTGACGGCGACCTTCCTCCGCACGTGCTATCAGTTCCTCACGTGTATAAGGTTTAAGATTATATGACACTGCTGTATTCATAATGCAATCAAATTTAGTGTCCGCAAATGTAAATATTATCTTTTAATTATTCAATGTTTCCCGCAATTTTTTTTCACGGAACACGGTTATTCTATAGAGTCAATAATCTTCCTCACATCGTAAAACTTGTTTAAATTGTAAAACGCCAAATACACCGCACCATCGGCAAACACCGCGAAACAAACATCAGAATTGATGCTTTCGTAACACGCCAATTCGTTTTCGCGGCGGATTTTTATAGAGGTCTGATTTGTATTGAGTGCGGCGCGGACATCGTCGGGCAAGTCAAAACACAAATAATCCTCCGTTATGGCAGTGAGTTTGCCCGACTTGAAGTATAGATATTTAGGGTCGGTGGTCAAGACAGCATTTTCGATTAATTTCACGTAAGGGTCTGAATTTTCCACACGGTAAAGTTCAGTCAAATTGATGTCGAATCCCATGCTGCTGACACGGTCAAAAGTGAGTTTTTTGATTGTCTTGTCGTCAGATTTGTAAATATTGGTAGGCTTGCGGGAAAAATCAACCCAAAACGAGGCTTCTTCGTCTTGTGAATAGCCGTTCTCGCACCATTTTCGGGCGTACTTTTCGCTCATTATTGTGAAATGATTCAATCCGCGAAAATCTTTTATAAACATCTGATATATAGTATATTCATAATGCTCATCGACTTTTACATAATGCGACAAGAAATAGTTTTTGCGCTCATCGTCGTCATATTCCAAAAGCCAAAAATCGCGGGTGTTGTCTCCGTCATAATTACAATAAATGCCGGTCAAATCATAGACTTCGTTTCGGAACTTTGCGGCGGCGGCATATTTGGACTTTTCATTGTTGTAATTGCGAATCGTCAACAACACATCCGCCGCAATAGAAATCAGCATTATCCTCGACAATTTTTTGGGGTCTGCCGCATACAAAGCTTCACGGTGAATGTCGATATAACCATACGTAATTTTGCCAGTAGCCTTGCAATAATCGTCCATCAAAGCATAAAACTTTTCAAAATCCTCCAGCAAATTTTCCACCGAACCCATGCGCGAATTGAATTTTGGCAGAAGTTTGGTCAATATCAAAATCATAACCGCCATCCTGAGACTGTAATCCGCAATTTCGCCGTCAAATATGAAAGAATCCAACAATTCGTAAATATTTGATTTCTTGGACAATGACGGTTTTTCTGCCGCTATCGTTTCGGATAATTCTGCATAGATTTCGAGCAGTTGTTTCAGGTCGATGCCGTATATCTTTTGCGCGTCGTCAGCGAGTTTTTGGAAGGCGGTGTAACGCTTTTCAAAACTTGCTTTTGCAGCAGTATTGTTGTTGGAAAAACTAATGCCCGTAAAATCTTCCAACTCCTTCCTATCGTTGAAATACAGATAGGTGCGGTTAATGGCGTTGAGGTCTGTGATGAAGTCGTTTGGTATCATTGTCGGTGGATTTTTGCGCAAAGTTATAAAAAATTTCCCCAAACCCTCGCATTTAGTGTGATTATTTACGAAATACTGCCAAATCACACAAAACATCGGCAAAAAATTTTGAGGACAGAAAAACTTGCATTTTCTTTGTATCGAAATTTGCGACTAAAAAAAGTTGCAAAAAAATTTTGGTATTCCGTTCTTTGGATTTATATTTGCGGCAACAAATCCGCAGCCTTGTAGGAAAATCTGGTAAATTTTTTGTCAGGGCGGCGGATGCGGATATAAATGGAAGTAGTTTTGCCCGTTGACGTGGGCGGAATATATTTCGGCGCGGAATACCATTCTTTTTATCTCTGACAAAGGTTTACCAGAGCCTCCTACAAGGATAAAGGTGTTTCGCGCCTTTGTTGTACACGGAGGACAATTGTTTAATTACTTAAACCTACTTATTATGGCACTGTACAAAATAACAGTAAAGAAGCTATGGTACGCTGCCGGTCAGGTACTTGAACCTGGTATGAGCGTCCAAGTGTCGTCGATGATTCTCGCCGACCCCATTCTAATCAACGGAGGTCAACTCGTCCGCGATGCCTTCCTGCGCGTCTATGGCGTGGATTTGCAGCAGATGCGGGCATTGAACGGAGTGATTTTGGAATCGGAAAGAATCGGCTAAAACCGCAAGAATCGGCAAAATTTTTGCAAAGAAACAATAAGAAAATTTGACTTTCTCTTTTTAGGCAAAATCTGGTAAATTTTCCTTCCTCAATGAGGTCAGAGAAAAGGCAAATTTAATAATTCAAAATTCATATTGCAATGGATGTAAATCAAGTATTATTGGACAACGCTAAAAGGTTGGTAAAACTACTCGATCTGATAGCGGACAACACATTGCCACAACAGATTGTGGACATTGTGAAAACACATGCCAAATTGGCTGTCGGTTCAGCATGGATTCCTGTACCGGGAGTGGACATCGCAGCATCTGCGGCATCAATATGGGGCATGTACGTGAGGATTAACAACAAAATCAACCTGCCTTTTGGCGAAAATGTCATGAAATCTATTGGTTCTGGCGTGGCGACCAACCTTGCAAGTTTTGCAGCAGTTTCAGCGGCGGGCTCACTAATCAAATGCATTCCCGGAATCGGCACAATAGGCGGAGCCGTGTTGATGAGTGCAGCGATGTACGCCGCTACCTTGGCGTCGGGCTGGATTTATCTTTCCGCCCTGACCAAATTGGCGGAGAGAAAACAAGGAAAAAACATTTCCGAATCCGACCTGAAAAACAGCGTCAACGAGGTACTGAACAACAGCAAATCAAAGATAAAGGATTTCATTGATTCTGCAAAAAAGAGTTACAAACGGTAAAAAAGATGTGCACAGCAATATTCGTAATCGTTGTCGTTATAATTATTTTAACGATTTCAGGCAACAAAAAAGACAAAAAGCCAGCGAACTACGACCAACAAATCAACGAACTGCCCAACGCGACATACCAAGCACGGGAAATGACCGGCGGAGAGAAAGCATTGAACTTATGGCCCAGTGACTCTGTATTGCTGAATTGTTTTTCATTCAACAATGGCATCTTGACAATTAGAATGAAAAACGGAAAAACATTGTCTGGACCAATCCGCCAGTTTTGCGCAAAATTCGAGGTTTTGCCTAAATACGGACTCGTTGAAGCGTATGTGAGTTACAATGGCACAAAAGTTACAATCAGATATTACGACTATATATTCACCGAACAAGAATGGGATGATATATTCGGTTATCTAACGTATTGCGGAGAAACACGTAGAGCAGACAAAATTACAGGAAAGAGGTTTGACGCAATGGATGCTATAAACGGCGCAAGCAAAGCAATAAAAATCTTTAACAAACTTTCTAATATGTAGAATATGAAAAAAAGACTTTCATTATTACTAATAGCGACATTTACTGTCGCGACCACATACGGTCAGTCAAGCATCGATGTCCTCCAAGCGCAGTACAACAATGACATCACCGCGCTGTTAAACTATTGCAATAGCAGAGACAAAAACATTGCTGACGAAGCATACAAGGCATTGTATGTGTATTCTGACTTGACCGATCTCTCGCTGAACGATATTGTAAAATACCATGACCTAACCAAATACAACCCAACCTTGAGACCTCTGTTTGACGAGAAATATGAAGATGTGAAACAGAATTTATATGCCAAGTACAAATACAAAACAGTCAAGGATGTCATTAACGAAGCCAATTATTACCCTGAAAAACGAGAGTTGGTGAATGAGTTTCTAAAAACTAACATCGGTGACCATCTGGACGAACTATCATACGACGAACTAACATATCTGAGACACGAAGTGCCTGGTTACATGAGTTATGCAGTACAAAGCGAACGAGACGGCAGGACGGTCGAAAAACAAATGATTGCAAAATCCAATGCAAATCATTACTGCGACCTCGAAAAAGAACACATAGACAATCTGTACTACGTGTTCGAGAAAAGCGTCATGGAATACCTGTATCTCAACTATGGCAAGGTGATTGTGGCATACGCCAACACAGCACTTCCCGAGACTACGGACGAAATGGAATCCCAATACAAATCGCTGGTGAAGGCAGAGGTCTCCGATGCTAAATTCAAGTCATTTATGCAAAATGAACTTGATAAATTCTGTGCAGAAATCAACAAAGCAAGGAGTAGTTACGCTCACCAATGCGGGAAAAGTAATTACGTGAAATTAGCACTAAAAATGCCAGACGTGAAATTGTCCAACTATTCTGTGTCCACAGAGTCTCTCCTTAAAATCGTTGACGAGAGAAAGAGTTACAAGGAAAATACAAAGACGGCAGATTGGATTGCAACAGGAGCTAGCGTGGTTGCAAGTTTTTTTGACGGTGGTTTCCTATCAAATGCTTTAATCACTGGAGCAAAACACCTTGTAACTTCAAGCCTTGCCGACGATATGGCGGAAAACGTCTTGGAAGCACGGAAAGAGTATTTATCCAAAGTACTCAAATCTTTGGAAGAAAATACCGAAAACCAGTTTTCAACAGTTGAAAATTCACTAAAACAGCAATTGTCTGACAATGAAATACAATTTAGAAATGATTTGGAAAAATAAATACATACTAATCGTGGTGTTGATGCTTTTCGCGTCAACTACCAATGCCCAAGTCGGTTTTATCTGGGACTTGCTGACGGGCGATTTCAGCAATGCGGTCGTTGACGGACTCGATTACGCTGGCGACAAATATTGGGAAAACGTTTCCGAAAATGCTAAGCAATTGATGGAAATTGAGATAGACACGTCGAAACTTTCCGCTATCGACTATAAATATGGTAGAACCAATCCGGCATGGGCTTACAATACCATCGTGTCATCGCTCAGCGACGACGTCAATACCTTTTACGAGAATTACAGCGTTAAAAGCATATCGGAAATGGGAAATGGAAAAATCGCGCGACACATCGACAACAGCATACGCCTGTCAAAAGCGAAATACGCCGACTATACTGTATTGTCAGACCAAACAATGCACTTGTTGGACGACAAGTACAGCGACATCAAGACATTCGTAAATGACGAAACCAAACGCGACCCCACGTTCGGAATGTTAATCAACCTCTCGCCCCAAAAATACCTCGATTATTACAAAAGGACAAGCGGCACCCACCTGAAGAACAAAAAGAATTGGATGTGTTACCTTAGTGACACTTTTGACAAACTACCTGACAGATGGCCAGAAAACAAGGTGTTCAAATACAAAAACAACGATCTCTTTTTTGATCAGACAGAAGGCTTTTCTTCCATAAAAGATATGTACGGCAACATACTATTAACGATTTCTAACATCACGACAAATAAAGTCAGACTCCACGACTTATCGTTGCTCAACCACCAAATGATCCCTTTGTGTGAAATCAGTTACGCATACAACGGAACCAATTGCGTGTATACAAGCGACCGCATAGGAAGAATCAAGTCGATTTCTGCAAATTTTTTGAAGAAAGGGAAAAACAAGACCAAAACAGAAATAACAAAAAAAGACTTGGCATTGTCAGGGAAAAAACTTTTATATGTTGTTCCCCAAAAATATATGGGTCCGCTGTGCATTGCCAACGTCTATCCAATTCAAAAATCCAAAGCAAACAAAAAAGCATCAAAAGCCCTGAACAAGGAGATTGCAAAAATGGATAATCCATACATTTTTGCAAACATTGAGTATATAGATGTCTCAAACATAATTTCAAAAATCGTCATCCGTTGCAATGGCAACACATACGAGTTTAACCTATAATTCAACATAATTGCAAATGGCAGAAAACAAAGAAGACGGCATCGCTGTATGGAACAACATACTTGCAGGCGCCATGAAAATCCCAGGGGTCAAAGTCGATAGAAGAGAGTTCCTATTCAACAAATTGAATCCTTATTTGGACGATACAAAATTGTTGGAAGCGATAAATTCCAATCCGACAACCAAAGTGTCAAGAGAGATTTTAGACAAGATTGCCGATTCGGTCATCTCTTATCATACAAGAATTGTAACGACGACTTCAGCCGTTGCAGGAGTACCAGGAGGTTTCGCAATGATTGGAACAATACCAGCGGACACGATGCAGTATTATTGGCACGTTCTTGTCCTCGCGCAAAAATTGGGTTATATCTACGGATGGCCTGATTTGACAGACAAAGAGGGGAATCTGACAGAAGAATCTACTAATGTACTCACCTTGTTCATCGGGGTAATGAGTGGCGTTGCGGCAGCAAATGAAGGCATCAATCTTTTGGCGCGAAATCTGTCGAAAGAAGTGGTCAAGCGATTGCCCAAAATGGCCTTGACAAAAACGGTCATTTATCCCATTGTCAAACAAGTGGCTAAATGGCTTGGCATCAAAGTGACAAAAGATAGTTTTGCAAAAGGACTGGGCAAAATCGTTCCATTCCTTGGCGGTGGCATATCCGGTGTCCTGACATACACAACATTCAAACCGCAAGCAAAACGCCTGAAAGAGAAACTAAGCGAACAGTCGGGACTGTTCAAAAACCAGCAGAAGAAATCGTATGACGACATCACAGAAGATGCAGAATGCGAAGAGGTAGATTAAAAAAATAATTTGTCTAACATTATAAAAGAAGGTAATCTATGCAATTCTTACATGTAATAGCGCATCAAATAGCGCATCATGCAGATGAAAAGATTAGGGAAAAAGGCGGCTGCGCTGGTTGCTTCAGCGTATTAATTCTTCTAATTGCAATCGCAGGATTGATTGCGTACATTGTGTTTTGATGGAACGACCCAAGTCTTGATACTGGTCCAAAATTGAATCAGTATCAGGATGATGGAAAACCATCGGAAAAACGCATGCCCAAGGAGTTCGCGGAACAAAAAAAGCGGAAAGTCAAACGAAAAGGTTTGAGAGATAAATCTATGTTTCACTAATAACAGGCACTAATTATGGAAAACATTCTAAGCAAGGAATTTGAACTGTACAGAGATGAGTTCAACAAAAGACTGGATTACGAGCGTAAATGCTTTGACGAAATGTCCAAGGCTTTAGATGAGTGCAATCAATTCAATGAGAAAGAGGCCAAGCCAAACGATTGGAAATTGACTGACAAACAAAAGGCTGAAGAAGAGCGGTTACTTGATAATTTCAAGTCTGCCATTGAAAAATGGGACAAAGCACACAAAGATTTTATTGCCTTTCCCAAAACGAAGTAAAAGGTAACAATTCACAAACCAAGTAACAAGGCGGATGCACAAGTGTCCGCCCTTTGTCGTTTTTAGTATGTGCAAAAATTGCACGAACTGACATCGCATTTTTCTCGAAAAAAACTTCCCTGAAAATTTTGCACTACCGCAGAAAAAAACTATTTTTGCAATGTTGACAAAATCTCATACAAAATGAAGCCCCAAACACTACAAATACGCAACAGCACGGCTGACTTCTTGGTTTTTACCAAACAGAACTCGCAAGACACGATTGAAGTACGTGTTCAGGACGAAGACGTTTGGCTGACACAGGACGGAATTGCAAGGTTGTTCGACAAAGGACGTTCTACAATTGCCGAACATTTGAATGCGATATTTAATGAAAACGAACTTGATGAAAATTCAGTTTGTCGGAAATTCCGACAAACTGCCGCTGACGGAAAAACTTACAACACAAAGTTTTACAATCTTGACGCTAACAAATTGACTGAAAAATAATAACGACACACCATGCACCTCGGCTCTACCATCTTCACCTGCGACGACTGCGGCAAACGTTTCGTCGCGCCAAACATCGAATATCTTGCGACGGCATTGAGTATGCCGATGCAATGTCCCCGATGCGGCAGTATGCACACAATGCCGGGGATTATGAGTGGTGTGCTAAATTTCAGACGGTCGATATACCAGAAAATTTGGAAGGAGATGGACAAGGAGGAAAACTGAAAAAACGAGGCGGACGCTTTCACGTGTCCGCCTTGCATTTAATTCCATACCAACGCTGGATTTAGCATTAGCGAGTCTATTATTTAATGATAGACGTTCATTTCGGCAATCAGAGTTATGGACGTAACCTTGCTACCGGCATCTTTTGAGGACGCACCACAATGATATATTTTTTCCGTTGGCGTTTTGTAGTCAATCACAATATAGCGGTCATGCAAAATGCCACAAGTCTTTGTAAAAGTGATATTTGTATTGGGATTTTGTTTGATTACTGCAATGTCTTCGGTATTTTTTGTAGTTTGTAGAGAGAGTTGTAGCAATTCTCGTCCTCCGACAAGTCGTCAGTTGAAATCTGAAATCATCGTCAAATTTCCAAAAGCACAAAATCGTATCAACAAAAAAATAATCCCGCACATCCAACACAAGCCGCAGATGTACGGGATTATTATTTTATAGAGCGAACACTATTACTTCTTTATCGGATAGAGCTTCAATAGCAGAATCATCAATCCCGCCATTATAGCCGGGAAGATGGAGAAGAGCATCCAAATCATATTCTTGACTGAATCAGTTACAGATGCGGGGTCGATGGTGGTATTGCCCATTGCGTCCTCTATCATCGTTGCGCCGGCAACTCCGAGGAGCAATGCAATCAGCGAACCAGACACTGCGCCGCCGAGCTTCTGAGCCATTGTGCCTGACGAGAAGATGAGACCGGTGGACGAAGTGCCGTTCTTTTCGGTGGCGTAGTCGGCGACATCGGCGTACATCGACCACAGGAGCGGCGAGTAGAGACCCACGCCAATGGAGGTGAGCACTACTATTGTAATCATCAGCCACATATAGCCGGGCTGCATCGGAATGAAGAAGAATAGAATGGATGTAACCGTGCAGATGATAGCCGCAAGGGTAAACGCCTTTTTCTTGCTGCCAGCCCATTCGGTGAATTTGGGCGAAACGCCGCCAAATATCATGCAGACTACTTCGCCAAACGCCATAAATACAGTGTAATTGATAATGAACGAGCCGAGCGTAACGTCGCCATTGAGGCAGTATGTAAACATGTAGCCCGCCACGGCGTAGCGGAATCCGTTGAAGAAGTTGGTGCAGACGCCAATCAACGTGAGATACACCCACGGCTTGTTTTTCACCAAGTCGGCAAACTGCTTGAAGGAGAATTTTTCGGCGCGTTTGGGTTGGAGACGTTCTTTGGTGAGCAAGCCGCAGGCGAGTGTCATAGCGGCGGCAAGCGCGCCAAACAGGACACCGATGACGGCATATTGGTGTTGGAGCATCGGCACGAGTTGCTGGCTCAATGTCTGAATTTGACCTTTTTCGGCGTCAGAGGGATTGGCGATGTTTTTGAGGTCGGCGAGCTGTGTGTTGAGGGCTGTGTATTCGTCGCCGCCAATCCAATTTTGGATGTAGGGGAACGAGAGCAATGTTATGAATCCCATCGCATACGCGCCCACCATACGGAAAGATGAGAATTGGTTTTTCTCGTTGTCGTCGTCGGTCATCACGCC
>DGIK01000208.1 GCA_002393195.1 Bacteroidales bacterium UBA3824 | reverse complement strand
TTGTCTGATAGCGGCGGGAGGCGTTACTTGCGGCATAATATCTTGGGTAAATACCAAACGCGAAGGAGGGCAATTGGCATTGCCAATAGTAGGCACAATAATTTCGGGTGTGAGCCTGATAGTGGCTACAATAATAGTAATTGCATTTCATATCGCAATCAGCAAACTCGAACAGAATTACGACGAAATAGACCAACAGATGAGAAATATGCGCGATTCGCTCCAACAATGGGACACCCTCTACTTCCCCGGCGAACTTTCAGAACCTGACTCAACGTTCTTTATTCAATAGTTCAATAACCTTTTTCGTCTCAAAAAATTCCTCCTCAAATACATCTGGAATATTATAGACCTTGCATCTATCGGCGAATGGAGCAATCTCCTCGGCAAAATCGCCGCCTTTGAGATACACGATACGCGACGGCGCACCTTTGATGAGATTGTCGCGGGTCTGCTTTACGAAATTTGGAAAAGCTGTTACGGCACGGCTCACGATGGTGTCAAACCGTTCCTTAAACATATTTGACTTAATCTGTATGCCACGGGCGTTTTTAAGCCCAAGGCGCGAAATAATATCGTTAACCACAGTAATCTTCTTGCCGATAGAATCTATCAACGTAAACTTTTTGTCGGGATACATTATCGCCAACGGAATCCCCGGGAAACCGCCGCCCGTACCCACGTCAAGAATATTGCGGCTACTATCCAACAACCCAAACTTAGCAATCGCCAACGAGTGCAAAATATGGCGCACGACGAGTTCGCCGATGTCTGCCCGCGAAATCACATTGATCTTCTCGTTCCACTCCGGATACAAGCTCTCAAGCATCGTGTACCGCTCCACCTGCTCGTCACTAAGATTAGGAAAATATTTTTTCAATGCACAATTCATAACTTTCAATTTTCAAATCCTATCTTTCTTTACATGAAAATCCTTGAAAGTGGAGACAAGGAGTTCGCGGGAGCGGTAGAGCCGCGCCTTCACTGTGCCGATGGGGATGCCGAGTTCTTCGGCAATTTCGGTGTAGGATTTTTCCTTGAAATAGCGCATAATCGTGATGTCGCGGTAGTCTTCATGCAACTGCGACACTATCTGCCACATATAATCCGCCTTTTGCTCGCGAATCATGCGCTCCTCCGGGTCGTCGGAATTTTCGATTAGCTCTGGCACACCGATATTGGGCGATACGCCGTCGTCGGAATCGGGGTCGGTGTCAATAGAAATCATCCTTAGCCTCTTGCCTCGGATAAAATCTATCACATTGTTGGTGGCTATCTTGAAAAGCCACGTGCTGAACGCCCGCTCCGGCTTGTAATACACAAGGTTGCGGAACGCCTTGCCAAATGATTCCATGGTAAGGTCTTCTGCGTCGTGCACATTCTTCACCATGCGGCTTATCATGTGGAACATCGACTCCCTATACTTAGACAACAGGCGGGCGTATGCCTTTTGGTCGCCCGTCTTGGCACGTTCCACGAGGTCAAGATCCTCCTTGGCCTTCTCAGAAAACTCTATGCCCTGCTGCTCGTTTGATTCTTCTATTACTTCCATTTCAGTCGTTCCTTTCTTATATTGCCCAATATCATCTGCACAAGATTGATATAAGGCAGGATTATGTCAAATAGCAACGCCAATGCCTTGACGCCCTTTATCTTGAATCTGTTGGCTGCCTTGGAGATGGTGTATATAAACACCAAATATCTCGTCAAGAACAGCGTTCCAGTTACAATGTACAATGGTTCAAAAAACGACAACACTACCGCCGCCAAATAAAAATAGCTCCTCGCCATCGGCTCCAAGGCAAGCAAAAATTTGTGGCTGCCCTTGTAACGCTCCGACGCGGAAAAATGCCTCTGTTTCTGAGTGTTCCATTGGTGGAAGGTCTCCTTGGATTCGCACGTGGTGAACGAATCGGGATTATAAGAGACCGCCACGCGGCGTTTTTGTGCGTTTTCGTTGACAAACAGGTCGTCGTCGCCAGACATCAGCCGCGAATGGGACATGAAGCCCTTGCTCTTTACAAACAACGACTTGCGGTAAGCCAAATTGCGCCCTACGCCCATATAAGGCATACCCGCCTCTGCGAAGGTGAAATACTGCAACGCGATGAAGCCCGCGTCGTACCTTATCAACTTGTTGAGGAATCCCGGACGCTCCTCGTATCCACCGTAACCGAGCACAAAATCGTTGCCCTCGGTGAAATACTGGCTCATTGTGCGTATCCAGTTTTTGGATGCAGGGATACAATCGGCATCAGTGAGTAAAAGCCACTCGTTTTTAGCCGCCTTGATGCCGATGGTGAGCGCGAGTTTCTTGCCTTGACGGAACTGAGCGTTGTGCGAAATCTCAGTAACATACAAGTTGGGATACTTCTGCTTGTACTCGTCGAGTATCATCTCGGTATCGTCGGTGCTTTGGTCGTTGACGACAACAACCTCAAAATCGGGATAGTCCTGCTCAAGCACGTGAACGAGGCGCGTGCGGAGGTTTTCTGCCTCGTTTTTGGCGCAGATGACCACCGACACGGGTACAACGGGGTTGTAGGGCACTTGTTGTTTCCTGCGCCCCACCCTAATGAACACTATCAAATAATATAACATCTCTATAAGCCAGGCCAATGCAAGTGTGCAGACCAGCCAAAATTGCCAACAATTAATGTCAGTCAATAACTCTATAAGTTTGTCAATCATGCTTAGATTCGCTACTTAACGCAAAATTACAATCTTTTTTTGTTATTAAAAAATAAAATGTTTAGTTAAATGAAAATTTTGGTGTAACTTTGCGTCCATGAAATTCGAGATAACACATACAGACCCACGCACCAACGCTCGTACTGGCCTGATTACCACGGGACATGGCGAGATTCCGACCCCAATTTTTATGCCCGTAGGCACTGTGGGGTCAGTAAAAGGCGTACACCAACGCGAACTTAGCGACGACATCAATGCCAGAATCATCCTCGGCAACACTTATCACCTGTACCTCCGCCCCGGTATGGACATCATCCACAAGGCGGGCGGCCTGCACAAATTCATCGGCTGGGACAGGGCGATATTGACCGACAGCGGCGGATTCCAGGTGTTTTCGCTCGCCGAAAATAGGAAAATCACCGACAAGGGCGTTACATTCCGCTCCCATATAGACGGAAGCAAGCACCTATTCACGCCGGAAAACGTAGTGGACATCGAGCGCACCATCGGCAGCGACATAATGATGGCTCTCGACGAGTGCACCCCCTACCCTTGCACCTACGAATACGCCACCAAGTCGCTCGACATCACGCACAAGTGGCTCGCAAGGGGCGTACAGCATTTCAAGGAAACCGAACCCCTGTACGGACATTCGCAGGCGTATTTCCCAATCGTACAAGGCAGCGTCTATAAGGATTTGAGGGAAAAGTCGGCGGAATTTATAGCAAGTCAGGGCATGGACGGCAATGCCATCGGCGGGCTTTCCGTAGGCGAGCCCGTGGAGATGATGTACGAAATGATTGAGGTAGTCAACAACATACTCCCCAAAGACAAGCCGCGATACCTGATGGGCGTTGGCACTCCCGCCAATATTATAGAAGGTGTGGCGAGAGGCATAGATATGTTTGACTGCGTGATGCCCACCCGCAACGGCAGGAATGGCATGATATTCACATCGCAGGGCACCATCAACCTCAAAAACGAGAAATGGAAGGACGACTTCTCGCCTCTCGACCCAGACGGCACATCATTCGTAGATCATTGCTATACAAAGGCATACGTGCGTCATCTCGTCGTAGCCGGCGAAAGGCTCGCGGCTCAGATTGCAAGCATACACAACCTCGCATTCTACCTCGCCCTCGTCGCCGAGATACGTACACGCATCGCCGACGGCACTTTTGCAGATTGGAAGGACGGCGCGGTAAAGAGAATGATGCAAAGGCTTTAATTTTTATTACTATGTTTAAGATATTAGACAGATACATAATCAGGAAATTCCTCGGTACGTTTTTCTACTCGTTGGTGCTATTGATATCGATAGTGATAGTATTCGACATCCAGGAGAAGTTTGACGATTTCATCGAGAAAAAAGCACCGTTGGAGGCCATCGTGTTTGATTATTACGTGAACTTTGCGCCCTACTACGCCAATATGTTTATGTTTCTGTTCATATTCATATCGGTGATATTCTTCACGTCCAAACTCGCCGGCAATAGCGAAATCATCGCGATGCTGAGCGCGGGCATCAGTTTCAAGCGAATTTTGGTGCCATACTTCGAGGCTGCCACTGTACTTGCCATTCTGTCGTTCATATTGAGCGCATACGTATTGCCGCCAGCCACAGCCATCAGGCTCAATTTTGAAAACACTTACATCAAACGAGCCTACGTGAACACCTCGCGCAACATTCACCGTCAAGTGAACGACTCCACGCGCCTTTATATGCAGAATTACGTAGCATCATCCAACATCGGCAACCGTTTCAGCTGGGAGGTCTATGACGGCAAGGTGCTCAAAGAAAAACTCATGAGCGACAACATCCGTTGGGATTCCACGCTTGGCAAATGGCACATCACCAATTATTACATCCGTTACATTACCCCAAACGGTGATTCTGTGGTTACGGGCAAGGGTATGGACACGACGTTGGCGATAATCCCAAAGGACTTCAATTCGCGCATCAACCAAATCGAAACCCTCAATTCTGAGGAACTTCATGAATACATCGACGAGCAGGAGCGTCGCGGCAATGAAAACATCGTGGCGTTCAAGGTGGAGAGTTACAAGAGGATTGCATTCCCGTTTGCGTGTTTTATATTGACGCTAATAGGCGTTACGCTGTCGAGCAAAAAAGTGAGGGGCGGCATCGGTGTCAACCTCGGATTGGGGTTGGCGTTGAGTTTCAGCTACATACTGTTTATGCAGATATTCACGCAGTTTGCGATAGGCAGCACGTTGCCACCGCTATTGGCGGTATGGATACCCAATATTTTGTACAGCATAATTGGCATTATACTGTATTTCAAAGCACCCAAATAACATCAAGAGACCATAATGGATTTCAACGACGAAGATACCGTATATAAAGTGGCGGCAACCATGATACCCGGCGTAGGCGCGGCGGGCATCAGGAAACTCGTTGCCAATTGCGGCTCGTTGCGCAATCTGTTCGTCAACGTCGATGCCCTCGCAAAAGATGACGCAATCCCCGCCCGCATCGCCGATGCCATCCGACATAACAGCCTCATCGACAAGGCAAAGGCGCAGATAGAAATCTGCATCCGCCACCACATCGACATTCTCTATATCCTCGATTACAATTATCCACGGCGGCTCGCACAATGCGACGGCGCACCCACCTTGCTATACACCTTTGGCAAGGTAAATTTTGATACGTCGCGCACCGTAGGCATCGTTGGCACACGCTCTTGCGATTCCGACGGCAAAAACAACATATTCGCCCTCGTAGAAAAACTCAAAGCCGACAATATCAACGCCATAATCATAAGCGGACTTGCCTTGGGCGCAGATACTTACGCACATCAGGCGGCATTGCAATACGGCATGACAACCGCCGCTGTACTCGGGCACGGCCTCAATATGGTGTATCCCGCCGAAAACCGCAAACTCGCCAGCGACATAGCGCACTCCGGCGGCGCACTCATCACCGAATTTTATTACGGTCAGCCCGTCAACAAAAACAACTTCGCACGGCGCAACCGCATCATCGCCGGACTTTGCGACGCTCTCATCGTGGCGCAGAGCAAGATAAAGGGCGGCGCACTCATCACCGCAGACGACGCAAGAAAATTTCGCCGCGAAGTGTTCGCCTTCCCAGGAAGGACTACCGACCGTCTGTATGCAGGATGCAATTATCTGATTACCAATAACAAAGCCACACTCATCTCCAATGCCGACGATTTGGAAAAGATGTTGGGCTGGACCAAATCAAAAAAAATGAGTCCCGTACAAACGGAACTCAATCTTATGCCACTATCGCCCGACGAAGTGGCTGTAATAGACGTTTTGCGAGCCAATGGAGCTACTTTCATCGACACAATCGCAGCAATGACCAAGATGCCGATGCAAGCATTGTCGTCGCTATTGCTCACAATGGAGTTCAAAGACCTCGTAACATCGCTGCCAGGCAAATATTACGAGGCGAGATAGTTTATTGTTCTTTTTCTGGCAGACGCTGCGTCTTGCCGCTGAAAGCATCAAGCAATTTAGACGGTCTGCCGTTAGTCAAAAATCCGCCCATCTTGTAACCATTCCAGCCGTCAAAGCACTGCGGCTCCCAATAAAAAACGCCCAAACATCTCGGCACCTCGTCTCGGGTGCGAACTACAATGTCGTTGACGGCACGACGCGCGTCGTATGTATCCGGCCATGCGCATCCCACCTCACATACCATCACATCCTTGCCATAGACCTCTACGAGTTTGTTGAGGTTGGCGACGAGCGAATCAACGTTTTTGGCGTACCAATCTTTTTCGGTGATGTCGGGGTAAATCGACAGTCCAAAGATGTCGTAAACTGCGCCGCCTTTCACCAGTTTTTCAAGTCCCCACGAAAAATTGTGCCACTCGTGCCCACGGTCAAAATGGATAATGGTCTTGCAGCTGGGAAACACATCCTTAGCGGCTTTTTGCGCCGCATTATGTACGACGATGTAATTGGCTGTGCCTGAATCGGTGAGAAGGTCGCAATTGAGGGCGGCCTCGCTGCGGTTCGATTGCGTCTTCAACATTCCATTGGTGGTTTCGTTGCCAATCTGAACCCACTCAACATCGATGCCGGCATTTTTCAGTCCTGTCAAAACGTCCTTTGTGTGTTCGGCGGCGGCAGCGGCGAGAGCGTTGACATCAGCGATGGAATCCCAAGCCTCGGGCTTGCGCTGCTGCCCAGGGTCTGCCCAATTGTCGGAGTAATGGAAGTCTATCATTATCTTGTAACCGAGGTCGTAGGCGCGTTTTGCCTTAGCAACGACGTCCGCCTTGTCGCACCACGGGCCGTAACCATTTTTGTTGGTAGGCTGCACCCAGACACGGAATCGCGCAGCATTGAACCCGATGGATTTCATCAGGTCGTAACATTCACGTTCCTTGCCGTCGTTGTCGTAAAATTTAATCCCCTTAGCCTCCATCTCCGTCAGCCAACCAGAATCAGCACCGTAAATGTAAGGGCGATTTTTGGGCGCATCGCCGCATCCCGCAAGCGATACTGCCAACGCACAAGCTATTAAAAATTTGCTGGATTTCATTGTTGTTTTTTTATTAAATTTACTTCACAATGTAGCTCCATTTTTGGTTTTCGATGTCGAATGTAACCTCAAATGTGCCACTCTCGTCGCCAAACCAAAAATTGTCGTTCTTGGAGCCTTTCACAAACGAATACTGAGTGTTCCAGTCGGAAACGCCATACGTGTTGCCGTCATTGTCCTTGACACGGAAGTTGTACCAATTGGATGTTACGGTAACAGTGGCCTTGTACGTGCCGTCGTCCTGTTTTTCGGCGATGCCAAACTGCTCGCCAGAAGATTTGTCCATCAAAATCAAGACGTCGCCCTCAATGACTTCGGGGTTGGGGTCGTCGGCGGGCAGGAGTTCCGTCACCTTGCCACTGAACACATCCAATGCCGGAGCTGGCGAGCCGTTAGCAAGGAAACCACCCATTCCGTAGCCATTATAAGCCGAATAGCACTGAGGCTCCCAATAGAACACGCCTTTGCAGCGCGGCACTTCGTTTTTGGCGCGTATTACAGTGTTGGTAATGGCACGTTTGCCGTCCCAAGATGTGATGTAAGATGTGCCAATTTCGCAAATCATAACATCCTTGTTGTACGATTCCGCCACCTTGTTGAGATTGTTGATGCAGGCGTCAATGTACGAAACGTACCAACTTTTGTTGTTGAAATCAGGGTAGAGCGACACGCCGAGGATGTCGTAATCGGCATTGCCAGCCTTCATAATGTTGAGAGCCCACGAGAGTTTGTCCCAGTTTTGACCGTTGGCGAGGTGTACGATGGATTTTGCGCCGGGGAACACCTCTTTGACAGCCTTAGTGCCTTGTGTTACCATCTTGGCAAAGTTGGTGTTGTCTTTGCTCATCGCACCGTTGATGTCGGTTTCAGAGCCATCGGAATTGGTCTTCATCATACCAGTCTGCGTCTCGTTGCCAATCTGAACCCAAGCGACGTCGATGCCTTCATTTTTGAGGCGTTGCAAAGATTCCTTGGTGTAATCATAGACTTTTTGGGCGAGTTCGTCCACTGTTGCAATGCTCTCCCAAGCCTTCGGTTTCTTTTGGTTGGCGGGGTCTGCCCACACGTCGGAATAGTGGAAATCTATCATTATCGCATATCCGAGGGCGGAAGCACGTTTGGATTTTGCAACTACATCCTCAATGTCGCACATACCGTTGCCGCCCTTGCTTGCGGGATTTACCCACACGCGGAATCTCGCGGCGTTGAATCCCACCGACTTCAATAGCGTAAGACATTCTGTCTGATTGCCGTCCTTGTCGTAAAACTTGATGCCTTCGTCTTCCATCGGGGTAATCCACGATGGGTCGCAGCCGTATGCGAAAGCCGGCACGTTGGAAGGAGTGTCGGGTACGTCAGGGGTATCAGGGTTGTCAGGTTTCACCGATGTGGTGTCATTGTTGACAGGCTCGTCAACAATGTTGTCGTCGCCACCGTCGCCGCAGGAAAACACACCCAAGAGCATAATTGCGGCTATCAAAAGGTAACTTGTCTTTCTCATATTTTTGTAATAATTAATTGGATTAATATTAGTTGCAAATATATAATTTTTTCTGACATTCTGCAAAAAGTTTTTTGTCGATAGAAGATACGCAGCTGTAAGTATCAAAAAAAACATAGTTACAGCTGCGTATCTTAGATAATAGTCAGCTGTAACTATATAAAAAAACATAGTTACAGCTGCGTATTTTTAGAATAGTCAGCTGTAACTATCAAAAAAAACATAGTTACAGCTGCGTATCTTAAAAAAAATATGTATATTTGCAGCGTATAACCAACACCCAAAAGCGATGGCAAAACTAATAGGCAGAAAATCACAAACGACTGAGTTAGACGAAATTATGAAGTCGGACGCCCCAGAATTTGTGGTAATATTCGGACGACGCAGGATAGGCAAAACCTATTTAATCAATCAATATTACGACGACAAATTCACCTTCAAACATACGGGACTCGCTTCAAAAGACAAAAACGAGCAACTCAAAAACTTTGGCGAATCGCTCAGGCGATACGGCTCATCTCTATGCCCCGACCCAAAAGATTGGATGGAGGCATTTGCGCTATTGAGGACATTGTTGGAAAACAAAAAATCAAAAGGCAAAAAGGTGGTATTCATCGACGAACTGCCGTATATGTCAACACCAAAAAGCAACCTCATAACCGCCTTAGAACATTTTTGGAACGATTACGGCAACACCCAAAACGACCTTGTGCTTATTATATGCGGTTCGGCGACATCGTGGATTGTAAAAAACATTATCAAAAACAAGGGCGGCCTCCACAACAGGATTACCCGACGGATATACCTACACCCATTCACGGTAAGCGAATGTAAAGAATTTTTCGATTACAAAAACATCATTATCGGCGACAAGGACATCTTGGAATGTTATATGATAATGGGCGGGGTGCCTTATTATCTGAGTCTGATGCAACGTGGCAAAAGTCTCGCCCAAAACGTTGACCAGATGTTTTTTAAGCGTCAGGGCAAGCTGTACGGCGAATTTGACGAACTATATTCGTCGCTATTTGACGAAAGCTCCACTTACATCAAGGTAATCGAAGCCATCGGGCAAAAAAACAAAGGGCTCTCACGCAAGGAAATTATAAAGGCGACAGGCTTACCCGACGGCGGCACATTGACAAAAATCCTCAACGACTTAGATAATTGCGACTTCATTCGCAAATACCTGAGTCTCAACAACAAGGAGCGTAACAGCATTTACCAGTTGACCGATTTCTACTCGTTGTTTTACCTGAAATTCATCAAAAAATACGGCACTACCGACAAGGAATTTTGGACGCTGCAACTCGGCACAACAATACACAACGCCTGGGCGGGATACGCCTTTGAACAATTTTGCCTGCAACACGTCAACTGCATAGAAAAAGCCCTCGGCATATCCGGCGTACAGACTCGCGTGTCGTGCTGGCAATCGCAAAAAAGCGAAAACGGCGCACAAATAGACCTCGTAATCTCCCGCGCCGACGGCATAGTCAACGTCTGCGAAATGAAATTTTGGAATACAAAATTCACCATCAACAAGAAGTACCACGCCGAACTCATGAACAAGATAGAGACTTTCAGGACAGAAGCCAAATGCAAACAGCCAATCCACCTCGTAATGGTAACCACCTACGGCATAGTGCAAAACGAATATTCGAGCATCGCGCAATGCGAGGTTACGATGGAAGATTTTCTTGCCTGAAAACAACTACATAAAAAAACCGCCGCATCCGAAAACCCTTTATTCGATGCGGCGGAATGATTTGATTATGAGAGAGAAATACTATGATGCTATTCTGACTTTTCGGCGGTGATGGTGGCCGCCTTTGTAGCTGTATTGATTACAAAGGTGATTTTGTAAATGCCGATGCCATCGTCAGCAATGGCGATGTTGCCACCGTCGTCGGTGAAACTGTCGTTGGCGGTGAGGACGGAGAATCCCCAGTCTTTTTCCCACGCACCTTTGCAGATTTTGAACTTGTCGCCAGATACCAACTGCACATTGTCATAGACGTATGTGTACTCGTTTTCGCCAGACACGGTGGGAGTTTTGGCAATGCCATTGGACCAGTCCTCGTTGCCAGATACCACTCCTACAAGTTTCAATTCTACTGCCGAATAATCCTCAGGTGCTGTCGGGGCGAGGTCTCCCGTCTTTTCTGCGGTCATACTGTAAGAGATGCCGCCATCATCAAGAGCCGTTGCAACCAAAGTGAACGTGTAGATGCCCGCAGTCTTAATCTTAAGATTGCCAGATTCCGGCACTTCCACCAAGTCGGTCTCCACCTTCAAGCCGCCGTTGCCGACCCAGCTGAGGTCGCCGTCAAAACCGAACTCGGCGCCGTCGTCAGCGACTTCGATGTCCGACATTACGTAAGTATATACATTGCCGTTTACTGAGGGGGCAGCCTGACTTACCACTGTCCATCCGTTGAAAGAGCCCTTGATACCTTGCGTCTTGGCACTCAAATCCTGTGCGGTGAGGTCGCCCGTCTTTACTGCGTCCACGGTATATGAGATGCTGCCGTCGGCTTCTGCCTTGGCGATTACTGTGACAGTGTAGATGCCGTTGGCTTTGGCCTTGATGTTGCCGTCCTTTACGAGATTGTCGCCAAGCGATGCAAAATTGTCAGGACCGAGCCAAGCGGATGCCGGCTCAGTGGCACGGAAGCCAAAATCTTTGGTCAACACAACGTTTTCAAATACGGCGGTGTAAGTATCGTCGCCGTTGGAAGTTACCTCGACTCCCTCGTCGGGTGTCCAACTGTCGTGCCAGCCCATATCGCCGCCCACAATTATGATAGAAACGCCAGTGAGGTCTTTCTTGTCGGTAGCGATAAGCTCCCAGTCCCAAGTCATAGTGTTGAGGTTTACGCGCATTGTGACGGGACGCTTGCTCGGATCAAACCATGACGAATAATTATCGCCAATCTCCCTGCCAGCGACAAGTTTGTAGGAACGGTTGCAGTCCTCTGCGCCAGCCCACTCGTCGTCGCAGCCGTAGATAGTGCCTTCGATGGCGTCGATGAGATAGAAATTCCATTCAGATGTGGTGTATTCGCCTTCGTAAATCTGCTTGTCCTCGTTGAAGAGCAATGTAGCGTAAACTACGGAAGCATCATCCTTGGAAACTGCCAACAGGGATTTTGCGACTTTCAACGGAGCGAACGAGAGCGAAACCACATTGCTCACGTTGCCCAATTCCATAGATTTTTCGGTGTAGGAATGGTTAATGCGGAAATACACCGTTGTATTTTCACCGGCAGTCGCGTGGAGTTTCTGGGCAATGTCGTTGAGATCCTTGCCGAGGAATGTCCTCGAATTGGCACCACTCGTTGCTTTGATGGTCTCGGAGAGTGTGGATGCTTTCGGGAACGTCTGATCCAACGAATACTCCAACACGTATGCTCCATTGCCCAAGGATGTGGCGGTCTCGCTATTCAAATCTGACGAACCAGTGAATGTCAACGTAAACAGTACGTCGTTGAGGTTGTCATCTTTGAGGTCTATTGTGGACGCGCTCTGTTCCAACACTGTAGCATCAGGCGCGTTGACGGTGTAGTGTTCGAGGTCGTCATCGCAGGAGACGAGGCCGCCCGCAAGCACCATCGACAGCACACCGGCATATATGTAATTCGATATTTTCATTTTGTTTCAATTAATAAAAGTTGATAACTACTAATAATTGGGGTCGTAGAGCGCGGAATTGGCGGAGAGTTCGGCTACCGGCAGGGGGAAGAATTTGAACTTCGCATCGGCAGAGCCGCCGCTGTAAACGCCGCCTTTCCATTCCCAAGAATACTTGTCGCCTACGTAGGCATCAAACCTGATGAGGTCGGTTCTGCGCAAGGATTCGAGCATGAACTCGCGTCCGCGCTCCTCCAAAAGGTTCCAGTATTGGATGCCGTTGGTGGTGGCTTCGAGGTCTGCCTGCGAGAACGCACCCACGCCAGCTCTTGTGCGCACTTGGTTGACGAGTTCCAATGCTGACTTGCTTGCGCCCGTGCCACCGCGAAGGATTGCCTCGGCTTCGTTGAGGTAAACTTCGGAGAGGCGCAGAATGGGGAGATCCACCTTCGAGAAATATTTTTTATCCGTAATTGGGTCTGTAACGCTGCCGTCGTCGTTTGTGTGACGGAACTTAGTGAACACATATCCCTCGCCAGACGACTTCTGATCAATGGATGACACATTTGCGATAGGACGCCCTTCGGTGAAGAACAAATTGCGCTTGTCGGAACCCTCAAAACGCTGTGCCGCTTCTTTTCTTGCCCTAAAGAGCTGCCAAGCCCATGTGCAACCCAAAACGTCCGTGTTGTTGGCTTTGGCTGCATCGCTTGCTTCGTTACATTCGCCACAGATAATCATCGTGGTGGAACCGCATGCAGGATTGCCATTGGAACCATCCTGACCTGTATAGAACGAGAAAATGATTTCGTTTGTACGCTTGGAGTTTTCAGCGTTGAAAAGTTTGACGAAGTCGTTTTCAAGGCTGTAACCGCCTTCATATACGACTTCGGAGTACTTGATGCACTTGTCGTAGTATTCCTTGCCGTCGGTCTCGGTATAGACGGGAGCATTGAGGCACACCCTCGACAACAACGCCGCCGCTACGTACTTGTTGGCGCGGTACTGCTCGTTTTGGGCGGGCAGTTTTTCCACGAGGTCTTCGAGTTCGGAGATTACGTATTCGCAGATTTTGCTGCGGGTAGCAATCTCCGGCTCATACGCACCGATGGGGTCTTTTTCGGTAACGAATGCACCCACTGGCCAGAAGTCCATGATTTGGGAGTAGGCGAATGCACGCATAAAACGCGCCTCGTTTTTCATCTGTCCAATCTCGCCGTCGTCGCCACAGTTGCGGATGAAGTCGTTGGCGAGCGTCACGATGTAGTAGAGCGAATAGTATGCTCCAGCGATCCATTTTGACTGTCCATTCAGACCCTTGAGTGTGGAAATCTCCAACAGTTCGTCGGATACTGCCCATGTGAAGACAATCTCATCGGTGCCGCACTCCTGGAGATTGAAACAGGAGCGAGAACAGAAGTATGGGTCTTCGCCCTTGAGGTCTGCGCTGCCACCGTTGAACTCGTTGCCACGTATCACGTATGCAGCGTATATCTTTGCGAGAGCCTGCTTGTAGCCATCGGTGGACGAGTACACGTCTGCCGACGAGGTTTCCATCTTCGGGTACTGGTCAAGTTCGTCGCAGGAGGCGAGCATCATCGTGGCTGATAGAGCTGCCGCCGCTATATATCTTATTGTTTTCATTTTGAAGCTGTTCTTTATTAGTTTTTCCAAATTATACTTAGAAATCGAATCCCAGGCTAAGCGAGAATGTTCGCGGACGGGGATAGAAGTTGTTGTCTATGCCATTTTCCACTTCAGGATCAACGCCAGTGTATTTCGTTACCGTAAACACGTTCTGCACGGTGAATGTGGCGTTAAGGCCGAAATACTTTGTAATCCTGCCGAAGTTGTAATTGAGGCTGATGTTGTCCATCTTGAGGAAAGAAGCGTTCTCGAGGTAATAATCTGAGTAGATTTGCCTGATGAAGAATTTGGTGTCATTGTAGGATGAATGAAGATTATTGACCTGGTATGGGTTGTTCCAGTTCAGGCACTCGCTTGCGCCAGTGTTGGCAGACGAGCCGTTGAATACATAATTGCCGATGTTTGCCCTCATAGACGAAGAGAGCACAAACTTCTTGTACCTTAGGTTGAACGAGAAGCCCATTATCCAATCCGGCATGGCTGAATGACCGAAATACCTATCACCTTCCGAGTCGTCGCCGCTTTTGTCGATGTCGGCGTATGCTCCCTCAATGGGGTGTCCGTCCTGGTCGTAAAGCTGGTGCTTCAGGTAGAATGTATATGGCGCGTAACCTTCCATGAATACCTGTATCTTGTGAGAATTGACGTCCCCACCAACCAAAGTCGGGGCTACAGCTGCGTTTTCTGTGAGTCGAAGGTTTGAAATTTCGTTTTTCTGCCATGTTGCGTTGAAATGCAAATCCAGAGACCAGTCCTTGGTGGACAAAGGCGAGCCTCCAAATTCTATTTCGACGCCCTTGGAATCCACGTTGCCGACGTTGGTGACTATTTCTGATGTGAAGTTTGTGCCGGCGGCAACAGGCACATTTGCCATAAGGTCTTCGGTCTTGCGAGTGTAGAAGTCCACAGAAGCGATGGCTCTGTCGTTGAGGAATCCAAAGTCGATGCCGAAGTTCCACGCCTTAGTGGTTTCCCATTTGAGGTTTGCTAAGTACGCCGACGGACGATACATGTAATAGTAATTGTCTCCGAACATATACTGCGCACCTAACTGCGAAAGATTGTATGTGGGCAGGTATCTGTAGTTACCAATATCGGTGCCATCCTGCTGGCCTGTCACACCCCAACTTGCGCGAATCTTGATATTGTTGACAACGTCCCTGATGCCTTCCATGAAGTTTTCTTCGGAGAGCCTGTAAGCGACTGCTACAGACGGGAACGTGCCCCAACGCTGATCCTTGGCGAACCTCGAAGTGCCGTCGCGCCTGATTGTGGCAGTAATCATGTATTTGCCGAAAAATGAGGCGTTAGCCCTGCCATAATAGGACATCAGGACGTGCGCCCAATCCTCTTCACGGTGATACACGATTTGGTCGGCCTCGGTCTTGCCAAGGTATGAATATTCCCAATAGTCGGCTTTATTGCCGTGCCATTTTTGATAGTCGTATCCAGCCGTGAAATCAAAATTTACGGCGTCAGTCCTTTTGTTGTAAAACAAGTAGCCAGTAAAAAGCCCGTTTTTGTTGACCTGTGGACCGTATGTGAAGTCTCGTCCGTTGGTGGAATAGTCCCTGAACACACCGTTTTCCCACACATTGTCCCCTTCACCTTTGGAACCATCGAAACCGCCGGTGACGTGAAGTTTGAGGTCTTTTAGGAATGGGAAAATGTATTCAGCATCGATGTTGGCGATAATCCTCTTTACCGTTGAAGTACTCTTGGAGTAATCAAGATATCCAACCGGGTTTGCGTTGCCAGTGGATGGGTAAACCTTGTTGCCGTCTGCATCTGTCGTGTATATTTCGTTCCAACCCTTCATGTAGCTGTCATCGCCAGATTTAACGGGAATGGTGGGGTTGAATGTCGCCGACTGGTATATGGCATATCCTGCGTCGGCGAAGCGGTTTTGGTTGACAGCCCCTTTGACGCTCATATTCACTTTGAGCGCGTCTTTGAAGAAGGATGGGCTGAGATTGAGATTTGCGGTGTAGCGCTTCACATTGTCTGTCTTCAGAATGCCGTCTTGCGCCAGATAACCGACAGAAACACGTGTGGGCAGCACTTTTGCGATTGAGCCGGAAACATTGAGGTTGTTGTCGGTAGCCCATGCCGGCTGAAATACTTCGTCAATCCAATCCGTGTTGGCATCGCCAACGAGGTTAGTCAAACTGGGATAGGTGGCTGAGAGGACGTCCACAAACTCGTCCCTTGAAAGCATTTCGGGGGTCTTTGTCTTGAAAGAAACGGAGTTGTTGGAGTTGAAGTTGATTTTTACTTTGTCTTTCGTTCCTTTTTTGGTCGTGATAATTATCACACCATTAGACGCACGAGAACCATAGATTGCGGTAGAAGAAGCATCCTTTAAAACTGACATTGACTCTATGTCTGATGGATTGATGAGGGAGAGGAAGTTGTTGTCGTTACCCATGATGCCTCCTTCTTCCAAAGGCACGCCGTCAAGGACGATGAGGGGGTTGTTGGAGGCGTTGAGGGATGCGCCGCCACGGATTCTAATTGCGCTGCCGGCAGACGGCGAACCGCCTTTGCTCATGATTTGAACGCCAGCCACTTTGCCGTTGATGAGTTGTTCGGGGCTGGAAACCACACCGCCGTTGAAGTCTTTTTCGCTGACGGAGGAGATGGAGCCGGTGAGGTCGCCCTTGCGCTTAGTACCGTAGCCGATGGCTACTACCTCGCCGAGTTGAGTGTCTTCGGGCTGCATCTGAATGTTGAGTTTGCCAGAAGCAGGTACGGGCATCGTTACCGTGCCGTAGCCGATGAAAGAGAACATTACCGTTCCGTTTTCCTGACCGGAGGGAACAGTGATGGCATAATTGCCGTCGATGTCGGTGATTGTGCCGACAGTGGTGCCCTGGATGGCAACAGTAACGCCGATGAGCGGCTCGTTGCTCTCGTCCACCACCTTGCCCGAAATCGCCTTCTGGGCGTAGGCGGAGGTCGTAAGCCCCAGGAATGTTACGCATAGCAGCAACGCTATGAAGTAACGGAGTTTTAATGTCTTACTGTCCATTTTATTAATTGTTTTTTAGATAATATTAGTAAATCATTATTTTAACTTTACGCAACAAAATTAGGTTTTTGTAAAAAAATTGACATCATATTTTGGGTGATTTCGGCATTAAAAAGTGTGCAAACGATTGCGCAAACGTTGGAAATGGAGGGGAAAAATTGAAGGAATTGCAGCCTATGATAAAAATTTAAGGTGGAATACAAAAAAATTGCTAACTTTGCGAAAAATAAAAATCGTAAGGCACTATGGGCATATACCTCAATCCAAGCAACGTCGGTTTCAAGGAGATTTTGGCCGGTGATATATTCGTTGACAAAACAATGTTAATCAGCGAATTGAACAAATTTATAGAGAAAGGCAACAAATATATCTGCGTTTCTCGTCCGAGGCGGTTTGGCAAAACAATCGCCACCAACATTATGTGCGCATACTATTCCAAGGGTTGCGATTCGCGAGAGATGTTTTCCAAATTGAAAATCTCCAAGGCAAAGAACTATGAACAATATCTCAACAAACTGAATTTCATCAAGATAGATGTCGCAAGCGAGTATCAGAACGCAAGGGTTAAAGACGAAATGTTGATAGACTTGCAGGCAAAACTACTTAGAGAGTTCAGAGCACAGTTTCCAAAAATAAAGTTTCGCAACAACGAGACATTGGCAAACTGTATGATGGAGGTTTATTCAGCCACGGGCGAGACCTTTGTAATCATTCTCGACGAGTACGACTGCCTTGTGCGCAACCAATTTGGAACGAATTTGTTTGCAGATTATTTGGAATTTCTGAACGGTCTTTTTAAAAGCGACACACTTAAACCTGCCATTGCGCTCGCCTATCTAACAGGAATTTTGCCAATTGTAAGAGACAGGGTGCAGAGCAAACTCAACAATTTTGAGGAATATACGATTTTAAACTCGTACAATCTTGCTGAATTTGTGGGTTTTACCGAAAAAGAAGTGAAACCTCTGTGCAAAAAATACAAGGTGGATTATGCGCAATGCAAAAAAGAATACGACGGCTATGCTCAAAACGGTTACGAAATTTACAATCCCGAATCGGTTGTTAAATGTATGCTGAAAGGCGAATTTGGCAATTTTTGGGGCAAGACTTCCACGTATATGGTCATCACCGACCGCCTAAAACACAACTACAAAGGCGCAAAAGAAGATGTAGTAAAAATGCTTTCAGGTGAAGAAGTGAAGGTGAATGTTACTCGATATATGAACACGATGACAGATTTTCATTCAAAAGACGATGTTTTCACTTACCTCATCCATCTCGGATATTTGGCATACAATTCCAAAGAGGGCACTTGCAGAATCCCAAACTTGGAAGTGCGTAAAGAGTGGAACAATGCCATAGAAGATATGCCCGAATACTCCAAAACCGACGATATCATCAAGGCTTCGGAAGACCTTTTGGAACAGACACTTCTCAAAAATTCTGACGCAGTTGCCAAAGCCTTGGACAACACCCACATACACGTAACGTCAAACCGCAACTTCAACAATGAAGATGCACTTGCGGCGGCTGTATATATCGCTTTTGTACACGCACTCAACTACTACAACTGTTTCAAGGAACTCTCTACGGGAAAGGGCTTTGCCGACTTGGTATATGTGCCGGTGGTGAAATCGCCTGAGCATCCAGCAATTATCATCGAATTGAAGCACAACCAATCCACAGGGAAAGCATTACAGCAGATTCAGAGCCGTCAATATTTCGACGCCCTCGAAAACTACAAAGGCAACCTACTCTTTGTCGCCATCAATTACGACAAAGAGACCAAAAAACACGAGTGCGAGATTACAGAATGGGAGAAGTAGCCATTGAGTTTTGGCAGACACTACTTTCGCAATCAATATAGCCTACAATTCCACCCTCTCGCTCTTAATCCGTCTCCCCAAAAACACCTCCGCCGTCTTGTCGAACACTTCTGGCGTGTCGGTGGTGTAATATATAGTGCGGCCGCCTTTGGAGAGGCGGGATTCCATTTCGGGATGACGGGCGAGATAATCGGCGAGGCTGTGCACCACGATTTCGTTTTGCTGGACAAAATTGACAGGCGAAGCGTCGCCCGCCGCGCGGTGGAAAGAATCTATCAACAACGGATAATGTGTGCAGCCAAGCACAACGGCATCAATATCGGGCGATTGCGCCATTAGCAAATCAAAATATTTTTTTACGAAATAATCCGTGCCAGGGTTGGAGATTTCGCCGGCTTCCACGAGGGCGGCGAGCATAGGGCATGGCTGCTGATAGACGCGGATTGCGGGGTGAAGTTTTTGGATTTCGAGGATGTAAGACTGCGAATTTATCGTGCCTTGCGTACCGAGGATGCCCACGTGGTTGGTTTTGGTGTAGGTGTTGATTACTTCGGCGGTGGGGCGTATGATGCCGAGGACGCGATTGTTGGGATTGATGTGTGGAAGGTCGTGCTGCTGAATGGTGCGCAGAGCCTTCGCGGAGGCTGTGTTGCAGGCAAGAATTACCAATGGACAACCTAAATCAAAAAGACGGCGCACCGCCTGCAATGTGTAGGCGTACACCGTCTCAAAACTTCTTGAACCGTATGGTGCCCTTGCATTGTCGCCGAGAAACATATAGTCGTATTGCGGCAACAACTCCTGAAACTTGCGGAGTATCGTCAAACCTCCGAATCCAGAATCAAAGACACCGAGCATATTGGTTCGTTATAAGATAATTAAATTACAGACCGAGTTCCTTCTTAATCTCGTTGGTGAGGTCAACGCTGATTGCCTCGTTGATGTAGAGGACATTGGCCTTGTCCATCACATAAACATAACCGCCGGCGGCAGCCACTTTCTTGATGGCAGCGTCGAGCTTGTCCATAATGGGTTTGAAGAGGTCGTTGCGCTTTTGGGCGAGGCTCGTTTGAGCATTCTCCTGAAAACGCTGGATGCGCTCTTGGAGCTGCATAATCTCCTGCTCCTTGTCGGCGCGGAGTGCGGCTGACCATTTTTCGGGGGCTGCGTCGGCAAGCTGAACGTTCTCCTGATATGCCTGAACCTTGTTTTGGTATTCTACGCCCATTGCTTGGAGCTGGTCTTCGAGTTTTTTGCCTTCTGCCTCCAAAGCGGTCTGTGCAGCCTTGGTCTCGGGCATTGCCTGGATGATGTCGTCTGTGGTAATGTGTCCAAATTTCTGCGCCGAAGCTGCAACGCTCAGCGCCACCATCGCTATTAAAATGAGAATTAACTTTTTCATTTGTATTATTAATGTAAACGTGAATTAAATCATTTATGTGTCAACACCTTACGGCGTTGAAGAAACCAAAAATTAAAAGAATGTAAATGAATTGACCAATGGTTCCAAAAAATTCTTTTAATTTTTGGTAATTCTTTTAATTTTTGGTCTCAACGCTGCCGTAGGCAGTCTATTATTTGATTATCTTTTTGAGAACAACATCGCTCTCGTCGTACTTCTCGGAGGCGTAGATGATGTCGCCGGTTACCTTGTCGAAGATGTAGTCGTAGCCCGCTTCGGTGGCAACGCTCTTCAATGCGTTGTAAACATTGTCCTGAATGGGCTTGATGAGTTCCTGACGCTTCTTGGCAAGTTCGCCGTCATTGCCGAAGTACTTCTTCTGCAATTCCTTGGCTTCCTTCTCCTTGGCGATGATTTCATTCTCGCGCTTGGTCTTGGTAGCCTCGGGGAGAATGTCAGCCTCCGCCTGATACTTCTTGTACATCTCGTCGAGCTCCTTAAACTTGGCTTCTACCTCTGCCTGCCACTGCTTGGAGTAGTTGTCGAGTTTGGTCTGCGCCTGCTGGTAGGCGGGAATTTTGCCCAAGATATATTCTGTGTCAACATGTGCGAACTTCTGGGCGAACGATGCCGCGCCAAAAATCAATGTCAAAGCTACGGTAAATAACAGTCTTTTCATATTGTTGTGGTTTTTGTGTGTTTAACAATCATATTCGTTTTCATTTAATATTGTTGGCGGATTCGTCGATGTTGAATCGCCGTTAATATTAATTAACTCATTAGAAGCTCTGTCCGAGTGTAAACTGCAACTTGGAGCCGCTCCTCTTGGTCTCTCCTGGAGGCGTGTCGAAGCCCCAGCCCCAATCGAGTCCCAGCATACCGAGCATCGGCAGAAATACCCTCACGCCCAATCCCGCCGTGCGATAGACATTGAAGGGCTGGAATTGATACAACTCCTTCCAACAATTGCCGCCTTCGAGGAAGGCAATGCCGTATATCGTGGCAGATTCGCTGAGTATCGCGGGGTAACGGAGTTCGAGGGCGTACTTGGCATATACGTTGCCATCGGCGGAGATAGTCTCCGAATCGTAGCCGCGCAATCCGATTACATCTTTGCCGTATGAATAATAGTTCATGCCGTCGCCACCCATCGTATATCCCTGGAAAGGCGAATATCCGAGGTCGCGGGTGTAATACGCGCAGAATCCATACTCCAATTTGGTGTGGAACACGAGGTCGCCGATGAGCGGGGTAAAGTTTTTCGCCTCAAATCCGTACTTGTGATATTCCACCCACTGCCATTTGTAGTCGGGGTCGATGGTCTTGTAGTTTTTGTTGTTCATCCTGGAATACGGGGGCGTGAGCTCGGCAGAAATCGAGAACGACGAACCACGGCGCGAGTAGATAGGCGCGTCGATGTTGTTGCGTGAGAACACCACTTTGAGTGCAAACTCGTTGGCGGTGCCGTTGGCACTGAAGCCGTCGAAGTACTGGTAGTTTTTGAGTTTGTAACGCTTGAACGCCACCTCGTTGTACAATTGGAAATAATTGTCGGGCCAGGTAAGGCGGCGACCAAGTCCCACTGCAGCGCCCCATACCTGCATACGGTAGTCCATACCGCTGTTATAATTATAATTGTAACGGCTGTACGACGAGTAGTACTTGCCGTAGTTGACATCCGTATAATAGAAACTTACGGTGAGCGAATTGCGCTTCCTGCCGCCGAGCCACGGCTCCACAAACGAGACGCTGTATGTCTGGTAATACTTGCCGTTTGACTGGAAGGAAAGGCTCAATTTCTGTCCGTCGCCCTGCGGCAATGGATGCCACGACGATTTGTCGAAGAAATTGTGGGTGGAGAAGTTGTTGAACGTAACGCCAAGCCTGCCGACGAAATATCCGCCGCCCCAGCCTGCCGAGAGTTCAAACATGTCGCTGCCTTTTTCCACCAAAGGATATTCGATGTCAACCTCCTTGTTCACATAATCGGGAACGGGGTTAGGAATGAGTTTTTCGGGTTCAAAGTTGCCGAGCTGCGCAAGCTCGCGGACAGACGCTATAATGTCGCTCTTGCTGAAAAGTTCGCCGGGCAGGGTGTAAAGCTCGCGCCTCGGCACACGGTCGTTGGTACGTGTATTGCCGGTGATGATGATGCGGTCGATGTGAGCCTGCGGGCCTTCAAATACCATGATTTCCACGTCCACAGAGTCATTGACCACAGCCACTTCCCTTGGCACGGTGCGGAAGAATAGGTAGCCGTCGTCCATGTAAATATTGCTGACAGCGTCTTTGTCCGTATTGATGCGCTCGTCGAGGCGGTTTTGGTCGTAGAGTTCGCCCTTCTTGATGTCGAGGCTACGCTGCAGAACGTCGGTTCCGTATTTTTCATTACCAATCCACGTGATGTTGCGGAAGTAATATTGACGACCCTCATACAATTTAATGTCAACGCCCACAAGTTTTTCGTCGATGCGATATACCGAATCGCTGATGATGCGGGCGTCGCGGTAGCCATGCTTGTTGTACTTTTTGATGAGGGTCTGCTTGTCTTCCTCAAACTTGGAGCGCACAAATTTGGACGGCTTAAACATGCCGTACCAACGCTTTTGCTTGGTGTTTTTCAAGCCCTTGCGTACTTTGGCGTCTGTGAACGCACTGTCGCCAATGGGGGTGATATTGAGGATTTTCACCTTCTTGCCCTTGTCAACATTGATGATGAGGTTGGAGACGTTTTGAAGGTTGGTGTCGGGCACTTCCACGGTGCGCACGTCCACATTATAATAGCCTTTTTCATAATAATGCTGCATAATGATGTTGCGCGTCTTGGAAAGTGCGTGGTCGGTGATTTTGGTGCCGGGAATCATGTTGATTTTGTTGTCGAGGTCTTCCTTCTCGCCCTTGCGTATGCCCTTGTAAGTTACCTTGTTGAGTTTTGGGCGTTCTTCGAGCTTGATGTCGAGATATACCTTGCCGTCGGGCGTGGTGGACGTGATGCCGATGCTCACGTCAGAAAAAAGACCCTGCCTCCAAAGTTTTTCTACGGAGCGCGTGATTTGGTCGCCCGGAATGGCAACCTTCTGACCTACTTTGAGTCCCGAAATCTGTATTATAGCCTGCTTGTTGAGATACTTGATGCCCGATACGGTGATACCTTCTATAATGTAATCCTTGGGTGAATCGTAATTGACGACCGTCTGCGCCTCTGCGCCTTGCCAAGCCATCAAAAGCATCATTATCAACAGCAGTATTTTGTTTTTCATTTGAAAATAATAAGTGTATAATTATAACTAAATGTTTCGCGGTGCAAATTTAATAAAAAAATTTCTTTTCATTGGCTAATCTGCTGCGAAGTTTTGCCAAATCTTCTTTCCCTATGCTGATAATCGACAATCGCCTTGTAAAACTCCTCCTCGCCGAAGTCGGGCCAAAGCACGTCGGTGAAGTAAAGCTCGGAGTACGAAATCTGCCACAGCAGGAAGTTGCTGATCCTCACCTCGCCGCTCGTGCGTATCAGCAATTCGGGGTCGGGAATTTGGGCGGTGTAGAGATGATTGGCAAAGTCTTTTTCGGAGAGCGAGTCGATGTCAAAAGGCTTGTCGGCGTACTTTCTCAACAGCGATTTTGCGGCGTTGACAATCTCGTAGCGGCTTCCGTAGCTGAGGGCGATTATTACCGTAAGCCCCGTATTTTGCGCCGACTTGGCACAGGCTTCCTCTATGTCCTCGCGCACGTCGGCGGGCAACATAGCATTGTCGCCAATAGTCAATAGACGCATATTGTATTTGATTAAGTCGGCAAACTGCGACACGATGCTCTTGGAGAGCAACGCCATAAGCCCATTGACCTCGCTATCGGGACGCTGCCAATTTTCGATGGAGAAGGCGTACAAGGTGATGTACTTGACGCCAATCTTATTGGCGGCATCTACAATCTCCCGCGCCCTCACCGCGCCCTGCGAATGTCCTTCGAGACGGTCTTTGCCCTGCCTCTTTGCCCAACGCCCGTTGCCATCCATAATGACTGCCACGTGCTTGGGGAGCCGAGTCTTGTCTATTTGTTCAATAAATGACATTTTCACATAAATTTTCCTAAATATTGTATGACAACGCCTTGCGGCGTTGGTGTTTCATCTCCAAAAATTCAAAGAATAATAAAGAATTATAAGAATGTTTCTATTTCAATAATTCTTTTAATTCTTCCCCATTCTTTCAATTTATTGTTAGAAAAAACATAAGCCACCGTAGGCGGCGATTATCGTTTAGTATGCTGAGCAACGGTGCGCGCCCTTGCCATTGGGACGGAACGAAAGCACTACTCCGATGAACGAGTAGCAATCGTCGTTGCCGAGGAAAGACCTCTGACGTGCCACAGTCTCGCCATACGAGAGGTTGTACTTATCGTCGGTGATGCCGTCCAACACATCAGAAAAGAGCTTCCTATACTTCCACTCCGCCGAGAGCGTGAAGGTCTCATTTGGGCTGTACTTGATGCCGACGCCGAATGGTACGCAAAACCTCAATCCCTCGTCCACAAAAGAACCAAGCACCAATCCGGGACCGGCGGCTACATACGGAGTGAAACAGCGCATCGGGTCGCCCGGCACAAGCGGCAGGAAGTTGATTTCGCCCTGCAAGGACAATTCCACCACCTGATTCTTGAACGAGGCATTGCGCCACTCCTGATACTCATTGTTGAAGTCGGAATCCTTGCCTTCGAGCTCGCTCCATACGGCTTGGAACGTAACCCCAAACCTATCGTTGATGACGTGCCTGAGATTGAACCCGACGGCGGGCTTAGGCTTGTAAAACGGGGTTACGGGGTTGATCTCGCCATTGTAATACCCAACGCCAAGAAAAACGCCGTACTCGTCGAAATTCCTATTGCCACACTGCGCCTTCACGTCCACGGGCAACCATTGCACCGCAATAGCGATTACAAGTGCAAAGATACGCGAAACTTTCGTCATACCACCTATAAAAAAACTTAATTTTGTGCTCATTTTGGTCAAATGTCTTTAATAAAACTGCTGTTTGTAATTAAAACTTTGACAACCCTCATTATATTGTATCGTCAGGCGTCAATATTGCGTCATTTTCGTCAGATACTGGAACATCCTTTTCGGTAGAAACTGGGACATCCGTTTCGTCAGATACCGGAACGTCGCCCTCGTCAGATACAGGGACGTCGCCCGCTCCAGTGCTGTCGGCGTTGTGTCGCTTTGGCACTTTGACCACAAGCCTTACAAAATCCACATGCACAGGGTTGCTCTGCTCGGGCTTATTGAGCCTAATCGGGAAATAGCTGTCCCTCATCACCCAACTTGCTATCGAATCCATCCACATCGAGCCAGACTTGCGGTCAGGATGCGCCACATCCCCCTGCACGCGGGTATAATGGAGATTCTTGGAGAGAAAAAACTGCTTGTTGCCAAACTTCTCCATCATAGCTTGGTTGATGCCGGTATCTTCCTTCCAATTTGGCGGGCCTATCCATACGGTCTTGATGCCGTGGGTCTGCGGAATTATGCGGTCAAAATACTTGCCCCTCTGCGGCCCGTCGAGGGCAAACATCTCATTGGCACCGATTACAAAAATGATGAACGTCGGCTTAAACTTATCGACGAAATACTCCAACGTGTCGCTCTGCGCGTATGTCTGCGACGTGGCAGCCACGTATGTAACCACAAAGAGGTCGTGCCCATTGAAGTCGCAATAATTTTGGGCGCGAAACATCAACGAATACGCCATCGAATCGCCTATAAGCAGGATGCGCTGCTTGGCGGTATCGAGCGGGATGTGCTGTCCGTCCCTAAAATTTGTAAAAGTGTTGCCATCCGTAACACCTTCCGACGGCACGGGCGTATAACGCTGATTATACCAAAAAATTCCGGCTACACCACCCAAAATCGCTATTATCAGCGCGATAAGAAAAATCTTTTTCATAGTTTGCTTGTCTGATTGTAAAGGCGCATAAACACACGCCCTACGCGGCTGCAAAGTTAATGATTTTTTTTTGCAAGATTGCAGTGTTTTTTTTATTAATTTTGCAACCAAAGGCAAACAATATTGGTCTAATAATCAGAAATTAGCAGGAATTGGAAGAAAAAGAGCTAATAGAAAAGTGTAAGAATGGCAGCCGTACCGCACAGTGGGAACTCTATCAGAAGTATTCCCCGGTGCTGTTTGGCATCTGCCTGAGGTATTCCGACAGTCGCGAGACTGCCGAAGACATACTCCAAGACACATTCCTAAAAATATACTCCTCCATAGACGACTATGAAGGTGCAGGCTCTTTTGAGGGTTGGATGAAGCGCATAGCAGTAAATACCGCCATCACCAACTACCACCAGACTGCCAAACACAAGCACCACGAGGACGTTGACGACTATGCTCAATTAATCGCAAGCGACGACCCAAACTTCGACTCCCTCGAATTTACACGCGAGGAGCTGCTTGGTGTAGTAAATTCGCTGCCAGACGGTTACAGGATGGTATTCAATATGTTTGCAATCGAAGGATTCAAGCACCGCGAAATCGCCGAAATGCTCGGCATCGACATCAATACAAGCAAGACGCAGTTTATGAGGGCGAGAAACATCGTGGTAAAAAAACTTAACGAACTAAAACGTATAAAAAGACATTGACTACTATGACCACAGAAGACCTTTATAAAAACAATTTTGACGGCTACCGACAGGATCCGCCGCCCGAAGTTTGGAAAGGTGTCAACCGTCGGCTTGCCATCAAGAGATTCTTTAAGCCCGGATTTGGGCACTTCAACATATTGTACGTGGCAGCAGCGGCGGCTATCTCTGTGGGAGTATTATGGCCGTCCCACGACGACATCAAACAGCCCGCCCAAGGCAACGAAACCATCACCATCGCCGATTCGTCCAAAGACGGCGCAAGGCAGGCAAACGGCAGCAAGCCTTCTTACAACGAAAATGTATCCACCGAAATATCGGTAACTATCCCCCAAAACAACCACCAAAGCAATCAAACACAGCCACAGACGGAGCAAGATTCGATGCTGACGGCAGACGACATACAGGCAGACACTGGCGTATCAATAACATCGTCGGAACCCGAAATCCAACGCACATCCCGCACCGAAAGCCCGATGCCCTACTTTACGAGCGCATTCTACGCAAGTCAGCACCAAGGCTGCGCACCGCTCACAATCCAGCTCCAAAACCTCTCGCAAAACACCGAATACTGCCAATGGAGCCTCGGCAACGGCGAAACTTCCTACGAGCAAAACCCCTCAATCACCTTCAGCAAACCTGGCACATATATAATAGCATTGCGCACCGTATGCGGCACTTACGCCAAGACAAGCTACGACACCATCAAAGTATCGGCTCACCAACAGGCAGAAATTGCAGTTGCAATCTCCGGAATGACGATAATAGCCGAGGCTCGCAACGTAAGCGGCGGCAACATTGTTTGGGATTTTGGCGACAAGACCCAACTGATGGGCAAAAAACATTCGCACACCTACAAGCAGCCGGGCGATTATGAGATTGTGCTCACCATCAGCAACAATATCTGCACCGACACCGTTACGAGGCGCATCACAATCAAGGAACCAGAATTTTCGATTGTATTCCCCAACGCAATCATAGCATCGCGCTCGGGATTCACATCCGGCGATTACACATCGGCATCACCCGACAACAAGGCTCTCTTTGGTCCCAAGGGCAACATCGACAATCTCGCCAAATACAATCTGACCATCTACACCCGCGCCGGCAAGCAGGTATTCCAGACCAACAACCCCCGCGACACGTGGAACGGCTATTACCTCAACGAACTCCTGCCACGCGGCGTATATGTCTATAAGTGTAGATACGAATTTACCAACGGCGAAAGCTCCATCGTGAACGGCAACATCACGTTGCTTTGGGAATAAATGTTGGAGTGCGGGCTTCCAGCCCGCTTACAATTGAATTTGTAAGCGGGCGAGCCGCCCGCATTCCATTGATTAGGCGGGCTGGAAGCCCGCACTCCAAATCTCCGCCCTAAACACCACGCTTCCATCTCTCATCATCTCCACTTGATGCACATCGCCCTCGCTGCGCCTTACAACGTCCACGGTCTCGCCACAGAGTACCTCCGCGATAAAATTGAGGTCTATCTCCGATATGTTGCAACGCTCCAAGTATTCCACATCAAACGTATCAAGTGCCATCTGCAAATAGCGCATACTATAAAGGTGTCGATTGATGTCGATGTCAGAATACATAATGCGACGTGCATATCTATTGCGCTCCTCCGCATTGCTCTGTCGCAGGTGCTTATACTTGGGCAATGCGCCCTCCGCAATGCATACCTCCTCCAACCTCGGCACAAAATCGTTGATGAACACCGGGCGGCGGTTTTCCATGTTGATAATCAGCCACTCGCTGCTCACCTCGGCTATCTTGCCGTCGTCGTCGAAAGCCACAAAATCCCTCTGCGTGGAGATGCGCGAATACGCCGAGACATGAGTCTCTATCTTAAACCGGCTGTCAATTCTGGGCATACGGTGGATAATGAACTTCATACCGGCAATCACCCAAGTAAGCCCTCCATGTTGCATCTGATCTATGCCCCACGCAATTTCGTTGGCGTGCAGACTTGCAATGTCGAGCATACAATCGCCCAACGCCGGCACCGACATCCGCCCGGTAACGTCGGTATCGTCGTGGCGCACAGAATATTCTTGTGTAAAACTCTTTATCATAATACTTTAACGATATTTTTGCCGCCTACGGCGACAGTTTTTTCAACGAAAATTAAAACGAATTAGAACGAATTAGAACGAATTTACATCTAATAAATTCGTTTTAATTATATATAATTCGTTTAAATTTTTGTTTACTCCCCCTCAACGCCGTCAGGCGTTGATTTCACGTACACTTCGAGGAGCGTAGTCTTGCCGTCGGGGATGAAGCAGAGATTCTTTATGGCAGCGGGTATCAGCACCGTCTCGCCGCACTTGATTTCCACAGGTTTTTCCGACTCTTCGCACTCTATGCGGCAGCCGCCGGCGGTACACATATATATAATAAAAGAGTCAATCTCCGGGAAATCCTTCTCCACAGGCTCGTCAAACTCAAAGACATTGGTGGTGAAATACTTGCAGTCAACCACATTGACGGTAGAATTGACCTCCGCTACATAATCGGTGCGGTAGTTGTCATACAATTTGTAATCGATGGCATCCACGGCAAGCTCCGTATGAAGCTCGCGAGAATTGCCATTGCTGTCGCGTCGGTCGTAGTCGTAGATACGATAAGTAACGTCCGAAGTCTGCTGAATCTCGGCAATATGATTGCCGCCGCCTATGCCATGCACACGGCCAGCCGGGATGAAAAACACATCGCCGCGCTTCACCTTCACCTTGTTGAGGATGTCCAAGAGACGGCCATGATTGAGGGCG
Organism: Bacteroidales bacterium UBA3824; assembly: GCA_002393195.1. Taxonomy (GTDB): domain Bacteria; phylum Bacteroidota; class Bacteroidia; order Bacteroidales; family UBA3824; genus UBA3824. The sequence continues at coordinate 11,300 of DGIK01000208.1, read as the reverse complement.
TCGAGGTATTCTTCCTTGCTCATCTCACGATTGAAACCATTGATGAGCTCCGCGCCATCCTCACAATCGAGCACATACCACATCTCGGTCTTGCCAAACGAATTGTGGCGTTCCGCCGCCAATTCGTCGCCGGGATGCACCTGCACCGAAAGGCGGTCGCGAGCGTCGATAAACTTGATGAGCAGCGGAAACTCGTTGCCAAACTTCTCATAAACGCTGTCGCCCACAAGGTCGCCCATATAAATTTCAAGCAACTCGTCGAGCGTATTGCCTGCCAAAAAGCCATTGGCAACTACCGACACGTCGCCTTCCACACCAGAAATCTGCCAGCTCTCACCGCCCCAAATCTTGGGCTTTACGATGGGCTCAAACTTAATCGGATACAAATTATTTTCCATAAGGTCAATTAAAATTTTGTTATTTCGGCTTTCGGTATTAAATTTGCATTTTGATAATGCAGACACCGTCGGCAAACGCCATAAGCCGGTCGCAAAGATACAAAAAAAATCAAAGCGGACGACAACCAAATGGCAATGTCAACGGCAAGCATCTGAATGTCAGATTATTACACACAAATATTTTTTTTACAAAAAAAGACAGCAAAACACTTGCACATATAAAAAAAAAGATGTAATTTTCTGATTTGAAAAAAAACGTTATAACGCACGTACAAAAATCAACATACAGGCTTATGAAAAAGCTCAATTTAGGCATAAAAACCAAGCTGAACCTTATTCTGCTGTGTTCTATAATTCCCTTCGCCGTGGTGGGAATCACTTTTGGCGTATTGTTGTTCAAAAACAGCGACTACGACCAATACACCGCAAAGGTAATCAACATCAAGCTCTCGTACCTCCGCCTCAAGGAGAACGAGCAGTCGTTCCTGTTGTATTATCCCAACGACAATGTGTTTTTCAAGACCAACGAAAACTTGTACCTGAGGGATTTTGAGCTCGAAAGCAAGGAACTCAACAAAAACCTCGACGAGCTCCTCAACCTGCCGATGACCACCGACCTCGAGCTCGGCGACAAGATATACATGCTCAAGGAAAACGCCGACAGCTACGGCGACCTCCTCAAGCTCACCGCCACCAAGATATACCAGCGCGGCTCTTTCCAGACCGGTATCATCGGCGAGATAGAGCGCAGCTACGCCAACGCCGTGGCTCAGGAATCGCTGCCCGCCAACGTGCTCACATCGCTCAAGGAGATGGAGGTGCAATACATCAGCCGCAAAGACAATACTTATTACAACGAGTTTATCGAGCTTTACACACAATACCTCGGCAACATCCCCGGCGCCACCGACGACATCGACCTCTCGACAATAGTGCGCAACGACACCACGCACACCGACTCCGTGGCTCGCGCCGCCAACGCCAACAAGGCAGCAAAGATGCTCAGAAACGCCGACAAGCTCAAGCCCGTCAACGATATGAAGCGTTATTTCAACGCGCTCTCCAACATCGACAAGGAAATCGGCTTCAACCGTGAGGAAGGCCTCCTCTTTGACATTCAGATAGAAAGGTCTAAACTCGAAAGCATCAACGACATCATCAAGTACGTGGAAGAAAAGCACCAAAGCACGTCCAAGAGTATGCGCAACCTCTACATCGCCATCATCGTGCTGATGCTGCTCACCGTATTGATCACTCACATAAGGATTTCCAAGTTCATAACCAACGCCATCAACAAGCTCAGCGGATACGTATCGCAACTCAGCAAAGGCATCCTGCCCGACAAGGAAATAGTAATCCACAACAACGACGAACTCTCCGTAATGGCGGCAGACCTCAACACCTTTGCCCGTGGCTTGAAACAGACCACCGAATTTGCAACCGCAATCGGCGCAGGCAACCTCGACACCGAATTTAAGCCGCTGTCTGAAAGCGACATCCTCGGCAATTCGCTCCTCGAGATGCGCAGCAACCTCTCCAAATCGCAGCACGAAGACGAAAAACGCCAGCACGAAGACGAACTCCGCAAGTGGGCAAACGAAGGTCTCACGCAGTTCAGTGAAATCCTCCGTCAGAGCACAAGCAACATCAAGGACTTGTCAAACAACGTCCTCAAAAACCTCATCCACTTCCTCGGTGCCAACCAGGGCGGTCTTTTCCTCTACAACGACACCGACAAGGAAGACATACACCTCGAACTCGTTTCGTCATACGCATACAACCAGGAGCGCAAGAAGAAAAAGAAGATTTACCTCGGCGAAGGTCTCATCGGTACGTGTGCAATCGAAAAATCATACGTATATCTCACCGACCTGCCCGACGACTACCTGACCATCACATCAGGCCTCGGCGCATCCAATCCGAGCAGCCTCCTGATTATGCCGCTCAAAGTGGAGGAACAGATATTCGGCGTCTTGGAAATCGCATCCTTCAAGAAGATGGAACGCCACGAAATCGACTTTGTGGAGAAGGTTTCGGAATCCATCGCGTCCACGCTCTCCATTGCAAAAATCAACCAGCGTACCGCCGAACTCCTCACACAGTCGCAGCAGCAGGCAGAGGAAATGGCGTCGCAGGAAGAAGAAATGCGCCAAAACCTCGAAGAACTCCAGGCAACACAGGAAGAGTCGGCAAGGAAAGAGGCAGAAATGCAGTCGATCCTCAACGCCGTCCACAGCTCTTCGCTTGTAATCGAATACGACCTGCAAGGCCACATCACGAGCGTCAACGAATCATTCTGCCGCGCTCTCAACGTGCAGCGCGAACAAATCATCGGACGCAACCAAGACGAATTCCGCGACACCAACGACAGCTACTCTTTGCAGGATTCCGACTTCTGGAACCGCATCAAGGACGGCGAGGTAATCAAGCGCACCGACAAGTACCTCGTGTCGGGCGAGGAACACTGGCTGCAACAAGTATTCACGCCTATACTTGATTCTGACGGATTCCCGTACAAAATCCTCAACATGGCGACCGACATCACCACCAACAAGAAACAGGAGATAGAACTCCAAGTGCAGACCGACAAGATGGCGGCTCAGGAGGAAAAACTTCGTCAAAACCTCGAAGAACTCCAAAAGACGCAGAAATCAATGGCGGAGCAGCAGGCAGAGCTCAACGAAATCAATACAAAACTCAAAAACAACGAGGAAATCCTGACCGCCGCAGTAGAAAAATCCAAGGAGCAGGAGAAAGAACTCCAAGCAAAGGTGGCAGAACTCAACAAACTGCACCGCGAACTCGAAATCCAACAGGCGGAAATCCTCGAACAAAACCACACCCTCCAGGAGAAGGAAAAACTCCAAGCAAAGGCTCTCGAAGACGCCGACAAGAACCTCGAGCGCACAAGGGTGAAGATAATGGCAGAGTTTGTAAGAAACCTCTCAAGGCAAAGCAGCCTTATGGAAGAGGCAGAGGCAAAACTCTCGCAGGTGGACGGCATCCCGTCAGAGATACTCGACGCAGTGCGCAACGCCAACAACGAATTCCAGATTCTTATTTCGAAATACCAAGTAGATTAATTATAGATTTATTCTTTCTCATCGAAAAGGCTGTTCAATTTCCACAAAATCGGACAGCCTTTTTTTATTACAACAACGATATGATGACACGCATACTTTTGATATTATTGACAATAATTGCCTTCAATGGTGCCAATTTTGCACAGAATACACACGGCATAGCCTCCGTAAAATCGCCCGACGGACACACATCAATCATCATCTACAAGACCAGCGACACCTCAATCGCCTTCTCTGTATCGCGACATCAAAAAATATACATCGACTCCGCAACGACATTCATCTCATTTGGCAAGACCAACCGCAACGCCATCAAACCCATATACCTCAACAACATAAGGAATACCTCAAAACGCGACACCATACGCACCAACTTCGGCGAAAGGAAGGTGCAGCCCGACCATTACAACGAAACCGCCATCACATTCAAGGACGGGCAACTCGTCAACACCCTGAAAATAAGGGCGTACAACCACGGTTTTGCCACGAGCGTAGAAATCACCAACCCTCAAAAACTCACCGTCGATGACTATCACACCACATACCACTGGACCAACAACAGGATTTACCACCTCTTTGACACCAAGTCGGAAAACGGATACAACTCCGTACTTGGCAAAGACCAAGCCTCAGCCATTGCGCCGTTGCTCACAGTTTCGCTCGGCGACACATTGCTGGCTCTCACCAACGAAGCCGCCAACTACGAATTTTTTTCACGCGCCAAGCTCTGGATGTCCAACTACGATGTAACAATCTCCCAAAGCGGACTATACCAAATCGCCAATTATTACACGCCGTGGCATTACGTAATATTTGCCGACAACGCCAACGATTTCATAGAAGGCAAATACCTGCTCTACTCGCTCAACTTCAAGCCAACCGGCAATTATAACTGGGTGAAGCCCGGCAAGGTGTATCGCCACGTCGGCAACAAGGATTCTGACTTTGCCACCGACCGAGTGAAAATCTCGATAGACTTTGCCGCCAAAATGAAATTTCAATACGTACTCTTAGACAACGGATGGTATGGATTGGGCTACGACAACGAATTTGATCCCGCCTCCGACCCCACAAAAACAGTAAGCACCCTCAATCTGCCCGAAGCAATCAAATACGCCAAACAAAAAGGCATCGGCATCATTGTTTACGCCAATAAGACCGCGCTTACCGAATTTCCGGCAGACAGCGTGCTTACAATATACAGCAAACTCGGCATCAAAGGCATAAAGCTCGGATTTTTCAAAAACCGCAACCCAATTGACAACGTGCTTGCAAGCCGCATCATCACAAAATGCGCCTCGCTCGGCCTCGTGGTGAATGTTCACGACGAATACCGCTCCACTGGCGTCGAGAGGCTCTACCCCAACCTGCTCACCTGCGAAGGTCTGCGCGGCAACGAATACCTCGACAATACCGGCAACCACACCACGCTGCTGCCATTCACGAGGTATATGACGGGCGCCGCCGACTACACAATATGCTACGAAGACGCTACCGAATCGCACCTCAACCTACAGACCACCAAGGCGCACCAACTCGCATTGTCGATAATACTTTTCAGCCCATTGCAACACATATTTTGGTATGGTTCGCCAGATTGGTACTCCAACGAAATGGAAATCGAACTTTTCAAAATCATCCCAACGGTCTGGGACGACTTCAAGATAATAGGCGGTTTTCCGAGGCGGTATTTTTCCATAGCACGGCGCAAGGGCGACACTTGGTACGTGGCGTCCATTGCCGGATTATTGCAGACAGAGATAGAATTTCCGTTGTCAAAAATTACTTCGCACCCCTGCACCGTTACGCACTACGAAGACAGCGGCAACCAAAGCATCAAAAAAACTTCGTTCCCTGCCACTCCGTCAGATATTATCAAAATCTCGCTTCCGCCCAATTCAGGCAGCGTGATGGTGATAGAGCCGAGGGGGAAATAATTACATCCGCGCACGCTCCTAAAAAAATTTTCTCTTTCCCGACAAAAATTCTTACCTTTGCGTCATATTAAAAGACAAAGATGACATCGAAAGAATCAATCCTCAATCACGAAATCATTTTTGCCACGTCCGACAAGACTGTTTCGAAAATGATTACCGTCCTAAAAAAGGAAAAGCGGATAGTGAAAATCGCGGCTAAAATATATACCTCCAACCTCAACGACAAGCCCGAAAACATTATCCGCCGGAATCTTTTTGTAATTTTGGGGACATTGTATCCCGATGCCGTTTTGAGTTACCGTAGCGCGTTTGAGTGCCGTCCCTCCGTTGATGGGCACCTGTATCTCACATACGGCTATGCAAAAAAAGTGTCGCTGCCAGGTGTTACTGTCCATTTGATAGAAGGTGCAGGAGCCATGGAAGGCGATTATCCTTTTATGGGCGGGCTGTACATTGCGGGCGGCGCAAGGGCGTTCCTCGAAAATTTTTCGCAAAAATACAGCAAAGACGGCGTCTCCAAAAGCCTTCCTCAAAACGTTTTGGAGGAAAAACTTGAAAAAATCATCCAGTCGGGTGGCGAGGAAGATGTCGGCACGTCCCGATACAAATCCCGGAATATTCAAGACCAAAAACAACAAGGCTGGCGAAACGTATTTTGTGGATTTTCAACAGGTGAAAGGCACGTTGAAAAAAGGTTACGAAATGTACCGCAGTCTCAACAATCCTTTTGCAAGAGCGATTTTTATGCTGTTTATGACAAGCGAAGTGCATCCATTTTCGGACGGCAACGGACGTATTTCGCGCATAATGATGAATGCCGAACTTACAGCCGCCAATCAATCCAAAATCATAATTCCTACGGTTTTCAGGTCGGATTATTTGGCATCGCTCCGCCAACTGACACGCCGCGACAACCCCGAAAAAATCATCAATGCAATGCTCCGCGTCAGACAGTTCAGCAGCCTTATTGCGGGCGAAAGTTTTCAGGAAGTCAAGGCGTTCCTTACCCGGTGCAACGCCTTTGAAACCGACGACGACAGCATCCTCCAGTTTTAATTTATCGACAAAATTACCCCAAAACCACTCGATTTATGGAAAAAATTACCCAAAAACCACTTGATTTATCGACAAAATTACCCCATTTTTGAAAAATAAGGCAGATTTGTGGAAAAAATTGCTACCTAAAACTTCTTTTTCCATGACGTTGCTTTTTTTATTATCGGCTCACAAAGATACAGAAATCGGCTCAAATATGCAAGAATTTTGAGCCGATTTTCGGAAAATTTGAGCCGATTCCTTTTTATTTCATTGTTACATCCTTTCTTTTTCCTCGTTGCCCGCGCCAGTGCCTTTGTATTTGGACTTCGCGGGGTTGAAGCGGTATTTTACAATCAGCGAAAATTCCCGCGTGTCGCTTTGCTTGTGAATGTCCAAAAATCCCGTCTCGGTGCTGAGGCGGATGTCGTTGCGCTGCGAATATGAAATATCCGAAACTCCTGCCTCAACGCTCAGAGCGTCATTCAAAAACGCTTTCCTGATGTATGCGTCAAAACAGAAATAATCGTGGCTCAAATACACGTACTCATAATTGCCTTTGCCATTGTAATTGCAATCAGCCTCAAAACTCCAACCGTTGCCAAACTCAAAGGAATTTTCGAGTGTTACCCGGAAGTATGGTTTAGAAAAATCTTTTTTGACGCCTTCACATACCGCGTCGAGCCATTGTTTCTTAACCATAACCTCAAAATTTGGACTATAACAACCAAACTCCGGCGCAGCGGCAAATTGCAATCCCACGGTCGGGAGATGTTTGATGTTGATTGGCATCACTTTTTCCACTTCCGGCTGCGACGGCTCCACTGTCTGCCACAGCGCGATATAATCAGAAGTGTTGGTATATGAAACGCCGAGTTGCAGGCAAGCCCACGCCGCCATACACGAAAGGTCGCGGACAATGGCGGGTTTCAGTTTTGGGTCGCCGTATTCGCGGTGGTAACGGCTCGCGTAACTTACTGAATTTCTTAGATTTGAATACGTCGGGCGGCTCACTTTTTCATTGTACGATAGCATCATCTGCATACCGCCAATCTGCGTTGCCAACGATGCCGATGGGAATAATTCGTTGTATTTGCGGCTTGCGTCATTGTCCTTGATGCCATCGTTAAAATACTCAAAATTAATGTGTTCGTAACGCAGACCGGCTTTCAGTTGCAACGTTTCCCCAATCAAAAATCCGTACTCCCAAAATCCAGCGAGGCTCTGTTGCTTGTTTTGGGATTTCGCGGTAGGGACGTATTGCTCGGCATAACTAAGGTAATCATCCTTGCGGTCGGTGAACGTAGTCTCCGTGCCAAAAGACAATTCGCCGCCCCACAAACTGCGTCCCAAAACAAGTTTCTGCGCAAGAAATCTGTTGGTTATGGAGTTTTTAGATTTGATTTCGCGATTGTCATAGCCGTCGCTCAAATCAGTGTTTGAATCAAATACGTTGGAAGTCTGCTTCATAAAATCGGCGTTGAAACTCACCGAAAATCCGCCCGCCACGCCGTTGTAATACGTGTTGAGAAGGTGGTTTTGGTTGTCTTTGCTATCGACGCCGCCAAATACCAATCCATTGTCGTAAAACTCGCCATCCCTAAAAACCGAAAGCGTGTTCACAAAATCGTCTTCGTCCACAGAATGGAAAGTGCCGGTGTATTGTGCACCAAAAGAGTTGCTCTCGTCTGCCTGATAATTGAAACCGCCAACCACGGGAATGTAGTCATACTTAGAATTATAATCGACGGAATTGACATTTTTCCAATGGTGATTTGAATTGTTGGCAATCTCGCCCCATTGCTTCTGCCAATTGCGATAGACCGAATAGCGCAACGTGCCAAAAACATCCAACTTCCCGCGCCTATAATTCATATTTATCAAGTTGGTCATATCAATGTTTTTGCCGATGTAGAAAGATGATTTGCTGTTGAAACCGAAGCCTTCGCCGACAGGTTTAGTAGTTATAATCCTAATAACCGCCTTCACCTCGGCATCGTACTGCGCTCCCGGATTGCTGACTACCTCCACGGTCTTGATGTTTGCGGGATTAAGGGACTCCAAGACGTTGTTGTCGCGCATTTTGATGCCGTTGATATAGACCTCCGCCTTGCCTTTGCCAAACACTTCAAAACCGTCCTTGGACTTGATAACGCCCGGAATCTTGCCCAACATACGCTCCGTGCTGCCCTCTTTGGCAAGCAACGTGTTTTGCACGTCAGTTACCATTGCGCCGTCCTTGATGCGCGTCTTTGGCAGTCCCGCCGAAACGGTGATTTCGTCAAGCATCAAGTCTGCCGCCTTCAATACGATTTGGCTTGCATCAGCATTGACACTCAGCATCTTGCTCTCATAACCGAGGCACGAAATACTTATGAACGCGGCATCATCGCTTTTCTTAATAGTGAATTTGCCATCGACATCCGTTATCGAACCGTCAACAAACGACGAATCCGATGCCATCAAAACGACATTGGCGAAGGCGACGGGCGTATTGTCCTCGGCGAAAACTCCGCCAGAAATTGTCTGTGCAAACGTTGCGGCACCCGTCAAAACCGCAAACATAATTGTGATAAATATAGTTTTCATTGCTTTGTAATTTTGGTTGATGTTTACGGCGCAAAATTACGGCGGAAAATTTTCTGTTGCAATAGGCGTTGCATTGGTATTAATCATAACACACTTACAAACAATATGTTGCAATGATGCAACGATTGATATTGCAACAATGAAAATGATATCGCAATCTTGCATCATCAGAAAAATTGGCGTATATTTGCGGTAATTTTTTTTATGGAGCAATGAAATTATTAAAACTTATAATAACGTTGATGATGCTTTTGGTGGCGTGCGGCGAAAGACCCTTGCCCAACCAAGACCTTATTTTGGCGTATGAGTACGTCAAAAAGGGCGAGTTCAGTACGTCAAAAAAAATCGCCGACAATGCGCCCCGCCTCACCACTGCCGACAGCGCGATGTACAGTATCATAGAAGGGGCTTTTGCAAATTACCAATTTGATTGGCACTACTGCGACAGCCTTGGAATCGAAAAAAGCATACATTTCTACGACGGCGACGACGAAAAATCAGCGTGGGCGCACCTGATAAAAGGCGTCATAATTTATAATTACGGTTCGTGGGACGATGCGATATTGCAAATGCGAACCGCCGAAAAACTTGCCGAAAAAACCAACTGCAACGAACTGAAATTTACGATACAAATGCGGTTGGCGCAATGCAACATCAACTCGTACAATATGGAGGTGTATGGCGAAATTGCCGAAAAAATGGGACAATATGCCGTTACAAATTACGACACAGCCGAATATTACTATTTTAAAACTGCGGCATACGAATTTGGCTGGTTAAGTTTGGACAGCGCGAAGTATTATGCGCGAAAGGCGGTGGAATGTATTGAAAACGCACACGACAAAAACCGCGTATCTGTCTTTTTTTATTATACTTTTGCGGAATTATTTTGCGAAGAAGATGATTCCTTGGCGGAAAAATACATCATTAAATCTTTTGAATTTGACACCTTGCGGCAGGCGTATTCGGTTTTGGGCAAAATATACCTGCACCGCAACGACGAAAACACTGCCAATCAATACTTTGCAAAATCGTGCGAAGGCAATTATTGGGTAGAAAACGAGTCGAAAATAAACACCTATTTGCACGAATTTTACGCCAGAAAAGATGATTTTAAGGCGGCGTACAATCACGCCTTGAAAACTATTGCTGCAAAGGATTCTATAATCAACTATTTGGAGGGCAACAACATCAAGCCCATCCAAGCCCGCTTTGAAGCCGAAATAGAAAACCTCAAACTAAAATCCTCCTTTGAGAAGAAAATTTTTCTGACAATTATGATTTCGGCAGTTATTTTGGCTGTTTTAGTGTTGGTGGTTGTTTTTCAGAAATACAAATTGGCAGAACGCTCGCGCAAAATCTCCGAGGCGCAACGCACCATCAACAATTACAACCAAAAAATAAGCGAGTTACAACATTCCAATACCGAAAAAAACGACACAGAAATCCAATTTTTGCAGCAAAAAGTCAAGGCATTGGAAATGAAGTTTTCTGACATATATGTTCGCGGCAAAGAACTTTATAGTCAGATACTTAACGACCAAAAAATCGGACGTTGGAGCAGAGATGATTACAAAAATTTCATTGACTATTACCAAAGCCTTGATTTTCTGTATGTTTACAGTTTTGAGACCGATTACATAAGCCTCACCGACCGTCAGAAACTTTTTCTAATCCTCGTCCACCTCGGCAAGACCAAAGAACAGATTATGCAAATAATGACCCTCGAAGACGGCTCGTATCGAAGTATGAAGTCGCGGACCGAAAAAGCGAAAAAATAATCACCTCTTCTTCCCAAAAAACTCCTTCAAAAGCCCCGCGCACTCCTGCTCCAGCACGCCGCCGACTACCACTGTCTTAGGGTGCAGCAGCGACAGAGAGCGAGACGATATGCAATTTTCGATGATTCCGTAGCCGCGCTTAGTATCGTGCGCACCATATACGATGCGCCCAATCTGCGCCCACGCGAGCGCACCCGCGCACATCACGCACGGCTCGAGAGTTACATAAAGTGTTGCCTCGGGCAGATATTTGCCACCCTGCGCACTCGCCATCGTGAGAGCCTGCATCTCCGCGTGAGCTGTAACGTCATTGAGCCGTTGAGTCATATTGTGCGCCCTCGCCACAATCCTCTCACCTACCACCACGACAGCCCCCACAGGAATCTCGTCTTCATTAAAAGCCTTCTGCGCCTCCTGCAACGCCGCCCGCATATAATAATTGTCGTCCATTTTCAATAATTGAAGTAATTGAAGTAA
>DGIK01000195.1 GCA_002393195.1 Bacteroidales bacterium UBA3824 | reverse complement strand
TTTTCAATGCATAATTCATAATTATTTCGCCCGAATTGGGTGAAAAAGTGTAATTCGGGCGAAATAATTTCTAAAATTATTTCGCCCGAATTGGTATTTTTTATATATTTGCGGCGGAATAATTTTTGGTGCTATGAAAGGTAATATTATAGGTAGAATCAAGGAACAGAGCAAGTTACAGGATTTGTACGACTCGAAGATGTCGGAATTTCTTGTGGTTTATGGGCGGCGCAGGACGGGGAAAACATTCCTTGTTAGAGAGTATTTTGATGGCGATTTTTCGTTCTATCATACAGCATTGTCGCCGTTTCAGATGAAAGACAACGAATCGCTCCTGATGCAGCAGCAGTTGAAGGAGTTTTCCAAGTCGCTCAGGCAGTACGGGTCGCCATACCGTGATGTGCCTGAGGATTGGTTTGATGCGTTTGACAGGCTGAAAGAACTGCTATCAACAAAATCCCGTAAAAAAACGCCTTGTGGTTTTCATTGACGAAATGCCGTGGCTCGATACTCCACGCTCCAATTTTGTAACCGCTTTTGAACATTTTTGGAACAATTGGGGGGTGGGACGACACAATCTTTTGCTGATTGTCTGTGGCAGCGAGCCAACGTGGATTACAAACCAAATCCTCAATAACATGGGTAGCCTCTATGGTCGCGCTACATACAAGATAGAAATTCGCCCTTTCTCGTTGAGTGAGTGCGAGTTGTATTACAAGCAAAAAAACATCGTCCTCGACCGTTATGACCAAATTCAGGCTTATATGATTTTGGGCGGCATACCTTATTATATGTCTTATCTACAAAAAGGGATGAGCCTTGCGCAGAATATCGACGAGATGTTCTTTTCCTCGGGCAGCAAACTCAACAACGAATTTGAAAGGCTTTGCGGCTCGTTGTTCGTTGACCCTCAAAAATATATCTCCGTCCTGAAACTTCTCAGCACACGACGCGACGGTATGACGAGAAAAGAAATTTCAGACGGTTTAAAAATTCCGTCGGGAGGCGGGCTTACGGAGATTTTGCGGTCGTTGGAAGCCAACAATTTCATTGTGTCGTACCCTCTGTACGGCGAAGCACCGAGAAATCTGAGATACAAACTCATAGACTTGTTTACGCTTTTTTATATGTATTTCAAGGTGTTGCACAAGGCTGACAGCGCGACTTTTTGGGCTGATAATCAGAGGGCACCGCAATTGAACTCTTGGCGCGGGTTTGCATTTGATGAGGTCTGTTATGTACACCGTCAACAGATAAAAAACGCCCTCGGCATTGCAGGCGTCAATACCAATATCCTGCCTTGGCGTGCAAAAGGGGACGACGGCGCACAGATAGATATGGTAATTGACCGCGACGACCGTGTTGTCAACATCTGTGAAATAAAGTTTTGCACCGATTTTTTCACAATCGACAAGGATTACGACCTCAGGCTCAACCGCAAAATCAATACCTTTATGGAGAAAACCAAACTCCAAAAGAATCCGCATCTGACCTTCATCACCACATACGGATTGTCCAAGAATGAGTACAGCGGACACGTGCGGAAATGCATTACCGCCGATGATTTGTTTTAAGATTCCAATTTCCCTGCAAAAAAAAAAATTTTGCAAGAAGATATTTTTGTTAGATTTGCGGCACAAAACACAATATGAAAATGGAGGACTGCACCTCAAAAAGTGATTATTGGCTATTTAACTTTGCAAATCCGAAGAAGAAATAGAAAAATTGTAATCTGCCCCACTGTAGGGACGTGGCGCGCCGCGTCCCTACATTTATCCCATCAACCATTTGATTCTCACCCAGTTGAAAAAATCTTTCAAAAAAATCTTCAAAAATATTTGTTTATTTTATATAATCTTTGCATATTTGCCGTGGATTGTTAATAGTAATCCGTGCAGGTAAATTAGAAATGGCGTTGTGCTGTAATCTATTGTGAAACGTGGAAAATTTCAGGGAAATAGTTATGCACAACTGCCACGCCTCCCGTATACGGGCGTGGTCTGTTGTGTTATATTATTTCCCGGGTACATTCCACGACCTCACAATAGGTATGACACATAATTTAATAGACTACGCTTTTTTTGTGTCCGTACAATTCCCTTTCTACATTGTTCAATTAATTAAAATTCAATTCGTTATGAAAAAGAAATGGAATATTGTGGGACTGCTGTTGGCGGTCTTTGTGGCGATGATGGTGTGTCCAGTGGATATGGCAATGGGACAAGGTGCTTCTGTTGATGTAACAATAACTCCGCATCAATCAGTACCCTACGTTGTTTTTAATAACGGAACACTAACATTGAAATCTGCTTCGGAATTACCTGAAGGCGTTGAGGAATTCAAGGGGAATGAGTGGAGTAATGGAAGTCGCCCACATAGAGATTACTATGCTGCACAAAAAATAATAATAGACCCTTCTTTTGCTGATTTCAAACCTACGACGTGTGCATACTGGTTTTCAAATCAAAATTTCGAGAATTTAGAGATTATAGAAGGTTTGAATAATATAAATACCTCGGACGTAACCGACATGAGCCACATGTTTGAAGATAACAATCGACTGACAACCATCGATTTAAGCGGATTGAATATGTCGAATGTTACAGACATGAGCAATATGTTTAGCGGATGCTGTAATTTGAGAACAATTTATGTAGACAGCAAGTGGAACACCTCGGCGGTTAGTAATTCCGAATCAATGTTTAGTAAATGTTATAAATTGGTCGGAGAAAAAGGCACACGATACTATGGCGATGCTGACATCGCGTATGCAAAAATTGATGGAGAGAAAAACACGCCAGGTTATTTTACTCAATCTGGGCACACACCTTACAATCTAATTCTGCCATACGCCAAATTCAACGATGGAACTTTGACTTTGGGATACGATTCAAACGGAATTCCTGACGGTGCTTATGAAATAAATGAACTTTTTGATTATTCTGTAACAGATTATAAAGATGAAACTCATACTTCGGCAGGAAGACGTGTGAAATCATACATTGCATATAGCATTGTTAAAGCCCAAAATGTAACGAAAATTGTATTTGACAAGTCTTTTTCTAATTTTAGACCTGTTATATTAAAACAGTGGTTTTGCGGTTGTAGCAATCTTACAGCAATAGAGGGCTTGGAATACCTTAACACCGAGAATGTTACAGATATGAATATGATGTTCAAAGGATGTAGTAGTTTGCTTTCTCTTGATTTGAGTGGTTTCAATACTGCCAGCGTTACAGATATGGGCAATATGTTTGATGGATGTTCTAATTTGCGGACTATTTGGGTTGGTGAAAATTGGACAACATCTGCCGTTGCAATGGGAGAATCAATGTTTTATGGTTGTTCCGCCCTTGTCGGTGGTCAAGGTACTGAATTTGACGCCAATGCTATCAGCAATATTTATGCATGTATTGATGGCGGTGCCTCAAATCCCGGATATTTCACAAACAAGCCAAATGAAGCGTATGCTACATTCGACACACAAAACGGTACACTCACATTCTACTACAACTGCAACAAACCCGACGGTGCGTTTGGAATGAAAACTGATGAAGAGGATGAGTGGTATTCTCTTCGTAGAGAAATTACCAAAGTTGTTTTCGATCAGTCCTTTGCCAATTACAGACCGACAAGTTGCGCTTATTGGTTTTACAGATGCTATAATTTGTCAGAAATTAAAGGCATTGAAAACTTGAATACTGAAAATGTTGAAAGTATGGAATGGATGTTTGCCTGTTGTACCAACCTTTCAACTCTTGATTTGAGCAGTTTCAATACAGGGAGTGTTGAAAATATGTCAGATATGTTTTACTGTTGTAGCGGGCTTTCAAATCTTAATTTGAATGGATTCAATACAAGTAATGTAAAAGATATGAGTGGCATGTTCTGTCGTTGCGGCAGCCTCACTTCTCTTGATTTGAGCAGTTTCGACACCCGAAATGTAACTGATATGAGCTATATGTTCTATGGTAACAACAAACTTGCACAAATCAATTTGAGCAGTTTTAATACTGCAAAAGTTATTGATATGCAAGGGATGTTTGGAGGTGATGTAGGGGATTATGATTCCTACCCAGAGGACCCAGATGAATTTTATGGAAATTATGATGAGTGTGGTTGTTATGCTCTTAAATCCCTTGATTTGAGCAATTTTGATACCAAGAATGTTACAGATATGCGATGGATGTTCGAATATGGTGGTTTTACTAACCTTGATTTGAGTAGTTTCAATACAGGTAATGTTACTACCATGTACGGAATGTTTAAGGGCTGCAAAAAACTTGAAACTATTTACGTAAGCGACAAGTGGTCAACCTCAGAGGTAACAGAATCTGAAAATATGTTTTGGGGCTGTGAAAACCTCTTCGGAGAAAAAGGAACAGAATGTGTTCCTGACAAAGTAGGACATGAATTTGCAAAAATTGACGGCGGCGAGTCCGCCCCAGGTTATTTCACTCAAAAAGGCAATAAATTTAACGGGAAATGCCCTTATGCCACACTCAAAAACAATACACTCACTTTTTATTATGACAACAAATGTCCAAACGATGCGTACAAGATAGCAAAGTTTAGGGACGATTGGTATATGCCGAACTGGCTTGAAGCGGACTTTTCCAAAGTGGTGTTCGACAAGTCCTTTGCAGAATATAAGCCAAATAAACTTGATCATTGGTTTTTTGGATGCGAAAATATAAAGGAAATTGTTGATTTGCAAAATCTTAACACACAAGACGTAACAAATATGGACGCCATGTTCGAAAATTGCAGCAGCCTGACAAGTCTTGATTTGAGCAACTTCAATACAAAAAATGTAACAAGCATTTGGGGAATGTTTTATGGGTGCAGCAGTTTAACCACGCTTGATTTGAGCAACTTCAACACACAAAATGTAACCACCATGATGGAAATGTTCTCAGGTTGCAGCAGTTTAACCACTCTCGACCTTAGCAGTTTCGACACAGAAAAAGCTGAATTGCGCGATATGTTTACAGGGTGCAGCAATCTTACTACAATATTTGCAGGCGACAAATGGAGTACGAAATCTGTTTATGTAGGCATTGATGAAGTTGTATTGGAAAGGTGGGACGAAGAAGTATATATCACCGGCGATATGTTCGCAGGTTGCACCTCTCTTGTAGGCGGCAAAGGTACTAAATTCGACGAAAACAACATTACCTATACTTACGCCCACATTGACGGCGGTCAAGGCAATCCCGGTTATCTGACGGCTGTGGAAATCGTTTCTATCTCTGTAACAACCTTGCCAAAAACCACTTATCTTGAAGGCGAGGACTTAAACCTTGACGGCGGCGTTGTTTCCGTTAATTACAACAATGGCAGCATTGAAACCGCCGACCTCGCAAAAGCCGAAATCTCTGGCTTTGACAAAACAAAATCAGGCGAACAGACCTTGACTGTAAAATATATGGGTAAAGAGACTTCTTTTATAGTTACAGTAAAGAGTCCGATGCCCTACGCTACCTTCGCCAACGGCACTCTCACTCTTGGCTATGGAAGTGACATTCCCAATGATGCCACCAAAATCAGCGGCGAAGTTGTGCAATCCTTGTCAAAATCTACATCCTCCAATTACATTGCAAGCGACATAACTGCCGCGAAGAATGTACAGAAAGTGGTGTTTGACAATACTTTCGCTGACTATCAGCCCGAAAATTGTGCGTATTGGTTCAACGGTTGTAACAACTTGACTGGCATCGACGGCATGGAGAATCTTGACACCAAAAACACCACAGACATGACCGCAATGTTCCAAAACTGTGAAAAACTTGCAAGTCTTGATTTGAGCGGTTTTAATACAACGAAAGTTACCGATATGAGCAAGATGTTCAGCAACTGCACGGAGTTGACTACTATCTTTGTTGGCGACACTTGGAATATGTCTAATGTTGAAAAAACACAGGATATGTTCAAGAATTGTCAAAAATTGGTCGGCGGCAACGGCACTCAGTACGATGCCAACAATTCTGACGAGGATTTTGCAAAAATCGACGGCAAAAATTCGGGCTATTTCACCAAAGCAGGTCAAGAGCCTTACAAAGTTTCCGAACCATACGCGGTTTTCAACAATGGAACGTTGACATTCTATTATGACAATAAGAAGCCAAATGGCGCGTATGGAATGAAAGTAACATACGATTCTGAATGGTATTCAGTTGCATCTGACATGAAAATAGTCGTGTTCGACAATTCGTTTGCCGAATACAGACCTACAAGTTGTTCATGGTGGTTTGATGGATGCGAGAACTTGACTGAAATCATAGATATCAAAAATCTCAATACAGAGAAAGTTACAACGATGAAGTCTATGTTCTACAAATGTAATAATCTGCAAACACTTGATTTGAGCAGTTTCAACACCAAGAATGTAACCGATATGTGTTTCATGCTTGATAGTTGCGTCAATCTCAAAACGGTAGATTTGAGCAGTTTTAATACTAAAAATGTTACGGATATGTACAATATGTTTGCATATTGCTACAACCTTACAAGCATCGATTTGAGTAACTTTGACACCAAGAATGTAACAGATATGGGTGGCTTATTCTACAAATGCACAAATCTTAAAACGATTGATGTAAGCAGTTTTGACACCAAGAACGTTACCGATATGGATTTTATGTTCTCCGATTGTGGAAAACTCCAAAACATTGATTTGAGCAACTTTGACACAAGGAATGTAACGAATATGAAGGCAATGTTCCAAAGTTGTTCCAGTCTTCAAAATCTTGATTTGAGCAGTTTCAATACCAAGAATGTCACGGATATGAGTTATATGTTCACATCTTGTAACACACTCCAACCAATCTATGTAAGTGATAATTGGAGTACATCAGCGGTAACAGAGAGCGAATATATGTTTTATGATAACTCTTCCCTCGTTGGTGGCAAAGGTACTGCGTTTAATTCTGGCAAGACCGACAAATCCTACGCCCGTATTGACGGCGGCAAGGACAATCCCGGCTATTTCACCAAATCTGGCGAAAAGCCGTATGAAGAACCCACGCCTGTTTCAGAAATCACTCCTGCTAATTACAATACTGACATCTGGTCTTTTGACAAAACCATCTACGTCCAGAATCCTGGCAAAGAAATCCGCATAGTCGATATGTCTGGTCGCTTGGTAAAGACCGTCAAAGCAACTGCTGACCGCATGGAAATCCAGATGCAAAAATCTGGCATCTACATCGTAAAGACTGGCGCAAAGACGCAGAAGGTAATGATTAAATAATACGCCCATACATTAAACGCGAAACAAAAATGAAAAAAATCATATTCATATTTGTCGCCCTCATCTGCCTTGCATCGTGTGGTAGCAGCAGCGGTGGCGACGACAATGGCAACGAGCCAACACCCAATCCCACGCCATCAGGCACGGTTACCTACCTTTCGGCGAAGGAATTTGTAGGCTCGGAATGGGGTGGCAAGGACGGCAACAATCAGGATGTTACCATCAAGATAAACTCCGCCACCGACATGACCCTCAATTACTTCACTAAAACTCTCGCCAAGAATACCGACAATTTCATGGCGCAGACCGTTTCAATTGCCTACACCTTTGATGAGGCAAAAGGTACATTCAGCGGCAAAGGCAACGACGGCGCACAATATTCCGGCGCGTTGATAAGCAAGACCACATTAAAATTGAAGATGCCGACCTGCGAGGTTGTGATGACGAAAAAGTAGTTGATTGGAGTGCGGGCGGCTCGCCCGCTTCTTACCATAAATGAAAAGAATTACCATGAATTAAAAGAATTTTATCTTCTAACATGTGGTAATTCTTTTAATTTTTGTTCCCCCCGCCGCCGTCAGGCGTTGCTCTTGTTGTCGCCTTTCTTCTTGGATGTTCGTGCCTTCACTTTTATCGGATTCTCCACCTGCTTGTCTTCGAGGACGAGTGGAATGAGTTCCATTGCTGTTTTTACGTAATGAAATTCCAAACCTTCGATGTACAGAGGGTTGATTTCTTGGATGTCGCGGCGGTTTTGTTCCGACATAAATATGTGCTTGATGCCGGCGCGTTTGGCACCGAGGATTTTTTCCTTGATGCCGCCCACAGCGAGTACGCGGCCGGTGAGGGTGAGTTCGCCGGTCATCGCAATGTGCGGACGTACAGGGCGTTGAGTGTAGAGCGACGCCAACGCCGTGAAAATTGTGATGCCCGCGCTTGGCCCGTCCTTTGGCACTGCGCCTTCGGGGAAGTGGAGGCTGAGGTCAAATTCCTTAAACATCTTGTGATTGATGCCGAGAGCGTCCTCGTTGGCGCAGAGATAGTTGATGGCGATTTCGGCTGATTCCTTCATCACCTTGCCGAGATTGCCGGTGATATTGAGAGTGCCTGTGCCGTTGCTGAGGAGAGCCTCGATGTAGAGAAGTTCGCCGCCCGCCGACGTCCACGCGAGACCGGGGATGACGCCCGGCTGATGCGTCTCAAAATATTCGTCGTGGTTGTATTTGGGTATGCCGAGAGCCTTCTGAACGTCGTCGGGCGTGATGGTGGGCGAGTATGGTTCGTCGGAGGCCACCTTGACGGCGGTCTTGCGGGCGAGGGACGAAAGGACGTTGCTGAGTTCGCGCACGCCCGATTCGCGGGTGTAACTGTCAATCAACAACTTCAAAGTCTCGTCGGGTATGATGAGGTCGTCGGACTTCAATCCGTGGTCGGCGAGTATTTTGGGGATGAGATGGCGTTTGGCAATCTCGATTTTTTCCTCCGTCACGTAGCCCGACACCTCTATCAACTCCATACGGTCGAGGAGGGCGTCGGAGATTTTGGAGATGTTGTTGGCAGTTGCTATAAACATCACCTTCGAGAGGTCGTAATCGAGGTCAAGAAAATTGTCGTGGAACTCTGCGTTCTGTTCGGGATCCAAAACCTCCAACATCGCCGATGCCGGGTCGCCCCTGAAACTCGAATCAATCTTGTCTATCTCGTCCAACACAAACACTGGATTTGACGCGCCCGCCTTCTTGATATTCAGGATGATGCGCCCCGGCATCGCGCCAATGTAGGTGCGACGGTGTCCACGGATTTCGGCTTCGTCGTGCAGACCGCCGAGCGACACGCGGACATATTTTCTGTTCAACGCCTTTGCGATGCTCTTGCCGAGCGAGGTCTTGCCCACGCCGGGAGGGCCGTAAAGGCAGAGGATAGGCGATTTGAGGTTTTTTTTGAGTTTGAGGACGGCGAGGTATTCGAGTATGCGTTCCTTTACTTTTTCGAGACCGTAATGGTCGTCGTCGAGGGTCTTGCGGGCGTCGGCAATTGTAAAATCGTCGTCGGTGCAGGTGTTCCACGGGAGGTCGAGGATGGTTTGCGCGTAATTGAGTTCTGTGGCGAAGTCGGGCGATTGCGGATTGAGGGTTTTGAGGCGTTTGAGTTCCTTCTCAAACGCCGCCTTCGCGTGCGGAGGCCAATCCTTGTTTTTGGCGCGTTCCTCGATGTCGATTATTGCCGACGAAGGGTCGTTGCCGAGTTCCTTTTGGAGGGTCTTGATTTGTTGGTTGATAATGTAATCGCGCTGATCCTTGTCGAGTTTTTGCTTTACGCGTTGGGCTACATCTATTTGGAGTTTTACCTTCTGCTCCTCCTTGCCGAGAAGCTCGAGAAATTTGGCAGCGCGTTCTTTTACGGAATCTATTGTGAGCAGCTCCGCCTTGTCTCTGCCGCTTATTTCGGTGTGGGCGGCTATGAGGCTCATCATCAGCGCGGGCGATTCGATGTCGGTAAATGCAAACATCGCCTCCGCCTGCGTCCCAAACTGCGCAAAAATCTTCTTGGCTGTGTCCTTGATTGACGAAATTATAGCCTGAAATTCCTTGTCGTCCTTATCGGGATATTCGTCTTGGCAAGGTTGGTAACGGATTGTCAGATAATGATTTTCGGGGTCGTTGTAGGAGCCGGGGGCTGTTATCTTGATGCGTGCAACACCAATGACGAGCGCAGACACCGAGCCGTCGGGCATTTCGATGGCGCGCACAGCCTTGGACAGCGTGCCGTATTCCATCAGGTCTTCCACTTTGGGATTGTTGATGGCGGGGTCAGATTGTGTCATCACCGCAAAATACGTCTTGCTGTCAAAGGCGTCTTTGAGCATCGCGGCAGACGTGGGGCGGCTCGCCTGTATGGGCAGGACGCTATTGGGCAGAAGGGCGTCGTTTTTGAGCGGCAATACGGGAATCTCCTCGCCAATGGTCTGCCAATCGATGTTTTCCGATTCGTCGTTGAGCGGAATTTTTATCACCTGCGATATGCCGTTGATGCCGTTTGTCATTATGTCTGAAAATCCTTTCATTGCCGGGTTTTAGAGGTGTTTCCTGAGTTCGATGGTCTCTTCAAAAACGTGCGTCAATATCGCCGATTCCACGTCGTCGAGGGCTATGTCGCGCCTTGCCATCATTATTTGGGCGGTGGTGAGGGCGTTTTTGAGCGGGTATTGCTCGTAGCCCGAATCCGCGCCGCCCCACGAGAACGACGGCACAAAATTTCTCGGGAATCCCGTGCCAAATATGTTGCAGCTTACGCCGATTACCGTGCCAGTATTGAACATCGTGTTGATGCTGCTCTTGGAATGGTCGCCCATGATGAGGCCGCAGAATTGCAATCCAGTCTTCACAAAACGGTGCTTGGCATACGACCAAAGTTTCACTTCTGCGTAGTTGTTTTTGAGGTTGGAATTGTTGGTATCGGCGCCGAGGTTGCACCACTGACCCAAAACCGAATTGCCAAGGAATCCGTCGTGTCCCTTGTTGGAATAGCCCCAAATCACTGAATTATTGACTTCGCCGCCGCATTTGGTGTGCGGGCCCATAGTGGTGGCGCCATAGATTTTTGCGCCGATTTTTATGCACGAATGTTCGCACAATGCCAATGAGCCGTGGATGACGGCGTTTTCCATCACTTCGCTGTCCTTGCCGAGATAGACGTATCCGCCGGCGGGGTTGATGATTGCAAATTCTGCCTTCGCGCCCTCCTCCACGAATATTCTTTCGCGTTGTAGGCAGCGGTTGGTCTCCGAAAGTTCCGCGCTTTTGCGGCCGTCGGTCAATAGGTGGAAGTCGCGCTCGATCTCCTGCTCATTGAGGGTGAAGATGTCCCAGGTATTGTTGATGCGGGAGATTGTGGCGTGAGGCTTTGTGTTGAGGGACAGGGATTTGCGGTCGTTGTAAAACCTGATGGTATCTTCGCCGTCTATGTGTGCTGCCACGAGGTAGCCGTCCATCTCGATGCCTTCGCCTTTGTGGAGCGACGCCACTTCGCTTAATAATTCTTTGGTCGGCAATATTCGCGAATCCACCACAAAATTGTCGTCCTCAATGATTGGCGTATATTTCAAACGGAGGTACGGGTCGCCGAGAAGCGAAGTCTGCTCGCCGCTTATTTTTTGCCATTTGTCTTGTATGGTGAGGATTCCCACGCGCAAGTCGCCCGCCGGACGTGTGAAAGTGAGCGGCAGGAGATCCATACGGTTTTCTATGTCGTCGGAGAGGATTAGGTTCATAGTTGGGAGTGAAATTAAAAATTAAAAATTGGGTACAAACACAAACCAAAAAAGCCCATAGGCTTCTATGCCGTGGGCTCTTTTGTAGTTTTCGCGGAGCGTGGCGAGCCTAATAAGGCTTCTCGCTCATTAAATCTTAGCGACCGCTCTTCGAGGAGTAGGTGTTTTCGTACCTCTTCTTGAACTTATCGACACGACCTGCTGTGTCAACCAACTTCATCTTGCCGGTGAAGAAGGGGTGCGAACTGCTCGAAATTTCGAGTTTTACCAAGGGGAGTGTCTCGCCGTCAATCTCGATGGTGTCCTTGGTGTTGGCAGTACTCTTAGTGATAAAAGTCTGTTCGTTGCTCATATCTTTGAAAACTACAAGACGATATGATTCAGGATGCGTATTCTTTTTCATTTGTTATGCTTATGTAAAATGTTTTCGTATTTTCAGACCGCAAAGGTAATAAGTAATTTTTGAATGTGCAAATATTTTTTTGAGAAAATTTTTTGATGGACAAAAAAGTTTGATGTGAAATGTGAAAAAATGTTTATCTTTGCGGAAAACTTAAATGATTATGGACACACCCAATATAAGTCCTGATAATATCAAGACACTTGTTGCCGATGTTAAGAATATTGTAAGCGACGGCCTCAAAACGGCATACGCCGATGTTAGCAAAGTGATGATTCTCACCTATTGGAAGGTGGGTAGGCGTATTGTGGAAGAAGATCAACACGGCGAAAAACGTGCTGAATACGGGAAAAAACTATTGCAGATTCTTGCAGAAGAATTGTCGAAAGATTTTGCGGAGGGATATACCGCCCGTGATTTGCGTAATTATCGACAGTTATATTTGTGTTTCAGAGATTTAGAGATTTGGTACGCACGCGTACCAAATCTTACTTGGACACATTATAGGGCTCTCCTTAGGGTTAAGGACGAAGATGCTCGCTATTGGTATCTAAAAGAATCATCGACATCGATGTGGAGTACACGCACCCTCGACCGCAATATCGGCTCACAATATTATTACCGTCTTTTGCAATCGCCTAAAAAGGAAAATGTTGTCGCTGAAATGCAGCAAAAAACAGCTGAGTTTCAATCAGATAAACTCGAATTTATCAAAAGTCCCGTAGTCGCGGAGTTTTTGCAATTGAAACCTAATTCTGATTTTACAGAAACTAAACTTGAAAGGGCAATTATTGCGCATTTGAAGGAGTTTTTATTGGAATTAGGACGTGGATTTGCTTTTTTGAATGAGCAGTATCATATTTCAACTCAAACTGGCGACTATTATATCGACCTTGTTTTTTACAATGTGGTTTTGAAGTGTTACTTCCTGATCGACTTGAAAACTACCACTATAACACATCAAGACATTGGACAGATGGATATGTATATCCGTATGTTTGACGATTTGAAACGTACCGAGGGCGACAATCCCACGATAGGACTTTTGCTCTGCGCCGAAACAGACAAGGATATAGCGCGTTATTCTATTCTCAACGACAGTAAACAACTTTTTGCCGCAAAGTATCTGACATTTATGCCGACAAAGGAAGAACTCTTGCGCGAAATAACGCAACAAAAGGAGTTGTTTTATCAGAATGAGGGTTAAGATTCGCCATATAATATTATCATTACTTGTACTGTTGCTTTCTGCTGCGTGTGCCGTTGCGCAAGATGTTCGCAATTATTTTATAGATGGTTTCAACGACGTGGCAAATTGGCGACAGGACGCACCGAATTTTATTAATCAAGATGGTTGGTTTTTAGATACTTCAAATGTTTATGATACAGACGTAATCAGCAAGCAAATAGATAATTACATTCCCGAAAATGGCGATACATATTGGCGGATTTCGCTGATGTGTGGATATGAAAATTCTTCGGTCAATAATTTTCAGTTTTATTTGATAGCCAACGGCGACAATCCTGAAGCGGAAGGTTTTCATGGCGTGGCTGTTGGTACAGGATTTAAGCCCGATTATAAGGCGTTGAGTCTGATATATCGCCACGACGGAATCTCCGAAGTGATTGGTACAACGACAATTACATTCAAGAAAAATCAAGTAACAATTATTGACATTGTGCGCAGTGCCGCCGGTGCGTGGAGGATTGGCGATGACGAAATTTACGCGCCTGAAACGCCGTCCGCCGTCCTTGCAAATCATATCGTTGCGGCGTTCACATTCAATAAAACTGGTGCGGGGCAATTTGCGTTTAAGTTTGATAAATTTTCACAGTCAGACAATTCCATCAACATTCCTGCATCAATCGACAATGCGACGATTATTAGCCCAACTGCCATTAAAATAGATGTTTCGGGCAGGTTGAATGTGGAATCTGCAACTGATGTAACAAATTATTCTGTGGGTGGTGTAAAGCCGACGAAGGTTGATTATAATTTTTATGACATTATTTTACACTATCCCGACACGATTTCCAACAAGGGCGAAATTTTGATGGTTGTGGATGGTTTGCGCGATAGCAACGGCGATAAGGTTGTGAAATTTCAACATACATTCCGTCAGGCACTTGCGGATGAAATTATTATCAACGAAATAATGGTTGACATCAATCCCGTGCCGTATTCCTTGCCGGTTAAAAAGTACGTAGAACTTTACAATACATCTGCCGCTGATTTCGATTTGGACGGCTATGTTTTTCGGGTTGGTGATGTTGATTATAATTTGCCAAAAATGACAATCAAGGCGGATGGTTATTTGATTTTGGCGAGTGATGAGGCTAATTTTGAGCGTTATGGGCAGTGCGTTGCGGCGTTTCAGGAATCGAAACTAACAGTTGCCGGCAAGCATATTGCGCTGATTAACAAGTTAGGCGCGGTGGTGGATTCGCTGACGTATTCGACTGATTATTATAATGACCGAGACCGCTGCGAAGGCGGATTTTCGATGGAGCGACTCGACCCTTACAACAATTGCACCGGCATCCTTAATTGGCACTCTTCCAACGACTTGTCGGGCGGCACACCAGGGCGGCGAAATTCGGTTTATAAGATTTATGTTGACGAGACCATTCCGGCGATTGATGGCTGTCAACTCCTGACTAACAGCACTTTGCAGATAGATTTTACGGAGAATATCAAGACAGTAGATTTTACGATTGGCGGTCAAAAGCCATCTTCTCAACAGATTGACGGACAGAGCGTTACTTTTATAATGCCGGAACCATTGAAATCTGGCATTACAAGTATAAAAGGTCGTGCAGTGGATGTTTGCGATACAGAATCGGACGCATTGACGGCAGAGGTCAATTATACGCCGCTAAAAGTTGAGAGCGTCTATGCCGTGAGTTCGTATCAGGTTTTGGTGAATTTCACGACGGCGGTTTCCGTGTATGAAAATGAAAATTTCATCCTCGAAAATGGCGCGATGCCGTCGCTCAGCGAGCCTATAAACGATGGCAGCAATAGTCTTTTGTTGACCTTTGCCGACGATTTTGCGCAGGATTCCAAAATGCGGCTCACGATTGACGGTGTGGAAAATAATATCCACGACCGCATTGAAAATCAAAATGTTACGTTCCGTTATCATAGGGTAGGGGAGGGCGATTTGATTATCAACGAAGTTTTGTATTATCCAAGTGTCGGGATGAAACGTTATGTGGAAATCGTCAATAATAGCGGCTCTGATATTTTCTTGTTTGGGTTGGTTTTGAGCGGCTATACGTCGAGCGGCGATTTGCTAAGGAGTTGTATTGTTGACGGTTATACAATGTTGGAGGACGGCGAATTTGCTGTAATTACCGCCGATACTGCCAGTGTCGCTCTCAATTATAATGCGAAGGGACAGCTCTTGGAGGCGTCGAGATTTCCGTCTCTCAACACTGCGCGGGGCTATGTTTCGCTGCGGTCGGCGGACGGTGTGGTGCTGGATTCAATGTATTATGACAATGATATGCACAGCGCGTTGTTGACTGTAAAGCGCGGCGTGGCGTTGGAGCGCATTTCGATTGTTAAGTCGGCAATGGACAAGGAAAATTGGATGTCGGCATCGGAACAATTCGGATTTGCAACGCCGGGTTTTGTAAATTCGTGTTCGTCGGATGCCGGTGGCGACAATCGTGATTTGCCCGATCAAGCCGTTGCCATCGAAAACCAATTGATGCGTCCGGGCGATTCCGACAAGGAGTTTACGATGACTTTCAATTTCAATCGTCCGACCGACCCGATGATTTCCGTAACGGTCTATGACGACCACGGTCGCCGTATGCGCTGCATTGCCGACGAGGTGATGGCGTACCAGGGTTTTTCAGTTGCCTGGGACGGCAGGGATAATCATGGTTCGTATTGCAAATCAGGGATTT
>DGIK01000180.1 GCA_002393195.1 Bacteroidales bacterium UBA3824 | reverse complement strand
TGCACTCCACGTAATCCTTGGCATATCCCCAGTCGCGGAGAGAGGAGAGGTTGCCGAGGTAGAGTTTTTCCTGTTTGCCTTGTGCGATGCGGGCGGCGGCGAGGGTTATCTTGCGCGTTACAAAGGTCTCACCCCTGCGCTCGCTCTCGTGGTTGAACAAGATGCCCGAGCAGCAAAACATATTGTATGCCTCCCTGTACTCCTTTATAATCCAATAGCCGTAGAGTTTGGCTATGGCGTATGGCGAGTAGGGGTGGAATGGCGTTTCCTCGTTTTGTGGCACTTGCTCCACTTTGCCGTATAGTTCGGATGTTGACGCCTGATAAATGCGGCAGTGCTCTTCGAGATGGTTGGTGCGTACAGCCTCCAATATCCTCAATACGCCCACAGCATCCACGTCGGCGGTGTATTCGGGTGAGTCAAACGACACCTGCACGTGGCTCTGCGCCGCGAGGTTGTATATCTCGTCGGGCTTCACGATGCCGAGCAGCTTGACGAGCGACATCGAGTCGGTCATGTCGGCGTAGTGGATGTGGAAATTTTTGATGCCTTCGAGATGCGCTATTCTTTCGCGGTAATCCACTGAACTTCTGCGTATTACGCCGTGTACTATGTAGCCTTTGGCGAGCAGAAATTCCGACAGATATGAGCCGTCTTGCCCTGTGACGCCCGTTATCAAAGCGATTTTCGTTTCTGACATTTGGTTAGTCTAAGTTTGGGTTGCCGGTTTCGTTGATTTCGTCGATTACCTTCAATAGGTATTGTCCGTATTGATTTTTGAGCATTGGTTTGGCGAGTTCGCGCATACGAGCTTCGTCAATCCAGCCCTTGCGGTAGGCGATGCCTTCGAGACATGCGATTTTGAGACCCTGACGTTTTTCCAATACTTCGATGTAGGTGGACGCCTCGGAGAGCGAATCGTGTGTGCCGGTATCGAGCCAAGCAAAGCCACGGGGGAGTTTCTGAACCTTCAATTCGCCGTCGTCGAGGAATTTTTGGTTGACAGTTGTGATTTCGTATTCGCCGCGAGCCGATGGCTTGATGTTTTTGGCTACTTCCACCACCTTGTTGGGGTAGAAATACAGACCAACAACGGCGTAGTTGCTCTTGGGCTTGGCGGGTTTTTCCTCGATGGAGAGGCAGTTGCCGTCCTTGTCGAACTCTGCCACGCCGTAACGCTCGGGGTCGTTTACCCAGTAGCCAAATACGGTCGCCTTTTTTTCCTTTTCGGCGGTCTCCACTGCTTTTTTCAACATGCCCGTGAATCCTGCGCCGTGGAATATGTTGTCGCCGAGCACGAGGCACGCGCTGTCGTTGCCGATGAAGTCGGCGCCAATCGTGAACGCCTGTGCAAGTCCGTCGGGCGATGGCTGTTCGGCGTATTCAAAGTGTACACCGTAATCGCTGCCATCGCCGAGCAGACGCTTGAATCCGGGAAGGTCAAATGGCGTGGAGATGATGAGTATGTCGCGTATTCCGGCAAGCATCAACGCGCTTATCGGATAATATACCATTGGCTTGTCATAGATAGGCATCAATTGCTTGGAGATTGCCTTTGTGATGGGATACAGCCTTGTGCCGGATCCACCTGCTAAAACGATTCCTTTCATATTGTTTTGTGTTTAATATTTTGTGGCAAAGGTAATAATTATTTTTCTGATAACGAAAAAAAACTATTTCACGTCCAATGTCATCACTGCGGCTTTAAGTCCTTTGCCTTCAACCTTCAATGTCGCCTTTCCCGCCGTTGAAGTTGCCTCCACCACAACCACAACTTTGCCATGGAAGGCTTTCATTGTCGGTTTCGTGAAAACTTCGGTTGACGTGGCATCGCCGCTGCATACTGAATTGAATTTTGCAGAGCCGGAGACGCTGAAAATCAGTTGGTTGGCGGCGTCGGGGCAGAGGTTGCCGTCTTTGTCAACCACTGAAACCGTCACAAAACTCAAATCTGGCGAATCTTGCGGCATACCGTTAATTAACGGCGTGGCGGTCAGCGTATTACGGTCGGCTTCCAAAACCAAATGATGCGGCTTGCCGGCGGTTTTGATGATTTTTTCTTCCGCCTTGTTGCCGTTTTTGTCGTAGGCAACCACCTTGATTTCGCCCGGCTCGTATTTGACATTCATCCAGCGCAAACGGTAGCGGTCGAGGCGGTTTTTGCCTTCGGGTGCGTTGGGGTCGGCAAATTTTGACATGTCGCCCCACGGCATCCTGACGTCGATGCGGTTGTTGCGGTAGTCGTCGAGCGTCATATCAATGTGGCGTTTTTTGCCCTGCGACTTGCCATTTATGAACAGTTCAGCTTCGGGGTATGATGTATATACAAACACTGGCGTTACTTGTCCCTTGCGACCGGGGAAAGTCCAGTGGGGGAGTACGTGGAGCGTTTTTTCTTCGGGAGCCCAATGTGTCCTATACAAAAATGCGCGGTCTTTGGGCAGTCCTGCAAGGTCAAAAATTCCAAAATAACTGCTCCTCGACGGCCAATAATCGTCGTATGGAGTAGGCTCGCCGAGATAGTCGAAACCGGTCCAAACAAATTCGCCTGTTACCCACGGTGCTTTGTCCTGCCAAATCCAGTCGTCGTCGGGCAAATTGCTCCAAATACAACTTTCGAGGTCGTAACTCGAAATCTGTCCGTCGTCGTAGGCGTCGCCGTGGTTTTCCTCGACTGGAAATTTATACACGCCACGACTCGAAATCGTGGAAGCGGTCTCCGTGCCGAGGACAAGTCCGGAAGGCGAATTTTCATGCCCCTTGTCATAGACGTGCAGACGGTAATTGTAGCCAGGTACGTCGGTATTTTGAAAAACTCCCGATTCAATGCATTGCTCTCCACGGTCGAGACCTTGTGTGCACAGTCGCGTGTTGTCGAGTGAGTGTATCAGGTTCTGTATCAGGCGTGTATATTTCAATCCCACTGCGCTGCCTTGGTCGGGGATTTCGTTGCCAATGCTCCACATCACGATTGATGGATGGTTTCTATTGACGACAACGAGATTCTCAAAATCGCGCTGCCACCACGGGCGACCGTCAGCGTTAGGTGACTGATTGTCAATTTGTTCAAAGAAAATTGAATAGCCGTTTTTGCATTTTGGATACACCCACATATCGCACGATTCAGCCATTACGAGAATGCCCATTTCGTCGCAAATGTCCATCTGCCACGGCGCGGGAATGTTGTGGGCGGTGCGGATTGCATTGCAGCCGATTTCCTTCAACAAACGCACTTGACGGCGGAATGCTGCCTTATTGAAAGCCGAGCCGAGCGGTCCCAAATCATGATGCAGACACACGCCGCGAAATTTGGTGAGTTTGCCGTTGAGTTTGAATCCCTCTCCGCCATATTCCACGGTGCGGATGCCAATGTTAGTGCGCTGTTGGTCAATGAGTTTGCCATTGCAAATAATCGACGTTTCAAGCACATAAAGCACCGGATGTTCAGGCGACCAAAGTTTGGGATTGTTGACTGTAAAAATCTGTGTGGTTTCGTCGCCCGACAAATCGGTCTCAGTATGCGCCACTTCCGAACCGTTGCCAATTAACGTGTGCAACACTTTGATTTTTTGACGGTTGGAGGTGCGCAATGCGGTTGTTACGGTAATCCTTGCCGATTGAGCCGAAGTGCCGTCAGAATTGATGCCCTCAATGCCCGTTGTCCTTGCAAAAATACCGAAAGTCTTGACCGCCACATCTTGCGAAAGCGACAGTCTTACAGGACGATACAATCCCGCGCCTGGATACCAGCGGTGTGATTCGTCGCGGTTTTTGAGGTGGACGGCAACGGAGTATTTGCCAGGCGTGATTTTGCCGCCGTTTTTGGGGAGATAGGGCGTGATGTCGAGGGCAAAAGTGGTGTAGCCATACGCCCAATAGCCCGCAAATTTGCCTTCCACATAAACTTTCGGCTCTGCCATCGCGCCGTCAAAAATGAGTTCGGCGTGGCTGTATCCGTCGGGAATTTCTATCATACGCCTGTACCAACCTTCGCCAATCCACGGCAGAGAGCCGGTGCGTCCGGTCTTTTCGGTGGCTTCGAGTTCGCCATTTTGCTCGATTGCAACTACCTGTTTGTCAATGTCTTTGTCGAAAGGACCAGAGATTGCCCAGTCGTGCGGGATTGTTACAGATTGCCATTTGGAATCGTCAAAATTAGGATTTTCCGCGCCCGATTGTGCGCCTTTTTGGAATTTCCATCCGCCAAGCAACAGTTGCTCGGTGGAGGTCTGCGCATTGAGCGTCAAGACCATCAAAAAAAAGATTAGGGATAACAGATTTTTTTTCATTTTTAGTATTGGTATTTGATTATTATTACTTTTTTTCTACAATAAACCGCAGATGCTCCTGATTGTCTTTCAGATAACGAAGTGTTTCGATGGTCTGCAAACTGTTTTGGCGTAAAACCTCGGAGTAGTATTGCAAAAAGCCAGATTGTATAACCTTGTTGTCATCGGTGGTGTCGAAGACGAAATAAGGGCATCTGTTGATGAAATTGCCATTTTCATCGGTGATAATCAATCTAAATTTGCCGCTGCCGCCCGAAATCTTTGGTTTTCTTGCGGTAAATGCCCTCAAATCGAAGCCGCCGCTTGGTTGATCCTCATATTGTGAATACAGGAAAAGGTCAAGGGATTTGGTTTCCAATTTGATGCCGTCAGCAATATCTGTTGTATAAGGTGTTAGTGTGAGAAACGGAACATCGTCCTCCAATTCGAGGATGCGGCAAATGTTGTCCTGGGTAGCCACATTGCGCAGTTTGTTGTCGTAGTTATGCACGATTTGGAATGCGATTATCCCTCCATAAACAACGAAAAATCCCCAAAACGCTATCAGAAAATACCTTTTGATGTTTTTTTTGCGTTTGGTAACGGCGGCTACCGATGCGCGGTACTGACGGAGGTACTCCATTACGTCTGGGTACTTGGAATATGTAGCCTCTGCCTCGGCAATACATTGTTGCATTTCGGACTCAGTGGTTTGGGACGTATCGGTGTTTTTGTATTCTTTGATGTACAATAATAGTCCGAATATAAACAGCACTGGCGAAATGAAGCACGGGGCTTGCTGCAAGAGCGCCACCGAGTCGGTAAAAGAGTTTATGAACATCATCACGCCAAAAAGCATCATAAAGCCTGGCAGGTAGTCCCTTGTCAACGCGCCGAAGTTTTTTGGGTACGACTTTTTGTATTCCGCCAAAATATGTTCCCATTTGCTCAAATTATTGTGAAATGTTGTCTTAATCTGTTTCATAGAATGACCTTTGGATTAGTAAATTGTAAAATAATACGCGCTGTCAGCCACTTCCTTGATTCTTTTGCGGGATGCTTTTTTTGAAGTGAATTGGGCGTAGATGCTGCCCTTGCCGCTGCTGAGCATATCTTCGTAGGAGTCGTCGCTCCAACACCATATCACAATGGGTCTCAAATCTTTGCCGACCTGTTTGCCGTCCTTGTCGCTGAGCCAAAGATGCAAGACGCATGTGTCGGGTCTTTCGGTCTTTTTGCCGGTGGAGACAATTTTCAGGTAATCTGCCATCAGTTGGTACTGGATGGCGTTTGCGTAGATTGTGTCTGCTTGACGTTCGTAGAGCGCGTCAAAAGTCAACGTGACGTCGCCCTCCACGGTGATGTAGTCGGCGTATGTGCGAAACACGGCGTGTTCTGGCATCGGGATGATTTTTTTGGAATACGACTGCATCTCGCCTATCGTGGGCTTTGACGCGATGTCTGCGCGATACTGTTGGGCGGCAGACGGCAGGTACATGTATAATATTGCAGGTATTGACATTACGGCAATCATCAGCAAGGCGATGATGTTGCGGTTGCGGTTGCGCGACTTTTTGAAGCCGCTGATTTCTGTGGCAAAGTCGGCGAGTATTTGTTGCGCTTCTGGGTTTGCGCCGTAGATGGTTGCTGTCTGACGCTGATAGTTTTCGTATGTGTGGAGGGCGTCATAATACTCGTTGTCGGCTCTTTGGACGGGCGAATCGGCTTCCTCAACGTCAAACACATAATAATAGAACTGGTCCACGCATGACGCCGGGGTGAAATTGAATGGGGGAGCGGATTTGCGCGCGCTGCCACGGTTGGCAAATATCATAAATATGAAGGCAAACGGCAGAAAGCAACAGCACGAAATCGCTATGTAAGCGGCATCGTCGAATATCGTGTACAGCACCAAAAATGCCGCCGCCATATAGAAGCATATCAGGTTCATTCTGTGTTTTAGAACCATCCAAAACGACGGGCGCATTGTGTCGCGGAGCCGGGCGAGGCTTGCTTGGATGTTCATAATGAGTTTTTTGATGTTTTGCTCCGAATCCTGATTCTTGTGCAGCACACGTCCGCAATACGAACATATATTGCTTACGAGCGGAAACGGTGCACCGCATTGGCACTGATTGGGGTTTTGCTGTTGGATGTCGGTCTGTCGGTTTTCTTCGCGGATTATGTCTGCCGCCGTGCCAGACACCTTGATTACCTGACGCTTAGCCTCTCCTTTATAGAGGTGTGTGCCGCAGAATAGACAGTCGTCGGATATTAGTGGTACTAACGCTCCGCACGCCGGACAGTGAGTGAGTTCCTCTTTGGTGTAGCTTTTGAGTCGCTCGTGCAGCGCATCGTTGAGGTATTCCTCAGTTTCATTAACATTAACACCTGTTTTTTTCGCTTCCTCAATAATTGTCTGCCGCTCTTTGTAGGTCAGCACACGGTCTTGTAGGGCGAGGTCTATGAGGTTTTTGATGTGTTTTGATATTGCCATTGGATTAGGTTTGATTCTGTCACGATTATTTTTTTCGGTGTAAAAATAGGAAAATTTTTGAGAATGAGCAAGGACGTTGTAGAAAAAAAATCCCCGCCAAACTTTTAAGCCTTTTTAACTATCCAAAATTTGTTTATTCCAAAATCTCACCCTACATTTGGCATCGTAAAATCAACAACAATTACAAACAAACAATCAAAACAATTAGATTATGACAAAATGGATTTGCCCCGTGTGCGGCTATGTACACGAAGGAGAGGAGCCGCCAGAGCGTTGCCCGCAGTGCAAGGTGCCCGGCTCTAAGTTCAAGAAGATGGAGGAGAACGCCGCTTTGCAGTTTGTAACCGAACACGTAATCGGCATCGCTAAGGATATTCCCGACACAGAGGACGGCAAGTTTGTGTTGCAGGGCTTGAAAGACCACTTCAACGGCGAATGCTCCGAGGTGGGTATGTACCTTGCAATGAGCCGTCAGGCAGACCGCGAAGGTTATCCCGAAATTGCTGAGGCGTTCAAGCGTTACGCATTTGAGGAGGCTGACCACGCCGCACGTTTTGCGGAGATGCTCGGCGAAGTTGTTTGGGACACCAAGACCAACGTGGAGAAGCGTATGCTCGCCGAGGAAGGCGCTTGCAAGGGCAAGATGGACATCGCCAAGGTTGCCAAACAGCTCAATCTCGACGCCATCCATGATTCCGTTCACGAAATGGCTAAGGACGAAGCCCGTCATGGCGCAGGTTTCCAGGGACTTTTCAACAGGTACTTCAAGAAGTAAAAACGTGAATTTTTGCCTTCGACAAAAAATCAGTTATTTTTTAACGTGAATTACCGTCAATTTAATCGTCAATTATCGAAAATTTATTTTAGAAATTCATGGTAATTGACGGCTAAATTGACGGTAATTTTTGTTTAAAAACCGTCGCCGTAGGCGACGATTCCCGTTTACAACGCCGATTCCTCGTAGTTGGAGAGGTAGTTGTCGCGGAGTTGATTGTGTAGGGCTACCATTTGGAGGGCGGTAGCCGCAGCCTCGTCGCCCTTGTTGCCGAGCGAGCCGCCGGAGCGGTCTTTGGCCTGTTGGAGGTTGTTGGTGGTGAGCACGCCGAAGATGACGGGCTGATTGTACTTGATGTTGAGATCGGTGATGCCCTGCGTAACGCCGTTGCAGATAAAATCAAAATGCCTTGTGTCGCCCTGAATGACGCAGCCAAGGACGATTACGGCGTCCACGTCGGTGTATTCTAGGAGGCTCTGCGCGCCGAGCGTGAGTTCAAATGTGCCTGGCACGCTTACAGTTACGATGTTTTCTTCCTTCACATTGTGTTTTACGAGGGTGTCGTGCGCACCTTTGAGGAGCGCGTCTGTGATTTCCTTGTTCCACTGCGCAACGACGATGCCTATTTTCATATCGATGCCGTTTGGAATCTCCGCCGACCCGAAGTCGGAAAGGTTTTTGAGGTTTGATGCCATTGTCTTTACGTTTTAATGTTTGTAACGCCGCAAAGATACGATATTTTTTTCAATTAATGATAAAAGAAAAATGGAAACTTATTTTTAACTTTTGAAAGTAAAAAATTTGGGCAAAAATTAACTTTTGAAAGTAAAAAAATGCTATAAAATTTGTTTTTCAAAAGTAAAAAATCTATATTTGCGCCGTTAAAAACTTCAATACGATGGACAATCTTTACAGGACATACGGACGACTTTTGGCAGCGACAGACATGGGTTTTATGCGATACCTTTACCCAACAATCAATTGGGACAACCGCTTAATTGTAATCAAAGGAGCAAAAGGTGTGGGCAAGACTACTATGATTTTGCAGCACATCAAACGCACCTTTCCAAACCCCGAAGCCGCGCTCTACGTCTCGCTCGACAATATTTGGTTTGCCAACCATACGATAACGGAACTCGTTGAATATCATTACACCCACGGTGGTACGCATCTATTTATGGACGAGGTTCACAAGTACAAGAATTGGCAACAAGAAGTAAAAAATATTTACGATTCGTATCCCGACTTTCACGTGGTGCTTACCGGCTCGTCGATGCTCAAAATCAACGAACATCTCACCGCCGACCTTTCGCGCCGCTACCGTGGATATACAATGGAAGGTCTGTCGTTCAGGGAGTATCTGCAATTGGAAGGCGTTGCAAATCTTGATGTGGTCTCCCTCGAAGACATTTTGCAAAATCATTTTTCGATAGCCTCGCAGATAACGTTCAAAGTGAAAGTTTTGCAACATTTTGAGCGTTATCTCAGGACGGGTTTTTATCCTTTTTACCGCGAGGAGGGCGACGGTTTCAGCGACCGTCTCCAACAGACCATAGAAAATATTGTTGGCGACGAGATTCCATCAGTCGGCAACATCGAATACGATTCTGTTTATAAGGCAAAACAATTTCTCGGCATCTTGGCGGAAACAACGCCCTATACCCTCAACATTTCGTCGATGTGCAACGTGATGCAAACCTCGCGCAACAACGCACTGAAACTCATAGACTTGATGGATCGCGCCGCATTGATTCGTCGTCTATATGCCGAAAGTTCGGGCATGAAAATGCTCGTCAAACCCGAAAAAATCCTTTTTGCAAACACCAACCTGATGTTTGCCCTCTCGCCCAAAGCCGATGCGGGCACGGTGCGCGAAACTTTTTTGGCGTCGCAACTCGCTGCCTTCCATCGTATTGCAATGCCGCAGCAAGGCGATTTGCAGGTGGACGACAAGTGGCTCTTTGAAGTAGGAGGCAAGAAGAAGAAATTTTCGCAAATCAAAGATGTAGAAGGCAGTTTTGTCGTGAGCGACAACATCGAAATCGGCTATGGCAACAAAATTCCGATATGGTTGTTTGGGATGATGTATTGAAATTTTTTTTTCATTTCCTATTCTTAAAATTATTACTTACCTTTGCCCCAAAATAATCAAACTCAACAAAAACTAAAATGAAACTTTGGGACAAAGGTTTTGACACCTCGGAATTTGTAACACGTTTTACGGTAGGCAGAGACCGCGAAATGGATTTGTATCTTGCTGAATATGATGCGCTTGGCTGCATGGCTCACGCGCAGATGCTCTCCGAATGTGGGCTTCTCGGCAAGGACGACAACGACAAACTCCAACAGGAACTCCGCAAAATCCACGCTATTGCCGTGGACGGCAAATTTGAGATTGCGCCCGACGTGGAGGACGTGCACTCGCAGATAGAATTTATGCTCACCGAGCGGCTTGGCGACCCGGGCAAACGCATACACACCGCCCGCAGCCGCAACGATCAGGTTGTAACGGCTGTAAGGCTCTTCACTCGCGCCAAACTCCAAAAAATCATTGAGACCGTCAAGGGAGTTTTTGAAACCTTCGTGGAACTCAGCGAAAAATACAAGGACATCCTCCTGCCCGGCTACACTCACCTGCAAATAGCCATGCCGTCAAGTTTTGGATTGTGGTTTGGATGCTACGCCGAGAGTCTTGCCGACGACCTCCAAACACTCCTTTCGGCGTGGAAAATCAACAACCGCAACCCGCTCGGCAGCGCGGCGGGATATGGTTCGTCGTTCCCGATTGACAGGCAGCGCACAAGCGACCTTCTTGGATTTGACAGTCCTGACTACAACTCCGTCTATGCACAAATGACACGCGGCAAAGTGGAGACCGTTGTGGCGTCGGCTCTTGCGCAACTCTCGCAGACATTGGCAAAATTCGCCGCCGACTGTTGCCTTTTTATGAGTCAGAATTTCAAATTCATTTCCTTGCCCAAGGAATACACCACTGGTTCGTCGATAATGCCTCACAAGGCAAACCCCGATGTTTTTGAATTGATGCGCGGCTACTGCAACAAAATCAGCGTCCTGCCCTTTGAACTCAACCGCATCACCGGCAACCTGACTTGTGGATATTTCCGCGACCTTCAACTTTTGAAGGAGAGTTACCTGCCCGTATTTGAAAGGATGCAGATGTGTTTGGATTTTATGGAGTTTATACTCCCGAAAATCCAGCCCCGCGAAGACATCCTCAAAAACGAAATGTACCAGCCAATCTTCACCGTTGAGGCTTTGAATGAAATGGTTGTAGCCGGCGTTCCATTCCGCGACGCATACAAGGAAGTTGGACATCAAGTCTTTGAGGGCAAATTCCATTGGGACAAGCCCCTCAATCACACCCACATCGGCAGCATCGGCAATCTCTGCAACGACAAGATTGCGGCGTTGTTCAATGAAGTGTACAGCCAGTTCAATTTTGAGAAAGTGGATAAGGCTGTGGAGGAATTGACGAAAGGATAACGAATTGATTTTTTTGAATGAAATATGTAGGGACGCGGCAAAACTGCGTCCCTAATTTTTAACGTGAGTTCGACGAAAAAAAAATCAATTACCCAATTTTAAATCATCAATCTTTATACCATCTGTCAAACGGCATAAGTCCACAGGTTTGGGTATGCCTTTTATTTCCCCTTTTTCACTGAATTGCCAAACAGCGGCTTTGCCTCCACCTTTAATTTTGGGAGGTAGAGTATCGCTAAATCGTCCAATATAAAGAAGATGGTCGTTGAAATCGGGTGCACAAATTGTGTTGTAACTGCGCATTGTGCCGTATATCAATGGCTTTTCGCCGTAATGTTTTTCCATCAGGTTAGTAAGTTTCTTCAAGGCGTTTCGCACCTCGTCCACAGATTTGCCGTCGGTGGTTTCCACATCAATCATTGGGATTAAATCTTGTTGGTTTTTATCGATATTGTTAGTGATGTTTTCAAATTGCTCTTGGGGCGAACTTGTCATTCTAAAAAAATGATAACTACCAACCGATAGACCTACATTGCGGGCTTGTTCAATGTTCTGTTTGTATTTGTCGTCAAGATACGATTTGCCCTCGGTTGCCTTGATATAGACAAATTGAATGTTGGTGTCTTGTGCTACGAGATTCCAATCTATGCTCCCTTGATAGTGCGATACATCTATTCCACAGTACTTTGGGGCTATTTCTGTTGATTTCAAATAGCCCTTGGTACTGACATCTAATTTGTTTCCGCATCCGATTGCAAAAATAATAATTAATATGCAAATTAAGGATTTTATCATTTTTCTATAAGATAATTGTTTATTGCATTTCTTGCCGACGAAATGTAAGGGTAATTTCCATCTCCACCAAACATATCGAATAATTTTTTTCCGAATAAGGGAACATATTTGTAATTGGTTGAGTTATAATCTTTTATTTTATTGGCATCTAAATAAGACATATTCCGCAATGATTCAATTTCGTTTGGGGCATATTTCCCATCCTTGTCAAAACCCAAAGATTGCAATTTTGTCATACCTTGATTATATGACAAAGTGGCTGCATTATTAATGTCTGCATTTGTCAAGCCTAACGATGGATACGTATTGGACAGATTGTTAAAATAATCCGCATTTCTCGCCAAAAGAAATAAAACAGCACGTGCAGCCACTTCCGGTTTTTCTAAATCAGAAGGCGTGTGTACGCCCAAAAAATTCCTTTCTTTGGGTGAAAATGATCCCATTTTGGTCTTTGTTAAATTTGATGACCTACGTTTTGCCGACACACCCTGCATGTCTTTCGCAATTTCCCTTGCGTTTGCCAATAGTGCATCCAACGGATTTTTCCAATCCTTTCTTACGTCATTCACCGTTCTTGTCATAAAATCGGTTTCACGTTTCATAATGCCTATTGCACGTCGTTCTAATTCATCAATGTCAACATTTGGAAAAATTTCAGATAATACCGATTTTGCTCCATCTAATGCATCCATATAGGCTGTCATTTGGGGATTGTTGTACCCCTTATTATTCGGGTCTGACAATTTATACTTACTGTTGCCTGTTTCCCATTTTATTTCCAAGTTGCGGAAGTTGGTAGGTCTGATTGCGCACGTGACTTTTGCGTTTCCAAAAATGTTGTTGATTCGATCAGTGAAAATTTGTGGTCCGACTTTATGTTAAATTATAGGTTCTCCGTTTTTTTCGTCTTTGCCAACAACGATTCCGACGTGTGTATTGAATGTTGTACCTGCGTCCAAGGCTTCTTTAAAATACGGAGAATTAGGGTACATCATACCGACTACATCACCTGCCTCCAACATATCGTAATCCATTTCGTGTGTATCCAAATACGAATTAATTGCTCTTACTACACCTCCTGTTGTCTTAATGTTTTCAAAAGAACAATCGTCGTAAATGTTAAAAAGCATATCCCCTCCCGCTCTTTCAATTTTTTTTATCAATTGCCAAGCATTGGCGTAAAATCCAACCTCGGAGGCGTCGCCAACGATTTTGTCGTATTTTTTTCTTACCCATTGGCTGCATCCATCTGAAATATTATATTCAGGCATTTGCGTCCAATCATATTCGATTTTTTCAAGATTTTCGGGATGATGCTTCTGTGCATACACTTCAAACCTTTCAGTAGAATTTGTCGGCGTAATATGATAAACTGTGTTTTTAAGCCGATTGAATTCGCTGATGGTTTCTGCCCCAACAATGCCATTCTGTTTGAGTCCTGTCGCCTTTTGAAACGATAAGGTTGTTCGATAATCCCAAGCGTTTATATCAGGGTTTTGATATAAAATGTCGGCGGCACTTGGTTCACAATAACGAGGTTCATAAGGACGTTCCATTTCAAACGCATTGTTAGGATTACTTGTCGTTGTTCCGTTTTTATATAATTGTTTTCTCAACAGCATATCTACGTACCGAAATGCCCTTGCTGTTTTTCTTGCTGTTTTTTCATACCAGGGCATTGCATCTGAAATAATTGACACTTCTGGCAACATACCACCGTCAAAAATTGGTTCTTCGTCTAAGTTTGCATATGTTGTTTCTCTTTGGTCAACGATTTTTGGATCGATACTAATATGCGTGGGTGTCAACCAATTTTTGCGCTTTGGCGGATCATAAGGCATTTGGATAGGTCTCGGCAGAAAATCTGACAACAAATAATCGTCATAATTAGCGACTTCGGCTGTGTTATTACTTGCCTTTGCACCTTCGTCAAATCTTGAAGGAACAGGAGGAAAGTCATATTGTTTGGTATTTCTCGCTGTTATTGAAGTCTCGCCGTTTGGCGGATTGATTTGCCCACCATCAGGATAATATTTTTGGCGTGCTTCGTTGAACCTTTTCTTTGCATCTTCTGACAATTCTGCAAATACCTCATTATCATTAACGTATATATCGTTTTGAACCTCGTATGGCAACGATTCAAACAGACGGGAGACACCTTGGGACGATACCCATTTCAAAATATCCCTCCAATCTTTATGCTTGGGCGTAAAAATTAATCGGGGATTGGATTTGATGTCTGCCTCAGCCGCATCCATTATGGAATCCCAAGTCTTTGGCTGCACTATTTGACAGCGGTTAAATGGATCATTATACATAATCACCTCCTATTTTATTGGTTGATAAACTATTATTTCCTCTATTCTGACTTTCTGCTGCTTCCTTCGTGGTATTAGGCATTCCGCCTATCAGAACCACGACTATTAATTTTAAATGTATCATAATTTTTTAAATTTTCTGCAAATATATGCAGCATTTTTCTATTTCCCAACACGTATTAGTCTTTTCCTTATATTGATTAAGTTTTTGACTTATGCCTGTTTATAATTTCACCGCAAAGTTATGCGGCTTTTTTGAGACTTGCAACAACATACAAAACTTCTGTATATAACATATAAATTTTTTCTTATATACCTTATAAGAACCACCCTTACATAATAACCCCGTACATCGTGTGCTAATACGCTGTGATGTACGGGGTTACATAAATATCGTTTTCAAATGATTGTAGTTGTCGTCTTATTTCTCTTCCGCCACAAGATTCCACTTTGCATTGTCGCCGTTGTCCCATTCTTTGAGGATTGGGGTGGAGTCGGCGATGGAGTAGAGTACAAATTTAGTGTTGTCGGAGGATTGACCGGGGATGCGCTTGGGCATAATGCGGTAAGTGCCGTCGGTGCATTGCTCGATGCGCCAGAGTTGTGTGTCGTCGCCGGTGAAATTGTCGTTAACAACTACGTCCATGCCATTGCCGGCAGCGAGTGCGCGGGTGGTGCCATTGATGGTAATCTTAAAGTAAGGATTGCCAGGATAGCCGCCCTTGCCCTCGGCGGGTTCAATGTTCCAATACTGGTTTGGACGGAGCATGTAGTCGCTCAGACGCGCCGGTGCAGTGCCTTTTGGCCAAGTATTTTGGACGTCGGCAAGTTGCTGAGTGGCGATGGGTTTTACGGGTTCATCGTTGTTGGCGCGGAACCATCCTTGACGGTCTTGCTGGATGCGGACAAAATCGGTGGCGAGTTCCAAAGCGTAGCCGCGACGCTCCGACTGAATAGAATACACGCCTTCGCTCATCTTCTTGCCCGCCTTTGGCCAGCCGTCTTTCCAAACAATTGGAAGAATGGAAAGCACGCTCCTGCCGCTGCGCTCAAAATCTGCCTCAAAGTGCAACGACATCACCTCCACGCCGTCGTCAACAACAAAACGTCCGAAGTGTCCTGCGCCCACAGCCTTGCCGTAGGTATTGACAACCATCTTGCCGCCGCCCTGTTTCATATCGCGACCGGTATTGTCGAGGTAGGGGCCATAGATGTCTTTGGAACGGCCAACGACGATGTTGTAGGTAGAATTGACACCATCACAACAAGTGCCGTGAGTGCCGAGCAAGTAGTACCAGCCGTCAACGTAGAGAATGTCGGACGCTTCGCAGTCGATGGCAACGTCCACGGGTTTTGCGCCAGACTTGCGGCCTGCAGTTTCGGGGTCGAGCTCGATGATGCGGATATTGCCGAAATACGTGCCGTAGCTTACAAACAGCCTGTTTTGTTCCTTCACATAGAGGAGACCAGCATCGATTGCGTCGCAGTCTTCAACGCCGTCGGAAGCCGCAACTTCCTTTGCTACAGAGTATTTGAAGTCGGGCGACTTGGGGTCGAGGGTCTTATTCCACATTGTGAGGATTTTGCCGTAATGACCGCCGCCGAGACCGCCGCCTGTTGCGCTGTACGCCACCAAGTAACGGTCGCCAATCTTCAAAACGTCGGGAGCCGCGCCGCCGCCGGGACGCTCTGCGCCGCCGTGCCATGTCCAGCCGCCGTCGTCGGAAATCAATCCGCCGCCGCCAGTGCCAAATGTGTAATATTTGCCATCACATTCCGCCAATGTCGATGGGTCGTGGATGTAGGGTGCGCCTACCTGCGCCGATGCAGTCGTAACCGTCAGCGCAGCAAATATCGGGAATATAAACTTTTTCGTCATTTTATTTTACCTTGAAGTTTTTAACAGTTTTGCCGTTCTGGTCGATGAAACGTGTGCAGAAGTCGCTCATGCCGGGGCCGTTGATGATGAGGCCGGAGAGTACGTTTGTGCCTTTTTTGAGTGTTACCGCCTTCGAAGCGCAGTCGTCTTTCACCATGCGGCGGTCGCCGGACATTGTGAGGATTTCCTCGCCGTTGAGATACCACTTGGAGGCGGAGTTGCTGCCTGCCATGAGCCTTACATTTGGCATGTCCTCGTCACATTCGATGACTGTGGTCACGGGGAACAATACGCCGTAAATCTTCTTGCCGTATTGCTCGGCGAAGCGGAAGAGTTTCACATTGTAATAATTGCTCTCAATCTTGTGCCATGTGAGGGTTTGTGTGTCGTATTTAACCTTCTGATTGGCAGCGGGAACGTTTTTGATGAGAGCCTGAACTTTGGGGTCGCCCATCGTGGTAGCCAGATAACTGTCGGTGAAGAGGATGTTGGTGTTGATGTCGAGTCCAATGGGTTCGAGGACGTTCCAGCGGTGGATGAAGCCGTCAGCGTCGGGCTTGGAGGATTCGCCGGTGGCGTTGTCGTAATAATCGAGGCGGTTTTTGAACTCAACATTGTCAATGTCGAAACCGTCGGCGTCTGCAACAACACAGATGTCTGTAACGCCGTTGGGGATGTATTTGAGTGTTGATGTTACAGCAAGCCAATGCCCGCTGTAATCCCTGCGGAATCGTCCTTCGGTAACCACTGTTACTGTGAAGTCGGCAATCACCTTACCTTTGGGCGATTTTTCATGAATGGTAAACTTGGTGTTCTTGTTGGCGCGGACGGCGGCGATGGCGTATGCGCGGTTTTTCACTTTTGAGAAGTCAACATCCTTGTAGATGATGTAACTGCCCTTCTGTTTGAGACCTGCGTACCAGCCCTTGAAAGTGTCGGCGGTGTCCACAAATCCAGTCGTTACGTCCTTGGAAGCCTCGTTGTAGCGGTCAACATTCACAACGCTCAAAGCGTCGTTGATGCCCACGCCGCGCATTGTCGGCTTCACTTCCTGGATTGTGCCGTCGGGGTTGAAATAGAGTTTTTCAATGCGGACGCTGCGCCTCTTGTCGTCGTTGGGGGAGAAGTCGTTGTGGTGATAGAACAAGTACCACTGACCCTTGAAGTTGATGATTGAATGGTGGTTTGTCCAGCAACTGTCGGCGTGTTCAGCCATGATGAGACCCTTGTATTCGTAAGGCCCCATGGGATTCTTGCTCATTGCATAGCCGAGCACCTCTGTGTTTGTGCGCACGTAGGGGTATGTGAGGTAATAGTTGCCATTGTACTCAAAAGCAAACGGGCCTTCCGCCTGACGGTTTGGCAGACCTTGGAGGCAGTTGACGCCAACCATCTCAAATTCGCGCTCGCCCCATTTCACCTTCTCTTTCGGGGTGTCGTCGGCGAGTTCAATCATGTTTTCTTTGAGTTTTGCACATCGTCCTGCGCCCC
The DNA here is from genome assembly GCA_002393195.1 of Bacteroidales bacterium UBA3824. Lineage (GTDB taxonomy): Bacteria > Bacteroidota > Bacteroidia > Bacteroidales > UBA3824 > UBA3824. The sequence goes on along the minus strand of DGIK01000180.1, from coordinate 14,831 downwards.
AGAAAATGTAGGCGTTGCCGTCGGATGCTTGGAGCACGCAGGGGTCGATGCCGTTGATGCCCTTGATGTTTTCCTTGACGGGAGTGTAGGGGCCTTCGGGCTTGTCTGCAATGGCAACACCAACGCCAAATCCCATTCCGCCCTTGGGCGCGTCGGGGAAGTAGAAATAATACTTGCCATTGCGATATACGCAGTCAGGAGCCCACATGCTGTAAGCCGTCGGATTGCCCCATGGCACGTCTTCCTGTTTGAGGATTACGCCGTGGTCTGTCCATTCGGTGAGGTTGTCGGAGGAGAATACATGGTAGTCCTCCATGCAAAACCAGTTTGGGCGTTGACCCTGTGGCAATGGGTCGGGTTGCAAAATGTCATGCGACGGAAAGAGATACACCTTCCCGTTGAAAACCCTTGCCGTCGGGTCTGCGCTGTAAATGTCCCTGATTACAGGGTTTTGCGCGTAAAGTACCGTCGGCAGGAGTGCGGTAATTAGTAGCAGTCTTCTCATTATGTATTGTTAATAAAGTATTAGTGTTTAGTAGTATGTGATTTTTGACTATTCGCGGCAAAAATAGTTTAATACGCGGTCAAAATTTAATGCCGATATTGTGATTATGAAAATCTTACAACAAAATTCCCCATACGCAGCATAGCCACTTATGGGGATTCTTGTTTGCTTGGTCGTGAAATTTTTATTTCTTCTTCTTCGCTTCATTCAAGAAAAAGTCGGTCATCTTCTTGAACGTGTTGTCATTGAAAGTAACGGGACCATGTTGACCGCCCGGCACTGTGATGAACTCTTCGAGCGCGCCTTTTTTCTGCAATTCTTCGGAAAAATATTTGCTCTGGCAGTAAGGCACCACATTGTCGGCGTCGCCGTGGATGACGAGGAAGCGGGGCAGATTGGTGCATTGTGCAACGTACCTGAGCGGGCTTATGGCGTCCACCATCAACGGATTGTCGGCAGGCGCACCGCCGATGAGCGCGGCCTCGGGCGATTTGCCGTCGTTGACGCCCTCGCAATTTGCGCTCATGCGGGTCATATCGACAGGTCCAAACCAATCCACAACGGCATCCACCGCGCTCGAATACTCTGTGTTGCCGCCAATGTTGCCCTCGATGTCGAGCGTCAATCCGTTAGTTACCGTTTGCTCGCCGAATTTTGTAGCATTGTCTTTGGCATATAGATAATTAGTCTCTGTAATGTTTTTCGTCCATGTCTTCATTGTGCCGGTGACTCCAGCCATCGACGCCAAATGTCCGCCCGACGAAAAACCGGTGATGCCGATGAACGATTCGTCAATTTTATAATCCTCGGCGTGCGCCTTGATGAAACGGATTGCGCCCTTCACGTCGTGGATTTGTGCGGGAAACTTTTCGTCGCCGCTCGACCTGTGATTGATGCACACCACGGCAAATCCTGCGTCTAAGAGCGGCTTGCCGAATGAGAAATAGGTGATGGCCTTCATGTTGTTGGAAAACCATGCGGAGCCGTAGATGGCAATGATAGCCTTGTAGGGTGCTTTGCCTTTTTTGGGCAGGTAGATGTCGAGACGGTGAGCCTCCATGTCGTCGCCGGCATAGTTGACATCCTTGAAATCGGGCTCCACGGGCGGCTGCATATTGCCAAAACCAGCGTGAAAATCAGGTGGTTGAGCTATTGCACCTATTGCTGACATAAGCATCAGCACTGCAAATAAAAGTAGTCTTCTCATTTTTGTAGTGTTATAAATTAGTTGAGTAATCATTTCAATTTGACCGATCAATTTAAATATTTTCAAAAATTTTAATTGGGCACAAATATACAGGAAAAATTTGGAAAAGTGGCAAAAAATAATTCAAAAAGTTTTCTTGACGATTGTTGTCAATTAGAAAAAAATCGTTTACCTTTGCCTCAAATTCTAAACCGCTATAATATGAAACTAAAACATAATAAAAATTGGAACTCGTAAACTACATTTTATCAGCATTATTGATTATCGTTGCCCTTGTGGCGAGTAAGTATCCGCAAATAATTAACGGATACAAAAACATATCAGAGGAAAACAAACCACAAGCCAAACGTCTGACTGTCAGTACGTTGCTGATTGTTGGTATCAGTGTGGCTTTGCTTACGTTGGTGGTACAGTTGGCGGGATTGACAGGAATTTGGAGCGGAATTCCTTGGATTCTTGCCCTTGTAGTAATGCTCGTTTATATGGTGAAATTCATCAAGTTGGGAGCATATAAAGGAGTTGCAGGCACAATTGCTATTGCGGTAATTGTGTTGGTGGTGTGTGCGATAATACCGTTGTTAATTGTCGGCAACCAAGAACCCGAAATCACCGTCACCGACCAACAAATGCAGATTTCAGGAATCTATGGCAACGATTATAATCTTTCTGATATTGAGAGTGTTACGCTCCAAGACGAATGTCCTGTTACCACCTTTAAAAACAATGGATTTGCTATGGGCAAAATCAAAAAAGGACATTTTAACGTTCAAAACGATGGCAACTGCCTCCTCTTTCTCTCCGGCTCCGGCAAATGCATTCGCATCAAAACCAAATCCGACGTTATCTACATCAACTTTGCTGACGAAACTGCCACAATGGATTTGTATGGGAAATTGGAGGGGGGAAAATAAAGGACTTCGGGTTGTACAATTAGGCAGTCGTATTAAAATGCGAATGAAAAAAATTCTAATCGGTGATATTGCTGCCTGAAAATATTTTTTTACTTTTGCAATTGAAAACAAACAAATTAATTGCTCATTATGACCAAAGACCACGTTATCAAAATACCTAAGACGCAGATTGTTATGGCGTTTGTGGCGACTTGCATCGAGACGACGGCGAGATTCCTGAATGTTTCGTACAGGGAAATCTACGACCGTATGAAAAAGGTTGGAATGATAGAAAAATATATTTTTAAGAATTATGACACTCTTCACACTCAGAGCCGCGAATATATCGCCGAGGATATGGTGGAATGTCTTAAAAATTGGGAGGCAAGGCAATGAGTGGATTGGTTGTTTTTCACGGCGGAACGGATGTTATCGAAAAACCTTTGTGCAAGGTTGGGCGCAAAAACTTGGATTTTGGGCAGGGCTTTTACGTTACCAATATGCGAAGTCAAGCGGTTTCGTGGGCGCAAAATATTGCCCTCAAACGTGGCGAAAAACCGGTTTTGAATGTTTATGACCTTGATAAAGAGGAAGTATTGCAAAAATTTCGCTGTAAAATTTTTACGGCATACGATGCTGAATGGTTGGATTTTATTGTTGCGAATAGGACGGGACACAATGTGGCAAAAGATTTTGACTACGTGGAAGGCGGCGTCGCCAACGACCGTATCATCGACACCATAAATCTCTATATTGCAGGGCTTATGGATTACGACAAGGCTTTAAAACGGTTGTCGGAGCATCAGCCAAACAACCAAATTTGCATTTTGAATCAAACAATTATCGACAATTACCTTACGTACAATGGAACAAGAAATATATAACGACCCTGTGAAATCGCCTGTCATTCAGGAGATTATAATGGCAAATCGCATCGGCTCGATTGCGGTGGAACTTGCCAAACGTCTTGATATAGAACCTATTAAAGCACTCGAATTATTCTATGAGAGCAAGACCTGCGAAAATCTCCATAATAAGGCGACAGGTTTGTATTTATATAGCGACCTTTACATCGCCGATGATTTTGTCGCAGAAAAAACTTTCAATCTTTACTCAATGCACTGAGTAATTTTACTAAATGCACTGAGTAAAAATTTTTGATATGTTCAAACGAACTGATTATAAGGTAATTACATAGCGTGGAATTGCTTCGATATAATTTTTTTTCAAAAAATCTGTAATATTTTTGTAATTCGGTTGTCTATACAATGACAACAAACAAAAACAATACAAAAATGAAACAGATTCTGACAATCATTTTGCTCCTCTTGGCTCTGACTGTGGAGGCACAGAAGGGCGACAAAAAGCACGAAAGAAACGGCAGATTTCTTACAACTGAAATCGCCATCCCTGACAGCATAAAAAACTATGCTTCAAGAATTGTTGACAACGGTCAAGACCTTGAACAAGAGTATTTTACAATGGATACCGCCATAGTCAACGGCAGACTGTACGGTTGGGATTCCGAAAAATACGACAACAGCGACAGGATTTCTGTCATTATCTACAATCCGTTCACCGACGACCAAGAAAGTTATTTGTCGGCGATTGACGATGACGGATGTTTTGAAATCAAAGTGCCGATGACGGTGAAGCATCAGATTGTTTATTTGATAATGCAACCGATGATTTACAGTTCTTTGGTAGCAACGGCGGGCGAGACGGTTTCGGTCTTTTTCGATATGAACGAAAAGTTGGTTCCTGACAAATTCAGTGGCAGTAAGAGACTAACTCCTTACTATTCAGGTGTTAATGTCGATTTGAATTATGCCCTTTCTTCAAAGTTGATTAGGGAGTTTACGCACACCGCAATGTACAACGACAATGCAGTAGAAAACATTTTGTCGTTTTCTGTGGAGCAATACAAAAAATATTGTATGGGTTTTTATAAAGAATTTTGTCAACGGATTGACAAAGAGCCGGTTACAAAACGTGCGAAACAACTGTTGAATCTACGTCTTGCGGACAATGTTTCGTTTATGCTGTTTGATATAGAATTATTGAAAGAGCAATGCTACCGTGCAATCAACAATGCGCCGTATGATACGACGTTGCCTGAAAATTTAAAGCCCGTTTTGGATGTGAAGTATTACGATTTTGTCCAAAGCCTTCATCTTGATGACATTATGATGCTTTATGTTGATAATTTTGGATGGGAATACGCATTATTGCATAAAAAATTCAAAAAGGATTTTGGCACAACTAATCTGTCGCGTCAAATTCTGAACGACATCATCGCACAGTCGTATGAAAAATTTTCCACGACGGCACCCCTTACCAAAAAGGAGAAAAAAATACTGATGTCGATAGCACAAAAATACAGGCTTTCTGACCCATCGCGCACATCGGCAGAAAAGGCTTTTGTTGCGAAATACGGCAGTCAAGTCAACGAAATTTTCAAGACGGAAACCACCGAAAATCGTGTTCGTGAAGGCAAACAATTTTTGGAGGAAATACTTGGTACGGGCGAAAGTTATTTCAGGGATTTTATGAAATTGCAGGAATATTGCAAATGTCTTAACAAAAAGGAACTTGTGCCGGATTATGCGGTCGTTGAGATAGAAAAAATGCGTTTTCCATTTTATGCTGACTACGTAAAAAAGTATAACGCCGCCGTAGCCGCAAAAATCGCCGAAGACAAAAATCGTGGCGACCTCTACACGCACAAGGCAAGCGACAGCGAGGGCGATTCGTTGTTGGTGGAGATTTTGCAGGATTTTAAGGGGAAAGTGGTTTTGATAGATTTTTGGGCTACTTGGTGCGTTCCTTGCCGCAATGCGATAAAAGATTTGAAACCAATGGAAGAAAGTTTTGAAAATCAGGATGTAATATTTTTGTTTATCACCGAAGAGACCTCACCGCTCAACGAATGGGAAAATGTAATACCCACGATTAAAGGTCATCATTACCGTCTGTCGTCCAATCAGTTTCTGACATTGACAGACAAATGGCGACTGTCCGGCATCCCATCATTTGTACTCATCGGCAAAGATGGCTTGGTGAAGGATTTCCATACAGGTAGCAAGGGCGTGGAATATTACAGGGCGAAGATTGAGGCGGAATTGACATCTCCAACTCCCTCATCAAATCGGTAATGATATACTCGTCGCTAAGCAATTGGAGACCGCTTTCGGGGTTGGATAGCAATTCGTATTCGTGAGAATTGTACAGAATGTCAAAAGCGCGTTCTATATCAATTCCAAGACGGTCGGCAAGTATTGCGGCGATTCGCCCCGTCTTACGCCATAAAACTTGATCTTTCATCGTGAACCTCCTTTGGGTCAGCAAGTTTTGCCTCCCAATTTTTGAGAGCCTCTTTCACGTTCCATACTACGCCGCTGATGCTTTCGGCGTGTAACACGTCGTAGCAATCAATAAGAAGCCGTTTTATCAAGCCGACACGTTTCAGACGGTTGTACAATTCGGTGGTCGTAATGCCCATATCCTTAGCCGTCGCCCCGATTGCCAACGCCGTAAACTGTGCTTGTATGGTTGATTGTGTAGTCATAAATCCACTGTTTATCCCTCAATCCTGTCAACTTCGTCTTTATATGGCTTCAAGTTAGTTGCATAATTATATGGTGTATTCCTGTCGAACTTATTAGGCTCGCTTTTGAGATCAAATTGAACAAGTTGATTCTCTTCAAACTTGGAATCGTCGTATTTTATTAAAAACCTTTGGTCAAACGTAATTACAAAATTAGCCGGCTTACCGTTTGCTAAAACGCCACTGACAAATTTACCTATTCGGGAATTCTTTCTTTGTTCTGTTTCATCGAACTTTGAATTTTTCAGTGCCCAAATGTAATAATACAATGGAGCAAACTGGTAAAATTTGCCTTCCCTTGTTATTTTTTCAGCAATAATACCGTTGGCTTCGAGCATAGAATTCAAGTCGCTTGGTGTTTTTGCTATTTTTAATTCTTGCTGATATTTTTCACATATTTCTGTCAACAATTGTTCATACAAAGATTGGTTCAATGACTTAAATCTGTACGGATCTCCATCTTTGTAATCCAAAAATTCTCTGAACTTAATTAAGTCCTCGCTGAATTCATCGCGCGTCAAGTCTTTAAAATATTCTCTTGTCGCCCTATCCCTTACTTCTTTGTTTGCATACGATTCACTGGATATAATTGCAGTGATTGGTTTGTATGAATTACGAGGGTCGAGTTCCGCTGATATGGCATTGTTGTTCAAAGTATTGATAAACGGTCTAAGACTGATGCTATTTCTATCTGCGTTGCACAAATTGTCCTTAAAATACTTATATGCGTTTCCTAAGAATCTATCGCCGACAACTACCTTAGTGCCAAAAAATGCATTGACAAATGGAGTAAGACTTGATTCTTTGTCATTCGCCAATTGGTATAGATTTTCTTTTAGTTTTTTGTCGCTGGGGAAAATTGTCTTAGCCTTATCTTTATCGTATTTTCTGGGCATTCTTTCGTACATTATTTCTTTGAGGCAATTCCTTGCCAAATCGTCCACTAATGTCAACTTGAAAAAATAATTGAATATTTCATTGATATGCCACTCAATACTAATAACGTTTTCTTGTTCCAACCTTAGAGTATTTGTTCCTTGAATTTTCTGAATCAAGTCAGTACGCACAAATATCTTGGGCATAATACAAGAATAAGAAGTGCGGTAATATCTCCAATATTCAATCAATGGAGATACTGCATATTTCCAATCCTTAGGATTAATCATTGTATCCAATTGGTCGTATAAAAGGAACATTTTTTTGTCCCTTTTTTGGAGTTCGCTATTAACCTTGGCCAAATCTTCGTCTATTGCGACAAACAAATCCAAATCGTCTTGAAGAAGGCACTTCTTATACAGTTCAATAGAAGCATCTCCGAATATATCTTTGATGTATTGTTTATATCTACTCTGTTCACGAATATTTTTTATGAACTCATATTCAGTTTCTAACAATATTGAGTTCCAAGTATGAAGTTTCCAAAAACGTTGGAAATTATATACGGTCAAGGTCTGTGGAGTGATAAAACTACGGAAATTAAAAGATTTCCTTTTGGGCACCGTTGCATCTGTATCGATTACTTGAATTGGAATATAACCAATCTTACTAATTGATTTGTCGCCGAACTTTTCACCTGCCTTCTTTTTCAGATTATCAAGTATTCCCGGTTGTTCCAATGCGCGATACAGATAGGTTTTACCTGTTCCTTTGTATCCTTTAATCAGGAATTTGTCTTGTTTGAACAAATCGTACATACACTCCCGATAGAAGAATAATTGTTCATCCATATCTGTGGTTTCGGCAAAAGATGAAATATTGGCTAATTTGCGCTTCAAGTTTTGCAAAATATTGTTTTTCAAATTGATTGTTTTGAGGGATTTGATATAGTTTGAGTCTATGGTATTATTAGGTTTTTTATTAACCTCCTCGTTCAATTCTACATCATCTTTTGTTTGTATTGCTGTTTCTGAATCACTTTCGGACATTATTTCATCGTCACCAAAGATTTTGGTATCAAACTGACTACGGAATATTTTTACATAATCATCATTTTTGTCCTCTAATACGTATTCTATTAATTGAATTGTGTTGAATGATTCGCCTTTAATACCTAATTTTTCAAGGTCTGTGACCCTATGAAGAGGCAATATGTTTATCTCATCTTTTTCTTCATATTCTGATAGATTATTTCTGTATTCATTGAATACTTTGCTGAAATATTTTTCTCGTATTTCAGAATCCTTGTTGTTCTGAGGAAGTATTGAATGGACCAAAGTTAATCCGAAAGTACTATTGGCATCGTAATACTCATCCAAAAGGTTTAGTAGTCCTGGAATTGACTGTGCGTTACTATTGAAAAATGCAACAATTTGGTTTGAATAATACTTGACGGAATCGAAAATAATGTCAGAAAAACCTGTACGAGAGTCTATCAGTATGACATCTATGTGCAACTCATTTTTTAAATATTCAAACAAGTTAGCAAATATATGTTTGATGACGTTAGGGTTACTTAAATTAATACGGGAGAGTCCTTCCAAATAGTGTTCTCTATTTGGAATATAGACAGACTCCTTCGTGGACGCTTTGTAGGTTTCTGTATCGTTCAAGTTGCCTGCCGGCATCACAAAGATATTAGAGAGTAAATCTCCATATTTTTTTTTGAGCAAATCATCATATAGAGCATTTCCTTGTTCTACATTACCTTCTCCATAAAAACCATAATAGGTGTTTATGAAGTATTTTGAATATTCAAATTTCGTAGGATTGAACGATTTTGAAAACTCAATATCGCTTATCATTTCCACAAGACCGTTAGTGTCGCCTTGTTTCAAAGCATTATGCTCCGATAGATTAAAGAAATTTAGGTAACCTGGTGCTTCTAAATCACAATCAATTATGAATACACGCTTTCCTTGCGACGCTTTCTTGATGGCATACGCAACCATTGTAGTCGTACGTGCCATACCTCCTTTGTAACTATAAAACGTAATAACAGGAGGTATGTCGCCGCTTATTTTTTGAGGATTTTCATCAAAAAATCCATTAAAGCGCGTGCGCGACATATATACTATTGGATTATCACCTTTGAAGATTGTTGTAACATATGAATCAGGGTCATCAAAATCTTCCTGCTCGTAAGCGCAAAATTCAATTCGATAATCATTTCTGTCTATGCCAAGTTTATTATAAATGTATTCCTCAATATTTATTTCAATATCTTCTGATGTGTTTCCTATTTGTTTGAATTGTTCGGTAAACTCGTCAATGGTAATCACTCCATTATTGAATCTAGCGAGAAGTTCATTTTGCTGAGATTTTTTATCTTGATTGTTAATATTTTTTTCTGTCCCCTTACGGACATAATGAACTCTTACCGAGAAATTTGACTCGATAATTATTTTATGTATATAATCCTTATCGGATAATATTTTGTTAATGTTTTGCGCTATGACTATTGTCTGTATCATATTCCTTTAAATTATTTTTATAATGTAATCTTTAAAAAAATTAATTATATTTAGGAGCATCTCTCCATTGATTGTTGCACCACCTGGGGTATTAAACAAACTTTCACAATAATATCGTTTATCCGCATTCCAAATCTTAAGCAGTTCAGGACATATTGGATTGGTGTTGCTTAAATCTGGATCACAATCTCCACAAAAGAATGGTTCGGTAGAGCATCCTGTATGTCTTGTCATTGTGTATTTCATAAAATTATGACTCCTCAAGTTTTGTTGGAAAGATTCAGCATCAGAACGAGTAAAATGAACAACCCCATTATTATAATTATGAGCATCTAACAAAGGAGAAAACCTTGTTCCTTTTGCTGGAATTTCTTTCGAATCTTTCCAATTAATATTTTTGAAAATCTTATATACAGATGCCGCTTCAAGAACATACCCTGACAAATAATAGGCATCATATAAAAGATTCCTGTATTTTGGGGAATTAGCACCACTTGTAATATTTAGTTGACCATACATCATCCTTATTGCCTCATAATGTTTAACTGCAACTTCTCTATAATTGTTTACAAGAAGTGTCGGATTAGGAGGTAGTACCTGTGGTGTCGCCATAAATTTATTTTTTTAACTTATTTTTTTAACCTCACCCATTATCGGTGGGTGTATGCCGAATCTCTTCCTTTAGTGAGGAGATTTATCATCACAAATGTATAATACTTTTTTGTATCTACCAAATCTTTTTGCGTTTTTTTTGAGAATTTGTTGTCGTACCTTGATTATCAACTGTTTCCATCGTGCGCATTTTTTTGTTACATAATATTCTTTGCTGCATAAAAATTATTCTCTATATTTGCAATTGAAAACAAACAAATTGCAAAGACAATTAATTAAAGCATTTATGAAACCCATCACAAAATACGCAGCAATTATGACACTTGCAGGAACTATTGCGGGTTGCAACTCGCAGATGCCGCAACAGTGCGCAGACATCGACGCAAAGGTCGATTCGTTGTACGCAAAAATGACCAAGGAGGAGCGCGTGGCGCAGTTGTGTGGCATTTATATGACGCAGTTTTTTGACGAGGACAATAAGTTGATGCCCGAAAAATGCGCCGAAATCATCCCAAACGGCGTGGGACATTGTTCTCAGTTTATGCTCAACACCCAACTCCCGCCCGACAAGGTGCGCGATATGGTGGCGCAGATGCAGGATTGGCTCATCCACAATACGCCGAGCGGCATCCCCGCGCTGATGCACGAGGAGGTTTTGAGCGGTGTCAACGCGATGGAAGCCACTGTGTATCCGCAGCAAATCGGTTTGGCTTGCTCCTTCAATCCTGCGTTCGCCGAGAAGAAGACCTACGAGACGGCGGCGGCGTTGAGGAAGGCGGGCGGTTTCTTGTCGCTCTCGCCGATGATTGACGTGGTGCGCGACCCGTCGTTCAACCGCCTTGAAGAGTCGTATGGCGAGGACGCTTACCTCTCGGCTGTGATGGCAACGGCGTTTGTGCGCGGATTGCAGCACGGCGATTTGAAGAAAGGTGTGGCTGCCTGCACAAAACATTTTCTCGGTTATGGTGGCGGCGGCAATGCCGACAAGAAGGAACTTATGGAAGAAATTCTCCTGCCGCACGAGGCCTGCATCCGTCAGGAGGGCAGCAAGGTGGTAATGACCGGCTATCACGCTGTGGACGGCACCAAATGCGTCGCAAACCGCAACATTCAGCAAGACATCCTCCGTGATTATCTCCATTATGACGGCATTATGGTAAGTGATTATGGCTCAATAGATCAGGTGGACGACAATATGACGCCGCTCCAACGTGCCGCCGCAGCCATCAACGCCGGAAATGATGTTGATTTCCCGAATGGCGACAATTACAAACTCATTCCCGAAGCAATCGAGAAAGGCCTCGTAACGGAACAGACTTTTGAGGCGGCTGTCAAGCGTGTCCTGAAATTCAAATATATGGTTGGCACGCTCGGCGACAATGTGAAACTCTACGACGAGGGACACATCCAATACGACACACCCGTTGAGCGCAACACTGCCTATCAACTTGCAACTCAGTCGGTTGTGATGCTCAAAAATAATGGCGTACTTCCGCTCAAAACCAAGAAAACCCAAATCGCCCTCACGGGTCCTAACGCCAATTCGATGTGGGCGATGCTCGGCGACTACACCTATCAGTCGATGAGGTTCTTTTGGAAAGGAACGATTGAGGACGGTCTGCACCCAAAAATCGTCGGATTGAAGGACGGACTTTCCAACAAGTTGCCGCGCGGATTTTCGCTTGATTATCAGCGCGGTTGCGATTGGACGGAAGAAGTGGAAACCGTAGTTGACCAGAGCGGCGACCCGCGTGTTGCGTACCTGAAAGAAATCCAAAACCGCAAGATTGACAGCGGCGAGGAGGCTGACGAAAAGGCGGCTCTCGCAATGGCAAAACAGAGCGACGTTATAATTACCGCAGTCGGTGAAAATGCCATCCTTTGTGGCGAAAACCGCGACCGCAAACACCTCCGTCTGCCCGGACGTCAGGAAGAATTTGTGCAAAAACTCATTGCAACCGGCAAGCCCGTCGTGCTTGTCATCTTTGGCGGCAGGGCGCAGGTAATCAGCGGTCTCGCCGAAAAATGTGCCGCTGTCATTCAGGCTTGGTATCCGGGCGAGGAAGGCGGCAACGCATTGGCTGACATCATTTTTGGAAACATCAGCCCTTCGGGAAAACTCTCCGTTTCGTACCCCGCCGAGGAACTGCACGAGCCTATTTGTTACAATTATAATAACGAACCCGACAATCGCATCGCCTATCCGTTTGGCTATGGAATGTCATACACGACGTTCAAGTATTCTGACCTTAATGTCGATTCGCAAGTGCCCACCAATGCGGAGAGGTTCAATGTGAGCGTCGATGTGGAAAACACAGGCAAATTTGCTGCCGACGAAATTGTGCAGTTGTACGTATCGCCCACAGACAACAATCAGAATATCAGACCGATACAATTGCAGGGATTTGCCCGCGTGTCGCTCAATCCGGGTGAAAAGAAGACCGTGAAATTTGCCGTTGCGCCGTCGCAGTTGGGTTATTTTGCCAACAATCAATGGAACATCGCCCCGGGCAAATTCAACATCAAAATCGGTGCTTCATCCGCCGACATCCGTCAGTCCGCAAACGTGAAACTCACCGGCGAGGCTGTTACGATGCCGCTGAGGAAACATTATTTCGCCGAAGTGTTGTAATTGTTTTTTAACAACTAATTAAACGAATAAAACGAATTGTTATTTTGCATTTTATTTAGAGACACCATAATATGATGTCTCTAAAACGAATGTAACGAATACAAATTTGCAATTTGTTTAATTCGCAAAAAATATTGTAAATATTTTTTCTTCGTAAATGATTATTCGTTACATTCGTTTAATTCGTTGTCAAAAAATAAAAAAAAGGGAACGGAAAATAATTCTCCGTTCCCTTTAATTATCAACTTACTATGATTCAACACACTATTTTTTTCTGAAATTCCATTTTGAATTGTCATTGTTGAAGTCGAACTTGGCGAGGGTCGGGGTGCTGTCGCCGATGGAGTAGAGCACAAAATTTTCGCCGTTGTGCCCTGGGACGCTCTTGGGCATTATGCGGTATGTGCCGTCGATGCATTGGTCGATGCGCCAAAGTTGCTCGTCTGCGCCGGTGTATTCGGGCACTGTTACCACCTCTGCCTCGGCTGTTGCTGCGAGGGCGCGGTTGGTGCCTTCTACGACAATCTTGAAGTAAGGACCGCCGAGGTAGCCGCCCTTTTCGGGTACTGCAACCACCTGCCAACGCTGATGCGGACGGTTCATCCATTCGTTCATCCTGACGGGGTTGACGCCCGAGGGGAAGGTCTTTTCTACGTCTGCAAACGTCTGATTCTTAACCTTTTCGATGGGGCGTTCCTGATTGCGGTTAAACCAACGCATACCGCCTTCTGCGCGTGTGAAATCGACGCTGAGTTCGAGTGCGTAGCCGCGACGCTCGGACGAAATTTCATAAACGCCGTCCTCGATGTTTTCGCCGACGGTGGGCCAATCGTTTTTCCAAACAATCGGACGTATTGCCAATGTGCTGTAACCGCTCATATCGAGATCGGCTTCAAAGTGGAACGACATTTTTTCGATGCCGTCGGTGATAATTTCACGTCCGAAGTGTCCCGCGCCAAAACGACGGTCTTCCGCGTCAACCACCATCTTGCCGCCGCCGTGAATCATATCACGACCAACATTGTCAACATACGGGCCTGTAACCTTGCGCGAGCGACCGCAGACGATGTTGTAGGTGGAGTTGGCGCCGTCGCAGCAAGTGCCGTGAGTACCAAGGAGATAGTACCAACCGTTGCGGTAGATGAGGTCGGTAGCCTCGCAGTCGATTGCAACGTCGATTGCCTTGTTGCCCTCCACGCGCTTGCCGGTCTTGGGGTCGAGTTCCACAAGGCGAATGAAGCCAAAATAAGTACCGTAAGTGAGCCACAGGCGACCGTCAGTCGGGTCGAGGAGGAGGCCTGCATCTATGGCGTCGCAATCCTCGTCATATTCAGAACCCGCCACTTCGATAGGTTCGGTGAATTTGAAATCGGGAGATTTGGGGTCGAGGGTCTTGTTCCACATTGTAACAACTTTGCCCGCGTGACCGCCGCCGAGACCGCCGCCTGTGGTGCTGTATGCCACGAGATAACGGTCGCCAATCTTGATTGCATCGGGAGCCGCGCCGCCGCCGGGACGTTCCGCGCCGCCGTTCCAAGTCCATCCGTCCTCAGAAATAAGACCGCCGCCGCCCGTGCCGAAGGTGTAATATTTGCCGTCGCACTCCATAATTGTGGAGGGGTCGTGGATGAACGGTGTGCCAATCTGTGCGTTGGAGTTTTGTACAAATGCCGCCGACGCCACGCACAATGCGCCTGCAAGTATATGTCTTGTTTTCATTGTTTGCTGAAAATTTTGTTATTAATATTGTATTTGGATGTCGCTTCGCGAGAAATCCTACAAATCTTTTAAAAATCTTACAAATCTCTATCATTCAGACAATTAGTATTTATAAAATTTGTATTTATTTGAAAGATTTCTGTCCAAAGGACATTCGAAAAAATTAGTTGCAGGTTACAGTGATGTTCTTGACGGGCTTGCCGTTTTCGTCGATGAACCTTACACAGAAGTCGCTCATACCGGGGCCGT
>DGIK01000107.1 GCA_002393195.1 Bacteroidales bacterium UBA3824 | reverse complement strand
CCGACCTCAACGGCATGGAACTCTCCAAAATGGTGCCGAAACACACCAAAATCATTTTCACGACGGCATTCAAGCAATACGCCTTCGAGAGTTACGACGTCAACGCGGCGGATTACCTATTGAAGCCAATCAGTTACGCCAAATTTCTGAAAGCCACCCAAAAATGCCTCGAATGGTTTGAGATGAAAGAATCGGCGGAACAATCCTCGGCGACAACACCCCAAGCCCAGCCACAAAATACAAGCAACGACATTTTCGTAAAGAGCGACGGCATGATGGTGCGCGTAAATCTCTCGCAACTACTCTACGTCTGCGGATTGAAAGACTACGTAAAATTTGTAATGCAGCCGCCAGCCAAGCCAGTAATCACCTTGATGACAATGAAAGCACTCGAAGAAATGTTGCTCCCATACGGATTCATGCGCGTAAACCGCTCTTACGTAGTGGCAGTCGATAAGATAAAATCCGTAGATAAAAACGATTGCATCTACATCGGCGACGAAATCATACACGTAACCGACGTTTACAGAAACGACGTATTCAAAAAACTATTTGCTATCACATCATAACAAACGTTTAATTAAACCACACCTAAATTTCCATTATGAAAAGAACTACATTAATTGCAACGTGTCTTGCGCTCTCGGCATCTATCGCCACGGCGCAGACAAACATTCCGCTCGTTTTCGACAAGGAAAACACCGGCGCGGCAATCCAGCCCGGCGTATCGCCCGCACCGTCCACGCTCCACAACGCCGTCCACGCGCTCCCAGACCCGTTCCGTTTTCAAGACGGCACACGCGACACCACATACGCCGCCTGGGAACGCCACCGCAACGAAGTGGCGCGCATGGTGCAGGATTACGAAATCGGCAACCGCCCAACATTCGACCGCGTAACATCATCATTCAACAAGGCAGATTCCACAATCACATTCAAGGTGGAGACCTCCGGCAGGACATTGGAATACTCCACCAAGGTAATCATCCCCAAAGGCAAAGGCCCCTTCCCGGTGGTCATCGGCATGAACATGCCATCGGGCAGCATCCGCCCCAACTTCTTGGAAGGCTGCATCCTCATCCCATTCAAGCACGACCAAATAATCAAGAGCAGCCATCAGGCGATAAGGGACACGGCGGCGGCGTTTTACAAGATGTACCCCGAATATACCAATACAAGCGGCAACTATTCCGGCTGGTCGTGGGGCATCAGCCGCCTCATCGACGCTCTCTATCAACAAAAAGACGTCCTGAAAGCCGACGTCAAGCACATAGCCGTTACTGGCTGTTCGTATGCCGGCAAGATGGCGATGTTTGCGGGAGCATTTGACGAGCGCATCGCCCTTACGATAATTCAGGAATCGGGCGGCGGCGGCATCAACTCCTGGCGCGTGAGCGACTATTACACCCTCGCCGTAGGCGGCAACGTGGAGCGCGTGGAAAATACAAACTATTCGTGGTTTGCTCCGAAATTCAAGGACGACTTCAATGGCAAAATCGCACTCCTGCCCTACGACCATCATCAGATAATCGCGATGATTGCCCCCCGCGCCGTCCTCATCTTGGGCAACCCCGATTTTGAATGGCTCTGCGACTACTCTGGCTACGTATCGAGCGCAGCGGCAGCCAAAGTTTGGGACACATTTGGCATCGGCGACCGCTTCGGCTACGTCGTGGAAGGCAAGCACAACCACTGCATGGCGTGCGACTCTCAAAACGAGGCCGTCCAACAATTCGTCGCCAAATTCCTATTCGGCAAAGAAGCCAACACCAACATCCGCCAGGCACTGCCATTCAAGGATGTAAATATCGACATCTGGACCAAGAACTGGAAATAAAAATGGTCATTTAGAGTTTTTTTGTATATTGCAAATGCAGTAATTATTGACGAATTGTGCAAATATTTTGTGTTAAATTTTTGAGATTTCGTCGGAGGTGAGTCCAGTGGCGGCGGCGATTATGCTGATATCAACTCCAGAGGCTTTGAGGTTGCGCGCAGCCTCGAGAATCGCTTCCGCACGTCCCTCCGCACGGCCTTCCGCACGGCCCTCCGCACGGCCTTCCGCACGGCCCTCGGTACGTGCTATTTCCTTTACAGTGTTTTCCCGGTCGAGATTGAGGGATTCCAAGTCCCAAAAACTATCGTAAAGGCGGCGTTCCTCTTCTGTGAGATGCCTGCACAAATCGAGGGCCTCCTTGGTCTCGTCATTTTCATAAAGTTCGTCGGAGATGGATTCCTCGTCCGTCCTGGCGTTTATAGAGGTAAGGAACTCCTGCCACAATTCGAGCATCTTGCCCTGAGCCTTGTCCTGAGGCTTGAATTTTGGCAGCTCTATGCATACAATCTCTATGCCCGGGATTGTATGCGGATTCTCGACACCCGTTTCCGACATCGTGTAACGGTGGTAGTTGCTCTTGGACTTCTTCAGATACACGTCATTGAGGATGTTGACGGAATACACCCTTTTGCGTTTGTAGTGCCTTACGCCCGACTTGTAGAGCGTGGCATACAGTTTTGCGCTGTTGTACTGGACACGTCGCAAAAAGTCGGACGACCAGTACATCTGCATCTCGACGATGAAATAGTCGTCGTCGCCAGCCTTGCACCTGACATCGACAACGCTGTGCCTGCGCCCGTCGTTGGGCGGTATCAACTCGGACGTGAGATATTCCACATCCTTGATTTTGTCGTCGCCATCAAATTGAAGAACGGCGTTCAAGAGGCTGATCGTGAGGTTCTTGTGCTCGCCAAATATTTTTTTGAAGACAACGTCGGTCTTCGGGTCGTAATATTCCATAATCAATGCTATTTCGGGTTACTGATTGGACGGTAAATTTAGCACAAATAATTTAAATGACAAAAAATTTGCCCAAACTTTTGGCAGCAAAAATCCAACCGCCGCCCGAAATAATGCTCGGTCGGCAGTTGGATTTTCAATTGGACGAAAAACTGGAAATAAATCGTCCAAAATATCTACGGCAAATAACCCTGCACAACCAACCGTTTGGAAAACGGTATTTCAATAACCCCGTACATCATAGCGCATCAGCGTATGATGTGCGGGGTTAAATGAAATACCAACGGTAATATAAGTTAATTCGTTTTAGTCAATTGAGAGGTTATGTCGTCACCATTGATGGAGATTGACAAGTCACTAACGGTAGTATATCCTTCTTGACCACTAATAGAATAAGTATTGTCGTAAGAATTAAATATGATTGTTGTATAGAGATTAATGCCGTCGGTTATAGAAAAAACGAGGCTATTACCACCACCTATTGTACTTAATTCGGTATGTAAAGCACTGTTGTTCCAGTTCGTATTTTGCTGTGTAAATGTTCCATTCTCATTTTTGAACACCTCGTTGGACGGACCTGAATTGCTGGTACATCCGATCGTAACCACTGCTCCATTCTCGAATGCTGTGGCAAGTGTCACTGCAACGACAGACACATCGCAAGTAGCACTCACTGTACCTGATGTTGCCGTGATTGTAGCCGAACCGACTGCCTTGGCTTCGTATTCGCCGGTGGTGGCATTAATAATGGTCAAGACATCGGGGTCGCTGCTCGTCCATGTA
The DNA here is from genome assembly GCA_002393195.1 of Bacteroidales bacterium UBA3824. Lineage (GTDB taxonomy): Bacteria > Bacteroidota > Bacteroidia > Bacteroidales > UBA3824 > UBA3824. Next base: position 21,763 of record DGIK01000107.1, on the reverse strand, counting down.
ACAGTCTTGTCGATTGCGTCATCAGGTGCTACGGTTGCGTTGAGCCAACCTGTTGAGCCAACCTTGATAAAGGTCGGTGCGTTTATCGTTACGCTTGATACCGTTGGGTTTGCCTTGCCTTCGATTTCAGTAGTATTGCCGTCCCAATCCTCCACCGTTACGGAGCCGATTTCGATTTTGTTTTTGCCGATGATAAGGGAGTATTTGTAACTCTTGCCCGCTTCCATGGCAGGGATGCCTGTAATGACCAATACATTATTTTCGTAGTCGGATACAAAAATGAAGTTGTTCTCCGGCTTTGCTTCGGTAGGAAACACAAGCGCGGTAAAGGTAGTGCCTTCTGTCATCTTGCCGTCAACCTTGCCTTGTACATACGGCGCAATTAGCGTCTTTGGCGGAACGGAACTCCAAATTAATCCATTATCATATACATCCGCACCGCTCCAAATCTCAAGACTCGATATGTACTTCTGCTCGTCAGTGTATTGGTTGTTGAACTTCTTGATTTCTACAATCACACGAGCGGTACGGCGTTGGAGTTCGAGGGAGATAGCGGTATTGTTGTCGGCGGGGCGGTCGATGTCTTTCTGGGCAGTCATATAGTCGGCGAGGGCTATTTTCGCCTCTGTTGTTTGGTCGGTAGGCAGTGTGAAATGAGTCATCGACGTACCGTCCGTTACCGGGTAGTACGCGCTGAAAGTCTGCGTGTTAGATTTCCAAAGGAGGTAGTCGGTGGTTGGGTTTTCCGTCCAATAGCCGTCGTTGCCGAGGACGTAGGTTACGGGGTTTTGACCTGGCACAGAGACGCTTACACCGTCGCCGACATTGAAGGCGGTCTCTTTTTGCGCGTCAACGGGGTTGCTGCGGGTGAGGTGTGTGTGTTTGCTGGATGCCGCAAAGGAGAGTTTTACGGCGTCGGCGGGACGGACGGCAGAGGATGCCACGTCGTCGTCCTTGTGGCAGTTGGCAAGGAGTCCTATCATCAGCAGGACCACCAACGGCAGGTATTTATGTAATGTTTTCATACTTTTCTTTCTGTTAACTTGTGAGTTACTATTGGTGGATTATTCGGTTTCGAGGGTGGGGGCAGAAGTGGATTCGTTGGTCTTGTCCCACGCCGTGACGGAGAAGCCGTTTTTGCTGATGGTTACTACGTCGTCGCCCACTTGGAGATTGAAGGTGTAACGCTTGCCCTGCTCAAAGGTGATGTCTTCCGTGGAAGTCCAAAGGTATGGCTTTTCTTGGATTTTGAATGATACCATGAGCGTACCCGCCGTTACAGTCTGCGGCAATACGATTGCCTCGTATTTGACCTCGGCACGGTTGAAGTTTTCCGCGCTTGGGGCGGTGTAGGCAGATTGGTAGGGGTAGAGGTCGGTGGCTGTTTCATCAATTCTTGGGGTAACTGCACCAGTCTTGGGTGTGAAATCGTATTGACGTATTGTGCCGCCGATTGTGATATCGGTGATGTCAGTCTTTGCAACATTCATCTTGGCAAACTGATTGTTGAGAGTCAGGTTGATGTCGATTTTTGAGAGGGCATGCTTGAATTTGATTACGAGTTTGCCATCGTCGTCCAAGAGTTCGGTCTCTGTGGATGGATTGGCGATTGTGGTCGCCTTCATGTACAGAAGGTCAGTGAGTGCGAGAGAACCTTCATCAATACTTTGATACTGATTAACACTTAAACGAGCACTCCCGTTGATGTTGTTTTCGGTCAGTGACTGACCAACCGCCGTCATAGTGATTTGGGTAGTGCTGTTTTTCCAAAGCATCTGATTTTCGGGTTCCCATTCGCCGGTTGTTTCGTTGTACGAAATCTTCTTGAAGTAGTTGTAGCCTACTGTGCCGTCTCCGGTGATGATTTGCAGATAGAAAGGAAATTTGGTGATGTTGGTATTGTCTATACCAGCGCGGGTGAGTTGCGCCTCGTTGACGGAGGTGGTGACGCGCATCACACCGTCCTCTGGAAAGTGCGACAATTTGGCATTGCCACTGTCGTCCTTGTTGCAGGAGGCGAGCAATAGGCTCGCGGCTGCTGCGGTGATTAAATGGTTGATTTTCATTGGATTGTGATTTTGTTATTATTTATCATATATCATATTATTAGGTAGGTAGCCCTCACGGACTACCCTTAGAGATGACGCGCCGTTGGCGCTACGGGGGAAATTATGAATTGTGCATTGTGAATTATGCATTGTGCATTGTTACATTGCTTCGCCGCTGATGGGGTTGCCGCCGTCGGTCCAATCGGTGATGTCAACAGTGCCGATTTCGATTTTGTTGCGGCCGACGATGAGGTTGAGTGTGGTGAATTTGCCGGCAACGAGGGGGATGTCGGCGTCGTGGGTGTAGGTGAAGGTCTGCTCGCCAATCTTTACAGAAACGGTGCGGAAGCCGGTTTGCGGTACCATGATGCCTTCGTAACTTACAGAGAAGTTTTCAGCCTTTTCCTTGGCGGCGAGGGGCACATCCACTTGCTCGCCTTTGGGCGTTACCGTGTTAGCAAGATAGTTGATGGTACAAGTTTTGGCGGCGGTGGCGGTGCATGATGCGATGGTGGGCACGGCGTCCCACTGTGTGCGGAAGTTCATGTTGACGTAGAGTTTTGCCATCTGGTGGTTGAATGTGAGGTTCACGGGGTTGTTGGTGGCGGTGAGACCCGGGCTGAGTCTTACGGCAGCCAAGAGGTCAGACGCCTGATAATTGCCCTCGGTGATGGAAAACTCGTCGGCGGTGAAGTCTGCCACGGTGCGCTTTGGGTAGATGCTCAGGAAATAGTGGAGCGTGGTCATGTCCTGCCAAAGCATCAGGGTTTCGGGAGTCCATTTGCCGTCGTCGCCGAGGGTGTTGGTTACGCCGTTTACTACGAGCGAGGTGGGCATTGCGGTAGCCGACTCTGTCCATGCGTAGAGGGAGATTTGGTCGCCTTTGTCGAAGACGGTGCTTACGCCATTAGTGGTGGCGCGGGTTAGGTTGCCAATTTCGGCTTCCACAGTGATGTACTTGGGGTCGGGGGTGGCAACAGAATCGCTGCTGCCCTTGCCACAGGAGGCAAGCATAAGGCTCGCGGCGGCTGCGGTGATTAGGAAAGTCTGTTTCTTCATGGTTATTAAAATGTTTGTTAATGTTTATTATTTCGATTGATATATTTTGGATAGATAGTGATTTCGCGCCGTTGGCGCTACGGTTAGTCAGGATTAAAGATTTCGCCGCTGATGGTCCAATACTCTTCCCAATCGGTGATGGGGGTTGAGGTGATGTAGAGATATACGTCTAAATCGTTGTATTCCAATTCCATCGAGTAGATTTTGCCGATGTCCATGCGTGGCGCGTCAAGGGTGCATTGCTGCGGGGTGCCGCCGGGCGTGGCGATATTGAGTATCAGCATCGTGCGCGGTTGGGCGGCGGCGGTTGGCATCAGGAGCAGGCGTTCTACGGGGAGCATGGCAACGGGATTTTGGGCGGATTCGTCGGTGCTTGGAGTGGCGGTGGCGAGATTCACCGATTGAGCGGTGTGAAGGATGGCGATGTCTGCCGTTGTGCCGTCGGGCGCACCTTTTATTGTAACCGACAGCGATGCCAAAAGACGTTTCAGGGACAATTGCGCCACGGTAAGGGAGCCGTCGGAGACGGTGGCATTGGCTACGGCAAACCACGATTGGGTGTGTTTTGCGAGCGGGTCTTTGAGCGAAACGCAGGTGACAGGCAAATTGTTTACCGTGTTTTTTGTGTTGTCAGTAGTCAAGAGATAACCTCTCGCCTCGCTCATATTAACGGCTGCCAAAGCGTCGTAATTGCCCGACGGCAATTGCTGCACATATTCGGCTACGGCGAGCGGCGTGGTAAACTGCTTGTTTTTCAAGACGTTGCCGCCGTCGGCGATGGTGAGCCGCACGTCGTCTATGGGGATGAGGATGTCGTCATACTCGTCCCACATAAGTTCGGCGGAGAGGTAGCCGGCGTGGTCGGTGTCGTATTCTGGGTTGCAGAGCGCGTGTTCGCCGTGACGGCACGAGCCAAGCAGCGCAAGGGCAATTGCCGCCACTAAAAGGGACAATATGTTGGTGTTGATGAACATTATAGTTGTGAATTTTGGTACGAATTAAGTTTTGAACGGGGGATGTTTGGCGGCGGTGGCGGCAGCGTCGTAGTCAATTTGGATAGACGGCGGAATATTATCTGGATGCCCGCGTCAAAGATGCAATTACTGCTGTGGCAAAATTCGGGGATATTGTCGTAGCGGTCGCCGCCAAGGCAGGTGAAGCCGCCGTAGAGGTTGATGCCGATTTTTCTATTGGTGCGGAAGCCAATGGCAGCCTGTGCGCCGTAGCCAAAGTGCCACTGCGCATCAAAATGGTTGGTGTATTCGGGAGTCTTGTGCCGCGTCTTGGTGGCAACGGCAGAAATCTGCGGCGAGAATGTTAACGAGAATTTTTTGGAGATTGGCGCAAGGACGTTGAAATTGGGCTGCAAAGAAAGACGCAGCCACGAGGTCTTGGCGTCTATATTTTTATAATAACTACCCTGATGGTCAATGATGGGCGCGAAGGTGCGGTGTCCGTCTTTGGAGAGCCACAGAGGGTCGCAGTCGAGGGAAGTCTGCGTTTGTGCGCCGATATTGACGCCGCCCTGTATCGACATAAAACTATTGAAAGCGCGTCCGCCAAAAATGCCTGCTTGTGCGCCGATGTTGCTATTGCCGTCGGAGATGCTGCGGAAAGTGCATTGTCCGAGAGCCACGCCGCCGCCAACACCATAATACCAATATTTAGGAGATGTTTTCACTTCCTGAGCATCAACATTTAATGATGTCAGCATCAGGAGCATAGGAATAAAAATATAAACGATATTATGTAAGGTAGAATATACCTCTACCCCCCCCCCATTTACATTTTGTAATGTACAATGTACTCGTATTGTGTTTCATATTAGAGTATTAAAAATTTCAGGGCAAAAATATATATTTATTTGGAAACGGCAAAAAAAATGTTAAAAAAAAAATTTTCACCGCGTAGCCATCCACCACTGCGTATCTTCCACGCCGAGGCTTAGATTGCCATCCGTAGGCGGCGAGACCGACAGCCCCGAAAAGGCGTTGATTTTGATTTTGCCGCTCCGCTCCGAATAGAAACATTCAGTGTGCGCCTTGTAGGGAACGGTTTTGGAAAGTTGGGCGTTGAATGTCGCAAGCAATCGCTCATCCTTGCACAGACGCGCAACATAATCGCCAAGGTCGTAAAAAACAGGCGTCTTGTATCCGTCAAGCCGTTGCACACCGTCCAAAATGCTTGCGTCGAAATCATGCGCCTTGTTAATCAACTTCATCACCTGCGCCAACGAATCGAGCGCACTGCAATCCGTAACGGCGATAGTGCCACACGGCGTGTCGTAACTTCCATAATACTCGCAGAAGGCGCGGCAAAATCCGTCGTAATCAAGTACACCGTCACCAAGGAATTTGGCGCAACGCTGATACGGGATGCCTTTAATCATTATCTCCGTAGGGCAGCCGATGATGTAATCCGCCGCATTGCGCAGGGCGTAAACAGTCTCAACATTAGACATAAAACAACCGTCAAACAATATGTATTGCATTTTAAGACCGGCATTTTGGATGGCGTAAGCAATGTTTTCGACGCCGGTCTTGGTGTTGTAACCGCCAAAAGATTTCGATAGATTTTTCACGTCGGCTGGCACCCACGCCGTACCATGTCCGCCCGCTACGAGCGAATATTTGTCGGCAGGTGCGGTCTTGATAATGTCTGAGAGCATTTGCGAGATGTCAGCGCTCGTGGTGAAATCGGGATTGTCGTAATGGAACAATGTATCGCGCTTATTGTCTCGGAGTTCAATGACGTCGGCGCGGTCTTTCGTTGACGATATGCAGACGATAAGCCTTTCACTGCGGAACGCACCATTCAAGACGGCGGCTTCGATGTCGCTTATATTGCGCTTGAAATACGAAGTCATATCCGCCGAATACGGGAAAAAGAAAATAACAGTTTGAGTGTTGATGCGATCTGGCTCGTCATCGTTCTTGTGGCACGAAAGCAATAAGGACACCACGCAAACAACAATAACCAACCTCAATATGAGCCGACTTGTTTTCATAATTAAAAATGCCTATAATGCCTGCCCGCAATCTCAAAACAAACACCCATGGACACGCTTACAGACTGATTCTTGATTTTGCGCTCCTTGCGGTTTGAGATGTTGGACATTCCATATTCGTAGGCGGCTTCGATTACGAATTTCACTTCGCGGACTCCGATTTCTGCGCCTAACGCCACTCGTGAACCAACATCAACACCTTTGTAATACTTTTTGAAAGACCAAGAATGGGACTGGTCGAGGAGGTCGCCGGAATACACCTTGTGGGAAGTCGCCATACCAAAATACAACCCGACACCCACATAAACAGGCACGTATGGGGCATAGTAGCGGATATTGGGTACAAGTTTGAAATAATTGATGTCTGAATTGAACTCCAACTGGTTGCCATTATCATCTAAATCGTCCATGATGTACTTCTCGCCCTGCAAGGCGTAATAGCCCTCGGCCACGGCACGCAGCGAGGCATCCATAAAATTCCACATGAACGAGCCGCCCACCACAAGGCCGGGCTTGTAGTCCATGATGTCCTTTTCCTTGCAGCCGGTATTGCGCGTGCTTGTGGCAATCGCGCCGCCCTTAAATTCCAACGAATGTCTCTGGGCGTTGGCGGCTGCGACGTTGCATACAATCAACGCCAATACCGCCAACACCTTTACATTGGCAACTGCAAATGCCCTTATATTAAACCTGTCTTTTCGCATATTCTTATAGCTTCCATTGCGGGTTGTACGTCGTGAACCCTTAATATGTTTGCGCCCTTGGTGAGGGCTATTGTATTAAGCACAGTGGTGCCATTGAGCGCGTCGTTGGGAGTATTGCCCAACAACTTGTAAATCATCGATTTGCGCGAAATGCCTACCAATATCGGCAGTCCAAACACCTTAAATTCGTCGAGCCTTTGCATGAGCTGGTAGTTTTGCTCCAAATCTTTCGCAAAACCAAAACCGGGGTCTATGATAACATCGTTGACGCCCAAGAGTTTGAGCCGCTCAACACGCTCGGCGAAAAATTTGATGATTTCGTCCATCATATTGTCATAATGGCAATATTGCTGCATAGTCTGCGGCGTGCCTTTTATGTGCATCATGATGTACGGCACATGCAGGTCGGCAATAGTTGCAAACATCCTGTCGTCGAGTGTGCCGCCCGAAATATCGTTGACAATAGACACGCCACATTCTTCCACGGCAAACCTCGCCACATCCGCCCTGAAAGTATCCACCGACACAATTGCTTCGGGAAAATTGCCGTTGATTACTTTCATAGCCAATGCAATGCGCTCCATCTCCACGTCGGGCGATACATCAACGCATCCCGGACGTGTGCTGTATGCTCCGATGTCGATGATAGACGCACCTTCGTGCAGTTGCAGCTGCACACGCGCCATTATCACATCTTCCGTATTACAACGGCTGCCCGCATAGAACGAATCGTCGTTGATATTTACGATGCCCATCACCAATGGCTTTGAAAGGTCGATGAGCCTGCCTTTGCAGTTGATTGTGCTGTGCATTTTGGTTGAAGTAATTGAAGTGATTGAAGTGATTGAAGTAATTGAAGTGATTGAAGTGATTGAAATTCAATTATCAATTGTCAATTATCAATTGTCAATTATCAATTATCAATTATCAATTATTGTACACATCACGTATTTCCTTGATGCGGACACCGTTTTTGTATGCCACCACGAATGCACCGCCCACTCCCCTGCCACGGAGGTCGATTGCACGGGTCTTGGCGTCGTCGTAATTGGTGTAATATCCTATCGTATAACGATAGATGCCATTTTGCTGTTCGTTGTTGATGATGTCGTCGGTGGGGCAAATCTGACGGAGCCTTGCGATAGAGAGCGGCGTAGCGTCGGCTGCTATCTGCACCTTGTAGATGATGCGGTCGGCATTGCTATTGCCCTGTACAAAATTGAACCCTTCGTCGTCCATAGTGTCGTTGTTGGGCGTAGAGCCTTGACGTTGCTGAGAAGGCGATGTAGTAGTAGTGGTGGCGGCAGTATTGTCGTCGTCGGCATCGGCATCATCGGCATCATCGGCAAAGTTGTTGAAAAAGGCATTGTCCACAACATCGTCGGTCTGAGGGCGGGTGTTGCTGGTATTGCTGGCTACCGAATTGCCATCGCCAAGCGCAAGCAAAAATTTGTAAGCCTCAATCTGATATTGAATGGCTCTTATTTGATTTTTATTGACATCCTGCTTGATTGCAGCCACAGCCTTTTGGTCGGGCTTTTTGCCCTTTGGCACGGTTTTGAGAGCCTTGTCCGCCTTTCCCCACGTGTCGGTGGCAAAGGTGGTCAAATCCCTTACGTCGTCCTCGGAGCCGCCGCCAATGCTTGCAAGCTCCTTGATATTGTTGGCAAAAATGCCGTAAATAGTCGAATTGGCCTTCTCGTAAACATTGTAGGCGTTTACCTGCTGTGCGTAGAGAGGTTCCTCAATAGCCACAGCCTGCTTGATTTTCTTTTTGGCGTCGCCCTTGGAGGCTTTTTTTGCCTCGTTGCGGAGCTTGTCTGCCTGCGCTTGCTTGGAAGCCACCTGTTCGAGCATAGCCTTGGCGCGTTCCACTTGTTGCAACGCCTGATTGACGTCCGATGCGTCGGATTCAGACAACTGCTCCGTAATCTGGTCTATTGCGGCTTCGTCAAACTGCGCCTTGGCAGTGGTTGCCATCAAGGAGACCATTATCGTCAAAATACAAATAATCTTTCTCATGATCGTGTTTTCAAGTTTTTTGGGTGTTAATTGATTAATTAGCTGGCAAAGTTAGCTTTATTTATAATATAATGCAACAAAAGTTCCAATTATTATGTTACAAATGCAAAAAAGACAAAAAAAAATCACAATTCACAATTAATAATTCAAAATTAGCGTCCGCCGGATGGCAATTATGAATTATGAATTGTGAATTATGAATTACAATAGTTGACATCAACCGCTTACTTCAATAGAATGACAATCAACGCGATGACGGCAACGATAGCACCGATGAAGAGTGCAATCTTAGCCTTGCTGTACGGACGGCTGCCGGAGAGGTCGCCGGTCTGACCATTGATCATAAACCTGTACGACTTGCCTTCGTACCTGAACGCGCTTATCCACAGCGGGGCGAGGATGTGCTTGTATTCGATATTGTTTTCGGTGATGTTTTTGTTGTCGATTTGCTGGTCGTCGCCGCCTATGTCTTTCTCGATGGCGTCCTCAATTTCCTCAGCCATTATCTTCTGAGCCTCCTTGTACGCATCCTTGAGACTCACACTGTAGTTCTCTGACTTGTAGCCGGTAAGGGTCTGCTCGTTGTATGGCACCATACCATCAAACTTGAATTTCTTCTTGAGTTTTTCGCCATCAATGCCAAGAGTGTTGGAGCCCGAGATTATGAGATCCTTGAAGTTTTTGGACACAGTGCCCGAAGTAGGATGCCACCTCGTGTGACGTTCCTTCTCGGTCTTCATAGAGCCGTCGGCCTGCTTCACCTGCTTCTCGGTGTAGTAGTATTCGCCGCGCTTGCCGGTGTAGCTTGTTACGGTATCCACGTAATACAGCCAATAAGGGATGTACATACCCGTGAGTCCCGATTCCATCGACGCCTTGTTGATAAGGTCGCCCGGCGCAAACCAAAGCCCCTTGATCCACTCGGCAAATTTTTGGCGTCCCTGATCCTGTGACACCATAAATGGAATCACGCCCTGCGGCTTGATTCTCTTGGTAGAAGTGTCGCCGCTCACTGCAATCGGGCTGCCACAGAAGTCGCAGTTGACAGTAATGGCACTGGAATTGAAGGTGGTCTGAGCGCCACAACAATTACACTTTACAGAATGTACCACCTCGACCTCCGCATCGGGGAGCTCCGCCACGTCAGCAAGGAAATTGTGTTTTTTGGTCATTGCGGCGTAGTCCCAATTGGAACGGTCTATTTCGTTCATTGCACCGCAAAATTCGCACTGTAGGCTTGTGGTGCCCGGTGCAAACATCAACGTACCGCCACATTGTTTGCACTTGATTTGGTTTTGAGAATCTGCCATTTTAATGTGTTGATTGATAATAGGAATTGTCGTTATATTAGTAAACAATTAATAAACAAGGCAGAATGACAGGGCAATCTTGCCTGCCCTTCTGCCTTGCGAGCCTAATGGCTTATTGAGATAGATTTGGGATGTTGCACATTACGCGCCCGGCATCGGGGGAACGCCGCCCGGCATCGGAGGAGGAGGAGGAGTTGCGCCAAATACGCTTGCGAGTTCGGGAACGGTGTTGGCAGCTGCCCAACCGGGCATGCCTTGTTTCCAAACCTGCGTATCGGGGGTAAACTGACCCTGTGCCGCCATCTGCTGCAACGTGGGAATCGGGAACGGGCCCATCTGCTGACCATTGATGTAGGCGTAGTAAGTAGAAGCCATCGGCGGGGGCGGAGGAGCCGCCTGACCGTAGGGCTGACCATAGCCGCCTTGGTTCATCATCTGCTGATTCATCATCTGTTGCTGCTGCATCTGCTGGTTCATCATGTTGTTCATCATCATCATGCCCATCATGCCTTCCATGCCGCCGCCACTGCCGCCGCCGGGGTTGGCTGCCGCGGTCTTCATAGCGTCTGCCATCGACATCTGCTGATACCTGTTCATATCGCCGAGCATATTCATGCCGGTGCCTTCGTCGAGCTTCTTCTGGAGCTCTTCGGGCAGCGAGATGCTGTTGATGAGGAATTGAGTGAACTGCAAGCCGTAGTCGCTGGTATTGAGGTTCTTGGCACAGATTTCGCCGAGAGTCTTGTAGTTGGCGGCGAGGTCGAGCAACGAAACCTTGCTCTCACCAATAGCTGCGATGAGGTTGGTGATGATGAGGCTGCGAAGCTCCTCGGCTATCTCACCTACACGGAACTCTGACTTGGTGCCGGAGATTTTCTGGACAAACATACCGGGATCGGCAACCCTGAACGAATAAGTACCGAATGCACGGAGACTTACACGACCGAAGTCCTGGTCACGAACATAGAACACGTTGGGCGTGCCCCACTTCTGAGCCGTAAACACTTTGGTATTAACCATGTAAACCTCTGCCTTGAAGGGACTGTTGAAGGCGTACTTCCAGCTCTTGAGCGAGGTAAGGACAGGCAAATTGTTGGTGTCGAGGGTGTACTTGCCAGGAGAGAAGACATCGCCGAGCTCGCCTTCCTTGACGAATACAGCCGCCTGAGATTCGCGGACGATGAGTTGTGCGCCGTTCTTGATCTCGTTGCCACGGCAGTCATACTGATGGAGGATAGTGTCGCTGCTCTGATCCTGCCACTCGATGACATCAATAAATTGGCTTTTGGCCCAATCTAATAATCCCATAGTTTAAAGGTTTTTGAATTGTGATTATTGTTGTTACTAATTTTTTTAACGGTGCTAATTTATGAATTATTTTGAATAATCCAAAATTTTTCACGTTTTTTTAGTTGAATTTTTTTTTGCAACATGAATGTCGAATGAAAAAATTATTATTCCAACATCGACAAAACTTCGTCTTTGAGATTGACCGGCAACTCCGAACCCTCTACAAATGTGGCTGCAAGGTCGGTCTTTTTGCGCTGAAACTTTTGGATTTTTTCCTCCACAGTGCCCTTGGAGATAAAACGGTACGCCATCACAGAATTTTTTTGACCCATACGATGCGCCCGCGCAATAGCCTGCTCCTCCACGGCGGGATTCCACCACGGATCTATTATAAATACATAATCCGCGCTCGTGAGGTTGAGACCCGTGCCGCCCGCCTTGATGGAAATCAGGAACACCGGCACATTGTCGCCCTCAAACTTGCGCACCACCTCGTCGCGTCGCTCCGTAGAGCCGGTGAGCTCAGCATAGCCCACGCCAAGCGCATCAAGCTGACGGGCGATGTGGTTCAAGTGTTGCACAAACGACGAAAATACCAACACCTTGTGCCCCTGCCCTATTACATTAGTCAATGCGCGTATCACCTCGTCGGTCTTGCCCGAACCGCCGTCATAATTATCATCTATTAAATAAGGTGTGCAGGCTATCTGCCGCAATTTGGTCAACGACTGCAAGACCATCACCGTCGATTTTTCAAAAATGTCCTGCTCCATAAATTCGAGGATTGAATTGCGGGTGCGCGACTTCTCCGCCTCGTAAATCTTCTGCTGCTGTTCGGTCATTTCGCAGAGGATGGTCTGCTCCACGAGGTCGGGCAAATCTTGCAAAACCTGCTGCTTGGTGCGGCGGAGCATAAAAGGAGTGATGAGGTTTTTGAGTTTTTCGGAGGTGGAGCCGTCGAGTTTTTTCTCAATCGGACCCACATAAAACTGCCTGAACGACGACAGGCTGCCGAGCAATCCGGGATTGATAAAATTGACCTGCGACCAAAGATCCGACAATGAATTTTCCAACGGAGTGCCGGTCAAGGCGAGCCGGTGCCGGCATTTGAGTTGCATAATGCTCTGATACGCCATCGAGGCTGGATTCTTGACTGTCTGGCTTTCGTCGAGCACAATATAATTAAAGGTGTATTCCGCCAACTTGTCGATGTCGTTGCGCAGGGTGGCATAGCCGGAGATTACGATGTCGTACAGAGGGAACGATTTTATGTAATCAAGCCTGTTGTTGCCCGTAAACTCCAAAATTTTCAGGTGCGGCACAAATTTCTTGGCTTCGTTTACCCAATTGTAAATCAAAGACTTTGGGACAATCAACAACGACGGTATTTTCTTATTGAAAGAAAACAGCCCTTCCGTAAAATCGCCCGCCTCCATCGCCGGACTATCCGACAAGAGGCTCAATGTGCAGAGCGTCTTGCCAAGTCCCATGTCGTCGGCAAGGCACGCGCCAAAATTGCAGTCCCTCATCATCCTCAGCCAATTGAAGGCAATGACTTGATAGGGGCGCAATGTGGCTTTCACCTGCGTGGGCTGGCGTTGCGGGATTTTGTCAAAATTGGCGAGTCGGTCGCGCAGTGCTTCGATACGGTTGGAGAGGTCGCTGTCGAGTTGCAACGTCAACAACGCCGAATACTGATATTTGTGCAGCAAAAAATGGTCTTCCTTGCGCCCAACCGACGCCGCCATCATCACGACCTTGTAACGCTCAAACCATTCGTCGGGCAAAATGACAATCCTGCCGTCTGGCAGCCTGAACTCGTGATTGTCGTTGAGGATGTGCTGACGGAGAGCAATGAACGGGATGTCATAATTATCGAGCCTTACGATGGCGTAGATGTCAAACCAATCGCTGTCGCTCTTTACATTGAAATCCAAATGGATATTGCCTGTATAATAATGAGCCTTAATACCTTTGATGGCAGGTTCGATGCCGGCTGCCGCAAGTCGCTCGCGGTTGGATTTGATGGCGTTGATGGCGCAGTCGTACTGAAATTTTACAAGGCTCGACTGATGTTTGATGCGGTAAGTGCCGGGGAGTTCCCTGCCGCCAAAAATCTCCGCCGCAGCCGCCTCCACTTCCGTTTCATACTGCAAATCACGGGCAAATTTTTCAAAATAATAATCGCCCTCGTTCTCATAAAACTGCACTATGACAGTATGTTGGCTCGACGGCTCAAACTCAATGTCGCCATACTTGAACCTCAATGTGATTATCGCGCCGCCGGTGATGTCGTTTATCACCGAAACTATCGCCTTGCGTTTTGGCTTAATGTTGACGATACGAAAACCGACGGCATTTACGATGGCATTTGTAGCGATGGTATTTTTTACAAACTTTTGATAATAAGCCAATTCGGCACGTTTTGGGACGGAGATGCAATCCTTGTCAACGAAGGGCGTTAGTTTATTGGCGTTGATGTCAGAAAAACGCATCAACTTCCTGTCTATCAAAATATTGCAAGGCGAATCCGACAACACCATCACATCCTTTTTCCGCAACGAAATCGCCTTGCCGCAGCAATTGACGGTAAGATAATAGCGCGTGCCCTCGTCGTCGCGGTCAAAATTGAATACGGCGTGTGCGCGTTCAGGCATTACCGAGACCTCATCTTCGGGCAGCACGGCGCGGATGTTGGGGCTTATATAAAAAATCTTGACGCCATTGCCGATGCAAAGGTCGAGAATCTGCTCCACAAGGCTGTCGGTGAGGTCGGTATTCGTGCCTTTTTGTTTTTTCAACAGAGCCTCGCATCGGTACGCAAGCGCGCCGATTTGCTGTTGATATTCGGGATACAGAGCCTCGTCGCCCTTGATATTATCAGGCGAAACCCTCATCACAAACTCATAGAGGTCGCAATCCTTGTTTTTCTGCACCAAAAACGGAATCAAAATATGCCCCGTCTCGGAGTAATATCGTATAATGACAATAAAATTCAAGATGATGTTTTTTTGAACGCGCAAAATTACAAAAAAATGCCATAAAATACAACACAGAGCCGAAAATAAGAATTATATGTTGGCACTAACTCGTTTTTTTTGATAGATAGTGCCAAGATATAAAAATTATATGTTGGCACTATCGTATTTTTTTATAACTTAGTGCCGTGATATAAAACCAAGCATTATGAATGAATTAATAGGCAGAAACGCTGAAACTCAGGAACTTGAAAAGCGATTCAATTCCGGCAAACCCGAATTTGTGGCAGTATATGGACGCCGCAGAATCGGAAAAACATACCTCATAAAAAATGTGTTTGCCAAGAGGCTCGCATTTTATATGACCGGCACATACAATGCCACCCGAAAAGAGCAACTCTCGCACTTTGCGCGTCAGTACAGCGAATACACGGGCGGATATTGCGCCGTGCCAAACGATTGGGGCGAGGCATTCGAGTTGTTAAAATCACTTATAAAAACCTACAAGAAAAAACGCGCCGTGGTGTTCCTTGACGAACTTCCGTGGTTAGACAGCCGCAAGTCGGGATTTTTGAAGGAATTGGAATTGTTTTGGAACAGTTGGGGCAGCGATTGCAACAACCTTATGCTAATAGTCTGCGGCTCGTCCACTACCTGGATGACAAGCAAGATTATAGGCGACCGTGGCGGGCTTCACAACCGGCTCACCAAGCGTATGTACCTCGCGCCCTTCAATATAGGCGAGGTGGCACAATATCTCCGCAGCCACAATATTGATTGGTCGTCCAAACAAATTGCGGAGTGCTACATGGTGATGGGCGGCACTCCTTATTATCTAAGCCTTTTGGACAAATCAAAAACTCTCAATGCAAATGTTGACGCGCTCTATTTCAACAAACGCGGCGAACTGAGGACGGAGTATGGATTTTTGTTCCGGTCGCTTTTCAACGATTCTACCATCTACTCCAAAATCACAGAGATATTAAGCAAAACTTCCGACGGCCTGACTCTCAAAGAGATAGCCGAACATCTCGAAACCTCAAAGGGTGGCAGCCTCTCCGCTGTGCTCAAAAATCTTTGCGACTGCGATTTTCTCGCCGAATATCACGCCTTTGGCAAAAAACAGCGCGACACCATCTACAAACTCGTGGATTTTTATTCGCTGTTTTATCTCAAATTTGTAAAGAACGGCATACTTTCCAATTGGACATCCACCCCCGACGACCCGGTTTGCAGGACGTGGTTTGCAAGCGCATTTGAGTTGTTATGTTTCTACCACATCGACTACATCAAACGTGCGCTCGGCATATCAGGAGTGGCTACCGAAATTAGTTCGTGGCGATACAACGGCACAGAAGGCGGCGCACAGATAGACCTCGTAATCGACCGCCGAGACGATGTAATAAACCTCTGCGAAATCAAATTTTCGCGTTTTCAATACGCAATAACATCGCAATACGCCGAATATTTGGAGGAGCGCAAGGAACTATTCCGCACCGTCACCAAAACCCGCAAGTCGCTGCGTATCACAATGATAACCCTCAACGGCATCAAACCTGGCAAATATACCGACATCATCAGCGACGACATAAACCTGTCTGAAATAATGGGTCTGTGAAAGATTTTTTAGGGGCGCGAACATAGAGTTCGTAATGGGGGTGTAGCTTTGTGGCGTGAAACTTTAAAAAAGGAGGCAATTATGACAACAACAGACAACGTAAAAGTAGAGTCCAAAAACGGGCAGTATGGTGTATATGATTTGGGCGGCAATGCAATTGTAGCACTTGGAAAATATGAATGGATTTCAAAATTTTGGAAAGGGTTGGCACGTGTTTACATTTGGGAGGAAGTAAAAAAAGATAATACAATTACCCTTGATGACTTCAATTATAATAATGGAATACGTATTGATGGTAATGATGGAGTAGTTTATCATTATCGGAAACGATGGGGCATTATTAATGATAAAGGAGAAGAAGTCGTACCACCTACATACGATTCTGTGTGGAACTTTTACAACAAGGATTTTGATTCAATTATTCTTGAAAAAAATGGAATGAAGTACGAAGTGTACTTTGACAACCCGACCGTTGTATTGCCATATCATCGTAGGCACAAAATAGATTATTCTGACGACTATGAAGATGAAAACACGAACTATGCGGAGGACACTTGGTATGCGTTGACAGACGGAATGTACGGCGACTATCCTGACGGAGATGTTGATTACGACGGACTTGGATTTTAAAAAAAATTGTTCTGACGAAGATAGATTTGCATTTTTTTTGTAAATTTGCAGTCAAACAACAATTTGAAAAGCAATGAACACCGAAACACCACCACTTGTCCCCGTAGATTGGGACGTTGCGCAGATAACCTCAGACCAATTCTCTACACACTGTGTATAGAATTGGCGGATGACCCCGACCGCAACCGCAGATTTTTATGCGAAAACTTTTTGTAAATTTTCAAACGAAATAAATACAACGATTATGAACACAAATTGGGAAAACCATCAAAACGAAGGCATTAAAATAGTCATTAATGCCAAAATGTACAAGCCTGAAACAGACAACAGGTTACTAATTCCGTTTATTGACGAAAAGAAAGGATTTGGTGACTCAGAGAAAATGGGGTTGCTTGACAAAAACGGAGAAGTAATATTACCTGCCGAATATGATGTAATTTTAGACGATTGCTATCACCCTGACGACTTTATAAGGGTTGGAAAATTTGTTTACACAAAATCCTCCCAAAAAATGAGAGTTCGCTATCATATCATAAATGCAAGCGGAGAGTTGTTATTGGCTCAAATGTATGATTGGGTTTGCGTATCAGATGACAAAAAGTACATAATTATCAGAGATTATACAAATTATACAACTGATGGTTATGCTATGTTTGATATTGAAGGCAAAGAGATTGTTCCGCTTGGGAAATACCAACGGTTGGAATTTTTCGACAGAGGACTTGCACGAGTTACGTGCAAGAAGAAATGGGGACTTATAAATACAGACGGAGAAGAAGTGCAACCTTTGATATATGACAAAATATGGAATTTCGCAAACAAACCTTACGATACCATTATTCTTGTAAAAGATGGTGTGCAGTATGAAGCAAGTTTCGATAATCCATCTGTTGTAACACCATTAGGTCATCACCTTGAAGGACACCCGCCGATAGTAGGCAGGATTTGAATAAAATATTTTGAACAAAAATTGCCACGACGAACATAGAGTTCGCAGAGGTTATTTATCTTTGCAGCGTGAAAAGAAAAAAAGTTTGGCGGATTTGTTCGCAGTTCAGCAAAACTTTTGTAAATTTGCAAACGAAAACAAACGATCTTTGAAAGTCAGAAAACAAACTGAAACGATATTTTGATTTCGTCCTGCGTATTCGCAAGATGTCCTTCCGCTTCCGAAAGGAAGTAAAGGGATAACAATGTTATTCGGTAATCGGGTATGCATTCGTATCTGTTATTATATTTATATATGTATTGATATTTATATCTGTACGTCTATATATTATTAAGGAAAAGTAGTTTCGTTTTCTGACTTTTTTTGACGTTTTTGATTATATAACAACTTAAAGAGGAGAATGGATAGAGAGATTATAAAGAATTATCACGGCGACTTATTGACACTACTCAACAAGGTCAAGAAAGCACTATTGGAAGAAAATGGCATGGGCGATTTATATCATCCATTCACTCTTCGTCAAATCACCTTTTATAGCAATCCAAATCACACAAAGAACCGTTACAAACAATTTGAAATTAAGAAGAAAGCGGGTGGAATGCGTTTGATAACAGCACCGCAGAACAAAAACTTCAAAACGCTTTTGCAATGTCTGAACGAAATATTTAAGGCTCTTTATACGCCGTCTGATTATGCAATGGGCTTTACCGAAGGTCGTTCTGTTGTAACAAATGCAGACATCCACAAAAATCAAAACTATGTTTTCAATATTGACTTGAAAGATTTTTTCCCTTCCATAACGCAGTCGAGAATATGCAACAGGCTTCAATTGGCCCCATTTGAGTTTCCTGCCAAAATTGCTTTGGTAGTTTCGGGACTTTGCTGTATGAAAGAAACGTTCAAAGATGAAAGTGGCAAAGAAATAGTTCGCTATGTATTACCACAAGGTGCACCGACTTCGCCAATTATCACGAATATGATTTGCGATAAGTTGGACAGACGGTTGGCAGGAGTTGCAAAGCGCTTTGGCTTGCGATATTCGCGCTATGCCGATGATATTACGTTTTCGTCAATGCACAACGTATACTCAAAAGGAGGCGAATTTTTGACAGAACTTAATCGGATAATTGCAGACCAAGGTTTTACAATCAATGAAAAGAAAACACGATTGCAAACAAATCGAATGCGTCAAGAAGTTACGGGAATTATTGTCAGCAAAAAATTAAATGTAACGCAAAATTATGTACGGAATATTAGAAATATTTTGTACATTTGGGGCAAATATGGATTTATAGCCGCACAATCAAGTTTTTTGCCGAAATACAAAGCCGACAAAGGACACGTTAAAAAGGGCAATCCTGATATGATTAACGTGTTGGAAGGTAAATTACTGTATCTCAAAATGGTCAAAGGAGAGGGCGACAGCGTTTATCAACGGCTAAGGGAAAAATTTGACAGATTGAAAAATGATGCCTTGGGCATTCTCAAAACCAATGCATTTAGCAATGTTACGTACATTGAAACATTGCCATTGTCAGATTTTGAGAATAAAAATGGAGAGGTAGTTATAACATACAGCGAGAAAAAGCACAAGCGCTACGCATATTTCAACTTGGATGGCAACAAAAAATTGGTGTCTGTAAATTTAGACATAACGGAGGAAGAGGAAAAAGCGAAGGATAATTTTGCAATTTCACTTTGCCAAGATGCCAAGGGCAAAAGATTTTGGCTGTTGCACAAAAAAACAAAAGTTACAGTTCCAACGCCCAAACCTGTTGATTTGGATGAACTGAACAATGATTTGGATTCATTACTTAACATATAAGAAGATGGACGAAAAACTAAAAGCAACGATACAGAAGATACAACTTTTAGCCGCACAAAACCCCGAATTTGAATCGGAAATGAGGGCGTTGTTTGGCGGTAAGGCGAATGCTATCCTAAATGATGATAAACGATTAGATGACATTTACGAGTATTGTATTCAAAAGATTATAAAGAAACAAGCGGAGGATTTTTACAAAAATTTCATATTAAATTCGTTAACTCCTTTATTGATTAGTGATTATGTTCGTATGGAAGATTTTCGTCGTAAGGATAATTTTGGGGATTTTTGTCTTGCCGTGTATCAACAAATAGAGGCTATCACTAATACCGTTTGTAATAATCACAAATTGTTGATTATTACTGAGAAGATGTGGGCATATCCGGCTTTTATTAAAAATAAGTTTGAATTAAATAATGTGGATCCTACTATATCCGATAGAAAAGATAGCAATTATTCTATTGCAGATTTGATTTTTGGAAAGGGAAAAGCATTTGAGAGAAGCAAAACTTCTCTTCCTAATTTATGTGCTATGGACAAAATCAGAGTTGTAGTTTACTTTTTAGGTTTCAAGGCGATGCTTGTCAATTCATTTGAAACGTTTGTAGAGATAACAGATTCAATTAATGATATTTATCAGTGTCGTAATTTGAATCATCGAGGTAATGTTCCTACTGATTTTGAAAAAAAAGTTATTAATAGAGTGCTAAACGCAAAATCATTTTACTATCACAAATTTTTGGGACTTTTAGCACAATACATAGAATATGTGAATAATGGTTTTGAGAATATGGAAACCAATATTTTTAACTATGCCAATACTTTACAGGAGAAAAAAGTTGAGCCGGTTGCCACAGGTCCCAAGATTTTGGGTTCTATGGATGTTTCAAAATATAAAAAATCTTTTAAATGATTTATAGTGTTATTTTTATGTGTGAAATGATAAATTAACAAACAATGCACCACCTCTCCTCCATATTATCCACCCCTGAATCCTCGTACTTGGAAGGCAAAAGTGCGAAGGGAGGCTTTCCTGATTCGTTTTGGGAGAGTTATTCGGCGTTTGCAAATAGCGACGGCGGCACGATTGTGCTTGGCGTTGAAGAAGACGTCAATGGCAATCTTTGTATCAAAGACGGTTTGAAGGATGCCCAAAAAATGAAAGAAACTTTTTGGAAACTTGTCAACAACCGTCAGAAAATCAGCCATAACATCGTATTGGAGAAGGGCGTTTATATTCTTGAAGCCGACGGCAAACAAATACTTGTAGTTGAAATTCCAAGGGCAGAACGCACCGTCAGACCTGTTTATAAAGGCACTGACCCTCGCAACGGCACTTACAAACGTTTTGGCACGGGCGACCACCTTTGCACCACCGAGGAAGTGGGCGCAATGTTGAGAGATTCAAGCATTTCGCCGCTCGATGCTGTGGCAGTGGAGGATATTGACCTGACGGCTTTGAATATGGAAACCGTCAGGGGCTATCGTCAGATGTTTAAACTTACCAATCCGAGCCATCTTTGGAACACTCTTGACGATGAGATTTTCTTGCGGCGCATTCGTGCCATCGGTGCAGGTAAAGACGGTCAATATCATCCCACCGAGGCGGGACTCTTGATGTTTGGCTACGAGTACGAAATTACACGGCGATTCCCGCAGTATTTTCTTGATTATCAGGAAGACAGGAATGTTGTTGGTGTTGCAAAATGGAAAGACCGCATAGTGTCGTCGTCGGGCGATTGGAGCGGCAATGTGTTTGATTTTGCAATGAAAATCCTTACCAAATTGCAGTCAGACCTGAAAATTCCGTTCGTTGTAAAAGGCTTTCAGCGTATCGACGACACACCGCTGCATCGACTTCTGCGAGAGGCTGTTACCAATTGCCTCGTTCACGCCGATTATTACGGACGTCAGGGAATTGTTGTCAGCAAAAACAAAGACGGTTTTGTGTTTGCCAATCCAGGCGGAATGAGGATTTCAAAAAGCGAGGCATTGTCGGGCGGCGTTTCCGACCCAAGAAACGCTACATTGCTGAAAATGTTTTCCTTCATTCGTTTTGGCGAGCGTGCGGGCAGCGGTCTCAACGGCATTGTCTATGTTTGGAAAAAGGTTTATCACACCGACCCCGAAATTTTTGTAAAGGAAGAATACGACCGCACATTCCTGAAACTTCCAACCTTGGGCAAAGAACCCGACGTAGAAGCAATGGCGGAATTTTACCCTGACGAGGAGGAAACGAGCGATAAACAAGCGACAAATGACCCTGTAAATGTCACGGTAAATGACCCTGTAACCGATAATGACCCTGTAAATGTCACGGTAA
>DGIK01000101.1 GCA_002393195.1 Bacteroidales bacterium UBA3824 | reverse complement strand
AGTTCCAAACCTCATCACCACGGCACAGATCGTATGTATAACCTGTACGGGCATAACTGCCATCATACCTGAAATTGAGACATTCTTTAGCAGCCTCTTCGAGTGAAAATGTACGTCCGCCAAAATTTTTCGGAGCTGTATGGTCAAATATTTCGCCTTCTGCTGCGATGTTGTAGTCGTTCCAGAATATCGATGCGAGGAAGGTGTTTTTTATGCTTTTAGGAACGAAAACTACGACTTCCGGCATAAAATCAAGTTTTACGGAGTTTTCAAAGAAATTTGCGATGTGGATTTCTTTGAGTGATTCACATTTGAGGAATGCTTTTTCACCAATCTCGACGATGTTTTCTGGTATGAAGACAATTGAGAGCATAGTACAGCCTTCAAAAGCCGACACTCCGATTTTGCCTGTTTTCGCAGTTGGAGTATCGTTGTCTGTGGCCTGTTTTTGTAGTGTTGACGACAGCGTAACGGAACGTAGAGTCTTGCAGCCCTTGAATGCTCCGTCCTGGATTTCTACGACAGCATTGGGCAGCACGATGCCGGTGAGGTTGGGTACATCCTCGAATGCCGCTGTCGGGACGGTTGTGATTTCGGTCTTTGAGAGGTCGAGGATTGTGTTGAGATCACCATGAGATTTGAGCGACTGCGAGATTGTGTTGAAGTCGTCGGCGGTAATCTTCTCGGCGATTGTGAGTGCCACTTGTTCTTCTTTGGGCGTCTCTTTTGCCAAAACGTCGAGAGCTTGTGAGAGCTGTTCTACTGTTACATCCTTTGTGGGGATGTTTGGGATGGGGTCGGTCTGTTCCTGTGGGTTGTCAGGATTGTTGTTCGGATTTTCAGGCTTGTCATCGTCGCTACAAGCCGCAAATCCAAACATCAATACAGCCGACAACACAATTTGTAATAATCGGATGTTATTCATAACTTTTAAACTGATTTTGGTGTTTTATGATTTTATTTCGGATTCTGTAAAAAGTAATACGTAAATCCAACGGCAAAGATAAGAAAAAATTTAACAACAAAAAATCCTTTTTTTTTTTTTTTAACATTTGCTCTTTAATATTTATTGTTGTACATTATCTCATCTTTTTTTGCCAATTCCACAAAAATCATTAGTTTTGCATTTACAAATTATTGCGACAATTATGAAAAAATACATCATAGTAGGACTTGGAAATTTTGGGTCGTCGTTGGCGATACGGCTTACGAATGCCGGCAACGAGGTTTATGGGGCGGACACTTCTTATAAGAGGGTGGACGCGCTCAAAGACCAAATCACTTCGTCGGTGGTTTTGGACTGCACGGATGTCAACGCCATCAAGGCGGGTCTGCCCGTGTGGGACGAGGCCGACAGCATCATTGTGGCAATCGGCGAGGACATTGGACAGTCGATACTCGTTACCGCGACGTTCCACCAAATGGACGAGACCAAACGCCTTATCTGCCGTTGTATCAACGACACGCATCAGCGCGTGTTGGAGGCGATTGACGACAAGATAGAAATCGTGCACCCCGAGGAGGAATCCGCAGAGCGCTTGACCGACCGCCTTTCGCTGACGGGCGCACAGGAAGTGTTTAGCCTTTTTGACCAACACAAGGTCGCGGAGGTGGATTTGCCAAAGCGGTATTTCGGTATGATAATCAAGGACACTGACTTCCGCAGCAAATATCACCTCAACATCTTGAGTATCCTCCGTATGGAGGAGCGCACCAATTGGCGTGGCAAGATAATCCGCGAACGCAAGATTATGGACCCCCGCGCCGACACGCTCCTGCAAGACGGCGACAGGATTGTGGTATTCGGCTTGGCGAAGGATTTGAGGGCGTTTGTGGAGGATTAGAGGATGTGCAATCCAATCACTTCCGTCATACTTTTGAGTTTGTAATCCGCAATTGCAAACACAGGGTTGTCGTAGTTGGTGGGTGCGGGGATTGCAATCACCTTCATATTTGCTGCTTTGGCGGCGCGGACGCCGTTGGCTGAATCTTCTATGACGATGCAGTCGTCGGGACGGCTGCCGATGCGCTCGGCGGCGTGCAGGAATACGTCGGGATGCGGTTTGCCGAGTTTTTCGTCCTGCGAGGAGTGGATTACGTCAAAATATTTGCGGATGCCGAGTTTGTCGATTACTGTATTGATTAATACGTAGTTGGACGACGATGCCACGAGCATCTTGCAGCCCTTTTGCTTGAAATATTCCAACGTGTCCAATACGCCGTCCATTGGCTGTCCTTTGGTGTTGATAATCTGTCGGACGCCTTCTTGAATCCATTCTACATAGTCATTGACGGTATGTTTGAGATGCGGAAATTGCTTCACCCAAGTCTCCACTACGTGTTCGGCTTTGAGACCTTGCACATTGTAACACATTTCGTCGGTGATGTCAACGCCTTCCCTAAGGAAAACCGCCTTCTCCACTTCTCTCCAATACGGCTCCGAATCTATCAGCACGCCGTCCATATCAAATATTATTGTTGTCATAATCGTAAAACATTAATTGTTACCGCCTTGCGGCGGCTTTTCTTTATCCGATAATTTAAAGAATTAAAAAGAATTGAAAGAATTTTTTTTTGTCATTCTTTTAATTCTTTACTATTCTTTTAATTTATGTTTGAGAAAAACTCAGACCGCCAACGGCGGTCATTTTTGTTCAGTGCGTTCGGCGCGGCGGGCTACCAAGACGCTCAGTTCAAATACCAATTGCAATGGCAGTGCGGTTACAAACATTGTGAAAATGTCGGTGCTTGGGGTTATCATTGCGGCGATGACGAGTACGGCAAGGAAGGCGTGGCGGCGGTATGTCTTCAAAAATTTGTGCGTCACAATGCCAAGCCGTGCGAGGAAAAATGTCACCACCGGCAATTCAAATGCAATTCCCGTTGATATGCAGAGAGTTATGAGTGTGTCGATGTATGAATCGAGGGCGATGAGGTTTTCGATGTTGTCTGCCACTTGATAATTGCCGAGAAAATTCACCGACAATGGCAGTATCAGATAATAAGCCGTCAATGCTCCTAAATAAAACAGCAATCCGCTGAATATAAATGCCTTGATGATGCTTCGCTTTTCGTTTTGATACAATGCCGGACTTATGAAAAGCCAAATCTCTGCCGTTATGTATGGCACACAGATAATCACTCCCGCCCAAAATGACACGCTGAGGTGTGTCAGTAGTTGTGCAGAGAGCCGTGTATTGATGATTTTGATTGGCTCCACAGTGATGGACGCCGCATCGTCCGACAGACAACCCGTCAGCCATCGCAGGAGGTTGAATGTCGGGAAGTCGTCCCGCGTGGGGCCGAATATCACGGTGTCAAATAGAAATTCTTTCATCAGGAACATTGCCACCGCCGCCGCCATTATTGCCGCAAGCGAGCGTATCAGCCCTTTCCTGAGTACGTCCAAATGATCCCAAAATGTGCCTGTCGCGTTGTCCATTTTGGATTATTTCTGCGTGTTGCCTGTGTTGTTGTCGGGCGGGGTGGGGGAGTTGCCGTCCTCCTTGCCCTTCTGCTCGTCGTCGTCCACGCTGTGGAGCGCGTTTTTGTACTCCTTGACGCCCTTGCCGAGGCCGCGCATCAGTTCGGGTATCTTCTTGCCGCCAAATATCAGCAGCGCGATGATGAGTATTACGATGAGTTCCTGTCCTCCAATGATTCCTAATAGCATAATTTGGTTTTTTATTAAAAACAACGAATTAAACGACTAAAACAAATGTTTGATGCGATTCGCCTTTAATCGTTTAATTCGTTGTCAAATTAAAAAATTGGTTCGCGTTGTCCAAAGACTCACAGCCTATTACTCGCTCTTGGCGCATTGTGCGTTGAGGATGCGCCAGCTCTGGTCTGTGGGGTTCTCGATGAGTTTTTCGAGGTAGTGGAACTTGATGCCAAATTTGTTTTTGATGGCGTCGATCTGAGCCTGGATTGCAGCCTGCTCCTCAGCCGAAGGCATTTCGCCCTTCTCGGCGGTGATGATTGTGTTCTTTGAAGTGAACTCCGGCTCGATAAACTCAAAGAGTTTGGTCTTGTAGCCGTTTTTGTTGAGGATGAGCACGCGCAACGAGTCTGTCAGCAATTCTGCCATACGTTCCATCACCACGCCGTATTTGAGCGCGGGTTCGAGGACGTTGTTGGACGTGATTTTCATCTGCTGACGAATCTGCTTGTGGCAGCACGGCGATACGACGATGAGTTTTGCGCCCGACTGTATGCCAAGGTAGATGGCGTCGTCGGTGGCGGTGTCGCAGGCGTGGAGCGCGATGAGGATGTCGAGTTCGCCCGGCTTGTAGTCGTTGATGTTGCTCTGCACAAATTCAAGGCCGCCAAAAGATGACTTCTGAGCGATGTTGTTGCAGAATTTTACGAGGTTTTCCTGTGTCTCTACGCCCTTCATATCGACGGCGAGTTCGCGGTTGTTGGTCAGGTAGTCGTATGTGGCGAATGTGAGGTAGCCCTTGCCGCAGCCCATATCGGCAATCTTGACGGGGGAGCAGTCCTTCACATTGTCGGCGAGAGAGTCGATGATCTCCACAAACTTCTCCACCTGCTTGTACTTGGCGTTCATACTCGGGATGATGTCACCCTTGTTGTCGGTGATGCCGAGCGACTTGAAGTAAACGCTCTTCTTGGTGTCGAGGAGGCGTTTCTTGGCCTCGTCGTGCGAGCCGTCGGCGGCTTCGTTGAAGGTGGGCTTGCTCTTGATGATCTTGCCCTCGTTCTTGTTGTTGTATCTCAGATTCAAGTCCTCCTTGGTGGTGTAGAGGTAATTGTCGAGGAAGTTGTTGCCGATGATGCTTTGGAGTTGCGTGATGCCGTCTTCGATGGTGAAGTTTTTGGCCTCGTCGTTGCGGTCGTACTTATACACGAACTGCAAGTGGGGCTTGCCGCTGAGTTCCACGTACCTGACCACAATCTTGTTGAGGTTCTGGTTGCCGAGTACCCTCTTGGTGAGCAACAGTTTTACGTAAGTGCGTTTCTTGATTGCGGAACGCAACTTGTCGATGAACTCCGTTAAGGCTTTGTCCATAGTGTCTTTTATTATAGGTTTTTTTACGATTTTGTTTTGTAATTATTTTAATACTTACTTGCAAAAATCACGCCGAGCCCATCCGAGTGACAAAATGTCAGTAGCGGAGGAATCGGTCGCTCATTTCGTTCCAAATTTAAGAAGAATTTTCAACTCGCCAATTTTTTTCGGCGTTTTTTTTTGATTATTAACAAATTTTTTTCTTATCGTGCTGATAATGAGCATTGTATATAAAAAACAAATTTTATTGTCTCACAGAGTGTATTTCGGTGTGCAATTTGCATATAAAAATGCGGCAAGTATCACCTTATAATAATAGTAATCCCCGATGGGAAGATATGTACATAGGTTAATGATAATCGTCTTGGCGTTGTTCGGCGTGCTTTTGGCGCCGCAGGATGCTCTGTGCCAGCGCAAGCGCGACCGCAGCAAGGACAAGGAAAACGATTCGTTGAAGCAGATTGTTGTCGATTACACCCTGTCTGACTCCGACAAGGAGAGGGTGCAGTCGGGCATCAAACTTGCCAATTATTATCTAAATGAAAACGACGTCCAATGTGTGGAGCAGGCCAACGCCACCATCAAAATCGCCACAAAGAGCAAGATGAACACGGAGGTTGGCGAGTTGTATGGCATTATTGGTAGTTATTATTATAATAACAAAAACTACAAGAAGGCCGCCACAGCGTGGGAATCGGGGTATTCGATACTCAAAAAAAACAATCTCGCGATACCGAGGGCGCAGATTTGCTATCAGCTCGGACAGTGCCATCAAAAGCTCAAAAACAACCGTAAGGCGCGCAATTATTACGACGAGGCGATGACCCTCGCCAAAAAACTCGGCGACAGGGAGCTTATGCACACCCTCACGCGCTCGCTCTGCGACATCATGCTATCCGACAAGAATTATAAGATGGCATACGAGTATTTGAACGCCTATTTCCAAGAAGAAAAAAATAAGCTCGGCAATCAAAACGCCAAACTTCGCAATCTCAATGAAGAGCAGGAGCAGATAATTGAGCAGAAGGACTCCACGATTCAGGAGGTTGTCAATCAAAATTATCAACTCGAGATGCAGCGGCAGCAGCTCAAATATGATTCGGCGCAGCTCGCAAATGTAAAAAGGCAGCAGGAGGATTCGTTGAAGCTCCAAATGTCGGAAAACGCTAAACTGCAACAAGAAAACGAGTTCAATCGGAAGATAAAGATTGGATTTGGCATCGTGTTGTTGCTGATAGGTGGGGTTATCTACCTGATACTCCGCAACAATCGCCAGAAGAAGCGTGCCAATACCATCCTCCAGGAGAAAAACCACATGATAAGCTCGCAAAACGAGGAAATCCAGCGTCAGAACGAGGAAATCAGCAAAAACCTCGAGGAAATCGCCGTCAAAAACAAGGATATCACCGACAGCCTCACTTACGCCGGCACGATACAGAGGGCGATGCTCCGCGATTTTGAGAAGCACCGCTCGTTGATGAGCGATTATTTCATATTCTACGCGCCCAAGGACATAGTTTCGGGCGACTTTTATTGGGCTTACAAGGTGGGCAGCAAGTTTGTCTTTACCGTGGGCGACTGCACGGGGCACAGTGTGCCGGGCGCGTTCATGAGTATGCTCGGCATCGCGCTGCTCAATCAGATAGTGGCGCAGCAACACGTATTGCAGGCGTCGCAGATACTCGAACAGATGCGCATCATGGTGAAGCAGTACCTCGGTCAGACTGGTCTCGACGAGAGCGAGGCTCCCAAGGACGGTATGGACATGGCTCTGTGCGTCTGGGATTTGGAGGTCAACAACTGCAACTTTGCCGGAGCTTACAACCCGATGATAATGGTGCGCAACGGCGAATTGAAGGTGTTTAGCGCGGTGAAATCGCCCGTGGGCATACACATGAGGGAGTTGCCCTTTGAAGACCAATATGTCGATTTGCAGAAGGGCGACAGGCTCTTCCTCTTTTCCGACGGGTATTCCGACCAGTTTAGCTCCGTGCGTCACGACAAGTTCAAGATGTCGAGGTTCAGGCAGTTGCTGCTCGAATCGAGCCGCCTTCCGATGTCTGATCAGCGCAACAAACTCGTTGACAACTACTATGCATGGAAGGGAGATTTCATACAAATAGACGATGTGTGCGTGCTTGGTGTAGAAATTTGAAAAATTTTTGCCAAAAAAATCGTTTTTTATTCGGTTATTTTGCGAAATCCTATTATATTTGCATCGTGAAAGGAAATCCGTTTCCGACACAGTGTTTAATAAAATTTTAAAGAACAACGCTTTAACTATGGAAAATATTCACATAGCCGGTTCACATGACGGATATTTTGTTCCGACTGTTGATTTCAACTATCAGAATGGCATTTGCGACATATCTGGTGAGTCCTTTCTGGAGGAGACCAATGTCTTTTATGCCCCGTTGATTTCGTGGATCAGAGAGTATGTCAAGACAGGCCTGCCGTTGATTTTCAACTGCAAGCTCACTTATTTTAATACGAGTTCTACCAAGAGTTTGCTCGACATCTTTAAGATTCTCAAGAAATACGAGCTTGATGGTGGACAAGTAACTGTCAATTGGTATTATGACAACGAAGACCTCGACCTTGAAGAGGCCATTCAGGATTATATTACCGATACTGGCTTGAAAATCAATATGATTAATTTTTAATAAAGCGGCTACATCGCCATATATCGCAGTCGCCTACCATGGGTTGCTATACCGCGTATCATTTATAAAAGTGGTGTCGCTGAGGGTGAGAAGGAACGCCTTGACGGCTTTTAGGTCGCTGTCAGAGAGGTGCGAGCCTCCGTGGTTGGCGTTGATGGAAAGTGGGTCGATGTATGGCGAGCGTTTGAGGCCGTTGTTGTAAAACTCCAGCACCTCGTCAAGCGTCTTGAACCTGCCGTCGTGCATATAAGGCCCTGTAAACTCGATGTTGCGGAGCGTCGGCACACGGTATTTGCCACGGTCGCGTGGGTTGCCTGTAACTGAATATCTATCTTTTTCGCCCTCAAAATCGGTGTCCTTGGCGTTGTTCATAAACATGTTGGTAGTCCATAGTGGCAATGCTGGGCTGCCGTGACAGTGGAAGCAGTCGGCACCCTCGGTGGTGAAAAGCATCAGCCCCCGCATCTCTTGTTTTGTGAGTTGGAGTTCGCCGTTCATATACCTATCGAACTTGGAATTGAACGACACCAACGACCTCACAAATTGTGCTATCGCCTTGCTGATGAGGTCGATATTGATTTCTGTAGTGCCAAATGCACGATAAAACATTTCCTTGTATCTTGCATCCGATTTGATGAGTTTTACGGCGTTTTTGATGTTGCCGTCCATTTCGTGTGGGGCGGTGATTGCCATCGGGACTGTGCTCTCGATGTTGCCCTCCTGAACGTATCCATTCCAAAAATATCCAGAATTGTTCCATACCAAATTGATGAAAGGCAGCATGACGTGTGGTGTCTTTTTGCCAGAATTGCCGATGGGGCGACCGTCTTCAAATATTTCGGTGCCGCACTCAAAGGCGTGTTCCTGCTTGTGGCATGTGGCGCAGCTCATCGGACGCGCAGGGTCGCCGGAGAGCCGTCCGTCATAAAAAAGAAATCGCCCAAGCCTCACGCCATCTACGGTCATCGGATTGTCGGCCGGAATATTGAGCGAATCGGGAAACATCGGCACTCCTATGTCGTATGGCACAGGTTCGTAAGTAATCTCCGGTATTTTGGTGGCGCAGGAGACGATGAATGTCAGGGAAAGTAATAAGATGATGTGTTTCAATTGATTTGAGAGGATATAATATGTGTAGAGACGCGATTAATCGCGTCTCTACGACAAAAAATGTTGTTTAGAATTTCAATTCCATTCCTTTTTTGATTTTTGCAACGGCTTCGTCGCCGGCGAGGGCTTGTGCGAGGGCGATGGCAAAATCTTGCGAATGTCCCGCACCGATTGCAGTCCAGAGGTTGCCGTCGTGCTCGATAGGCTTGCCGGTGTAGTGGTACTTGGCAGACATTTGGTCGGCACAGCAGGAGTGTGATGTTACGGTCTTGCCGAGGGCAATGGAATTTTTGAGCAGAACGGTGGGGGCACCACATATTGCGGCGAGGAGTTTGCCCGATTCGTACTGTTGTTTGGCTATAGCGCCCACTTTGGGGTCGTTGCCGAGGTTTTCGTAGCCGGGGTAGCCGCCGGGCAGGTAGATGAGGTCGGCGGCGGAGAAGTTAGCCTCGTCCCAAAGGAGGTCGGCGGTTACTTTCACCTTGTTGGATGCGGAGACAGTCTTGTTGCCGCTTATAGATACTGACTTGACGTTGATTCCGCCACGGCAGAATACGTCGTATGGTGCCATTGCTTCGATGAGTTCAAAGCCGTCGGCAAGGATGATGTAGGCGTTTTTCATTTGTTGATTTGTTGATTTGTGTTCGTTTTTTGTATTCCGTATTTCGTTTCCGTATTTCGTTTCCGTATTTCGTTCCCGTTTTCCGTTCCCGTATTTCGTTCCCGTATTTCGTTCCCGTATTCCGTTCCCGTTTTCCGTTCCCGTTTTCCGTGCGCTCACGCACACGGCTTGGCGTTGACGCCCTTTCAGGGCTTGTAGAATTATGCATTGTGAATTATGCATTATGCATTATGCATTGTGAATTATGCATTATGCATTATGCATTATGCATTATGCATTGTGCATTGTGCATTGTCATTCGCTCATGCGTCGTGCGGTTTCTTCGATTTCGTCTTCGCCGATGCATTTTTGGACGATGCGTTTGTTGGTGTCGATGATGTACATCAGGGGCGTGGATACCACGTAATAATATTCGCGGTAGAGTGTGTTTGCCTCTGTTACATCGCAGACGTCGGTCCATGGGAATGCTTTTTTGACGGTGTTGGCGCGGAGTGTTTCAAAACTGTGCTTGTCGTTATTGACGGAGATGACGCGGATGTTGTTTTTCACGAGGCCGTCATAGACTTCCATCAGGGCTTTTTCGGCGGCGTCGCAGTGTCCGCAGCCGTTGCTCCAAAATAGGAGAAATATTGTGCCGTTGTGCGAATCGAGTACGTCTATCGAATCGCCTTCCACTGTCTTGCGCATACGGATCGGGTGCGCAAGGCTGCCCACCATCGAGGATGCAAATATGTCGCGTTGCTGCTGTATCATCCTGCGGCTTTCTTCGTTGAGTTCGGGGTCGTTGAGGAAGTATTGGTCGGCGAGGTGCACGAATACTTCGTTGATGCCAGTCTTGAAGAAGGTGCGGTAGAAGTTGAGCAGGAAACTTGTGACGTATCGGTACATGTCGTCGTCGGCTTTTGCCATTGTGATGAGCTTGTCCGATTCTACGATGGTCTGGTACTTGTTGTATTCGATGGCGCGCGATATGTGCTTGTAGATGGCTTTGATGAGGAACGGCGTCCTTATCAGACCTTTTTGGGCGAAGTTGATGTGTTCGTACATCTTTTCAAGCGGCTGTTCGTAAGCATCCATACAGTCGAGCATGTCGGCGAGAAAGTTGCCCTTGTTGTCTTTGATAGTCTTCTGTGTGAAGTCTTGTATGTATTCGACGATGCGGTCTGCCTGGGCTTTGTATTCTTCGGCTTTGGCGGAGTCGGGGCGTCGTCCGCCGGTGGTGTCGAGGGCGTGCTTGCGCAGCGTGTCGAGGTTGGCACGCTTGCGGTTGAAGTCGGTCATTGTGCGTTGGTAGTCGAAGAATCTTGAATTGAGCTCTGAACCAGACACTTTCATCGTCTGCTGTATGTCGTTGACATCGGCTTTGAAGGTCATGAACTGGTTGTCGTGATCTACCAAAATCTCAAACGACGTGCCGCTGTCGTTGAGGATAATGGAGTAGATGCCCGGGTACAATTCGCCCTGACCTTCAAACCATACGGTGTTGCCATTTTGATGCGCCGAGTCTATGTCGAGGTACTGCTTGTCCTCGTAGAAGTGAGTAAGGCGTACTTTTTGTGGTTTGTAGTGAGAGAATTTCATTGTCAACTTGAAATCCTGCGCCGACGACATCAATGGCAACATCAATGTCAATATCCATAAAATTTTTTTCATGGTCTATTTTCCTTTTTGTTTTTCCTCCGCTTCGTCGAGGTATTTCATCAATTCGTACATCTGATGGAACGAGATGCGCTTGGCAATGATTTCGTTTTTGCTGTCGAGGAGGTAAAATGTGGGGGTGCTGTTGACGTCGAAATTTTCGCGGTACTGGTCAAACGGGTTGAAGAGGTTGTACCAGCCCGATGCAAACATCTTTTGTTTTTCTACGAAGTCAAACCACTTGTTCATGTGCCTGTGGAGGTCGCCGAAATTATCGACGCTCCTGTTCATATAGACGGCGAAGACTTTGCAGCCGATTGTATTGAGGGTGTCCTTGTAGAATGAGAACAGCTTTGGCATCTCTTCCTTGCAGTGGCTGCAATC
>DGIK01000050.1:33491-38328 GCA_002393195.1 Bacteroidales bacterium UBA3824 | reverse complement strand
CTACTTCCAAGAGTATGGTCAAGTTCCTCGACTATTCTGAGACCGAGGCTGAGGAATTTGGCACCGCCATTGCGTACAAGGACATTATGGCGACTTTCGCCGACCCGGTGATTATGCTGTTTATGGGCGGCTTTGTGTTGGCGATTATCGCGAGCAAGTACAAACTCGACGCTGGCATCGCCAAACTCATCCTCACGCCTTTTGGCAACAAGTCTGAAATGGTGCTTTTGGGCTTCATCGTGGTGACGGCTGTTTGCTCGATGTTTATGTCCAACACCGCTACGGCTGCAATGATGCTGACGATTCTCTCGCCGGTGCTTGCGTCGCTGCCCGAGGGTGGCAAGGGCAAGATTGCGCTCGCTCTTTCGATTCCCGTGGCTTCCAATATTGGTGGCATCGGCACTCCTATCGGCACTCCCCCCAACGCTCTCGCCATCAAGTATTTGAACGACCCCGAAGGTTTGAACCTCGGCATTTCGTTTGGCGAATGGATGCTCTATATGGTGCCGTTGGCGTTGGTGATATTGTTCATTACTTGGATTCTCCTTCGCAAGATGTTCCCGTTCTCCGCATCTACTATCGACATCCATATCGAGGATGGTTTTTCGATGAAGGACACCAATTCTAAGATTGTTTTGATTACATTCATCGGCACAATTCTCCTTTGGGTTACCGACAAACTCACGGGCATCAATGCCAATGTGGTTGCCTTGATTCCGTTTGCTGTGTTTGCCGTTACGGGCATTTTCACCAAGGACGATTTGAAAAAGATTGATTGGGACGTGTTGTGGCTCGTTGCGGGCGGCTTTGCTCTCGGCGTTGGCTTGGACAAGACCGGCCTTGCAAAACACCTCGTGGAAGCCATTCCGTTTGACTCTTGGCCCACGATGCTTATTATAATAGGCAGCGGCATCCTGTGCTGCGTGATGAGTACCTTTATGTCCAATTCTGCAACTGCCGCACTTTTGATTCCGATTCTATTGGCGGTAGGCAAGGGCATTATGCCACAGTTGGAGCCTTACGGCGGCATTTCCACGCTGTTGATTGGTTTGGCTCTGAGTGCGTCGTTTGCAATGGCGTTGCCGATTTCAACACCTCCAAACGCCCTCGCATACGCCAAGGGCTTCATCAAGCAAAAGGATATGGCAACAGTCGGCATCATCGTCGGCGTCATCGCCATCGCCTTGGCTTACGTGGAGTTGATAATGTTTAAGGGTCTGTAATTAATGCATAATTCATAATGCATAATTCATAATTGGCGATGCTGGTTGTGGATTATGCATTATTTTTTATATCTGATGATATGTTATTGATAGTTAGATGATTTTTGCAATATTCTTTGCCACGATTTCTTTGTATCTTTCTTTGAGGTCGTCGGGCAAAAAACTTTCGTCAATCAGGGCGTTCCATTTTGGGACAATTTTAATGAACTTCTTGAAAATGTTTTCGATAACCTTTTCGCTTAGACCCGAATTTAGCATTGCACGGACAAAGTTTTGACGATTGATTTTCTTTTTCTTTCCATCGAGCGGCAGGGCGAGTTCTTCGGGGTCGTTGAAAATCAAATGTACGTTCAACAAGTCGTAAGCCGGTGATAGTCCGTACTTTCCGCGTGATGTGCTCAGTAGCGAAAAATTTTTCAGGTGCATATCGGAGTTTCCTGTCAGCCACGAAAAAACAACAATTTCCCAATAATTAGTCAGGTCGAGCAAAGGCGTCGATGAATATTTTGCAATGAGTTTTGCGATGTTTTCGTATGACGATTTGTATTTGTCGGCGGTTGGACGTTGCGCCAATTGACAGGCATCTTCCATAAGGAGTTTTGTGCCGTCGTCAGCGCGGTCCACGCGACGGGTTATGTATGTGAGGTTGCCGTCATTGAATCGTATAAGACAGTGTGGCACCACATTGATTTTTGCCGCCGATGCCAAATGCATCGTAAGGTCTTCGTCTTCTGGCAACCACGGATATTTGTCAGATTTTGGTTTTAAGATATAACGTCCCCACAGCCCGACGATTGTGAGCCTGTCTGATTCGTCTTTCCCGCCCTTTTGAAGGTCAACGGACAGTTTGGGCTGAACCCCTGTCACGGCGATTCGGCTCTTGATGGTCTCTTTTGCCAATTCGTTGATGTCCATTTGGGAGTATGGGAGAAACGGTATGGCTTTGTTTTTGAAAAATTTTTTTGCGCAGGCGGGATGGTAATCCACCTGTCCGTTCCCCAATTCTTGGTAACAACACAAACATTTGCCCATAATTGTCGATTATTTAGATTCCACAATTCCCACTGCGCCGATGCAGTCTTTGCAGCAAGTCAATAGAAGCGACATACGGTCGTTTGGATTGATTTTCCAATTCCTGACCGTGATGTCCAACAGCCATCCTTCGGGAATAAGCCCGTCGAAGAACGGAAACAATATGTTAGAATGGAATGGTTTGTTAGTCAACGGCATAGTGAGGCTTATCGGCTCTGCATCAGGCTTTTGAAGATAATCGTCGGAGTATGCGAAAGTATAGCCGTCGGCGTCTTCAATTAGTTGACCTGCAACAATTTCCCTAAACATTACATTTGCCTTTCTCTTACTTCGTCATTTTTACGTTCAATATCTACAACGCCGAGTTCCGCGCCAAAAAGCAACAGCACCTCGTTTACTTTGTCCATTCGCAGTGTCTTTTTGCCCTGTTCCAATTCGCGTATGAACCTGAGACCCACGCCCGCTTTTTCGCAGAGGTCTCGTTGAGTAAGGTGATGCTGTTTTCGCATAGCCTTTACATATTTCGACAATTTGGTTAATTCTTTCATAGTATTTTTTGTTTAATATGATTGCAAAAGTATAAAATCTTTTGTTGTTTTATACCTTTTTTGGTGCAAAATGTTGTTAAATGTGATGTTTTATACCTTGACAGGTGTAAAGTTGGTTGTTTGATAGTTAAATATAACCGATACGGTATAGTTCTGTTGGAATTATAGTAATCTGTGTATAATTCTAAAATTTTTCTGTAAACAGATACGCGGAATTGGGAAAAATGCTTATTTTTGTGGTGCTTGGATAAGTTTAAGTAAAAAACACGTTTGAAATGAAAATTGGATTGACATTGTTGGGAGGTTTTGAGTTGTCAATTGGTAATGACAAACCGCAAACTATCCCAAACGAGACTGTAAGCAAAGATCTTAGTGTTCAGCAACCTACAAAGTTGATTGGTTATGACAAGCACGGCGAATCTATGTACAATAGATTGCAGCGTCTTTGCCATCCCAAGAATTTTGTCGATAATTATGACAAGGACAAAGTTGACGCTGCAAATGTAATTTACTCAAAACTTTTGGACACCAATCGTGATGATATTAATGCGGTTGTGGGGTTGGTCGTTATGGCTGAAAAAGAACTAAACACCAATTTGTTGGACGAATATCAATTCGATAGACTCAAAAACATCCTGAACCCCAAGAATTATATGGAGCCTTACGACGCATCAAGCATCGCATTGTCTAATGAATTGTATTCTCAATTAATGCAACCTGATTTGAACTATACAAAGTATGTGCAGATTATAAGCAAGTCTGAACCGCTTTTGCAAATTATGGAAGAAAGAGAAAAGAAGCAAAAAAAGCAAGAAGAACAGTATAAAATTATAGAAGAAAAAAATGAAAAAATAGGGTGTATTTTGATATTAATTTCACTCATTATTATGGCACTTATTGTTTATTTTCAGACAAGATAGCCAATTTATATGATAATCAATGTTTTAACGCAGTTTTTGTCGGAAATCGCAAAATCTTTTTGCTAAATCTGCGTAAAATCGCAAAATCTTTTCAGCCAAATCTGCGTAAAATCGCAAAATGTTGCCAAAAAAACAAAAACCTCCGCACCAAAAATCCCTTTTCGCTGCGGAGGTTTAATATGCATTATGCATTATGCATTGAAAGAACTAAATCGCCTCGATTCCTTTCTCGATACGGCTGATTGATTCGTCCTTGCCGAGGTTTTCGAGGATGTCGAAGATGTGCGGGCCTTTGCACGCGCCGCAGAGCAATAAGCGGACGGGGTTGAGAACTTTGCCCATTCCTAACTCCTTGTCTTTTATCCACTTGGTGATGTTCTCTTCAAGTGTTTTTGCAGCGAATGAGGGTTGTTGTTTTAGAATGTCAACTACTTCGCGCATAATTGCGGGCGTGTCTTCCTTCCAAAACTTCTTCTTATTGACCTCGTCATACGACGTGGGCGCAATGAAGAAGTAGGTCGATTCTTTCCAAAGGTCGTGCGTGAAGTGGCAACGGTCTTTGACGAGTCCGCAGATGGTTTCGGCTTTTTTGGGGTCAACTGTAACTCCGTCCTTGGCTGCATCTTCGATGAAATATTTGGCAAGTACCGAATTGTCAAGGCGTTCCATGTATTGTTTGTTGAACCACTTGTTTTTCTCGGGGTCGAATTTTGAGCCGGATTTGTTGACGTGTTCCAAAGAGAAAATTTTGCACAATTCTTCCTTGGAGAAGATTTCCTGAGTGGTGTTGCCGGGATTCCAACCGAGGAGAGCCATCATATTGAGGAAAGCCTCCGGGAAGTAGCCGTATTCCTCGTAACCCTTGCAGACTTCGCCGCTTTTGGGGTCTTCCCAATGCAACGGGAACACGGGGAATCCGAGCCTGTCGCCGTCGCGTTTGGAGAGTTTGCCCTTGCCGTCGGGTTTGAGGATGAGGGGCAGGTGTGCAAATTCGGGCATTGTGTCTTGCCAACCAAACGCCTTATATAATAATACGTGCAGCGGCAGCGATGGCAGCCACTCTTCGCCACGGATTACGTGGCTTATCTTCATCAGGTGGTCGTCCACGATGTTG
>DGIK01000050.1:0-33454 GCA_002393195.1 Bacteroidales bacterium UBA3824 | reverse complement strand
CGTCCACGATGTTGGCGAGGTGGTATGTGGGCATACCGTCGCTCTTGTAGAGCACCTTGTCGTCGAGGACGGAGGTGTCGGCGTTGATGTCGCCACGGATGATGTCGTGGATTGTGAATTTTTCATTTTCGGGCATCTTGAAGCGGATGACGTATGGCTTGCCGGCTTGGAGCATCAGTTGGGTCTGTTCCTCGCCGAAAGTGAGCGAGTTTTTCATCGTCATACGTGTTGCGGGGCCGTAGCATTGGATTGACGCTTTTTCGGCTTCAAGTTTTTTGCGCATTGCTTCGAGTTCGTCGGGGGTGTCGAAGGCGTAGTATGCGTTGCCGGACTTGACGAGTTGTTCGGCGTATTGTGCGTAGAGGTGCTTGCGGTTGCTCTGTTTGTATGGGCCGTAGTCGCCGCCTTTGAGGTCGCTTTCGTCGATGTCGAGTCCTATCCAATCGAGCGAGCGGATGATGTAGTCTTCCGCGCCGGGTACAAATCGTGTTTGGTCGGTGTCCTCGATGCGGAGGATGAATTTGCCGTTGTGTCTGCGGGCAAACAGATAGTTGAACAGCGCCGTCCTTACTCCTCCGAGGTGCAATGCTCCCGTCGGACTCGGCGCAAATCTTACTCTTACTTCTCTGTCCATTGTAAGTTGGTGTGTATATGATTTTTGTATTGTGTTATTTCATGTATTTCTTTACCATGAAGTCTTTTTTCATGAGTTCGGTTACCATTTGTAGGTCTTTGGGCGTGTTTACCGAGTAGGTTACCTGGTCGGTGAGTGTCATGGTGATTTTGATGCCGTTTTCGAGTATGCGGTTGAGGTCTATGTCTTCGGCTACTTCGAGCGGTGTGTTTATCATGAGGTTGTATGTTTGCAGGAAGCTGCGCCTGATGACGTCTATGCCCACGAGTTTCATCCTTGGGAACGATTTGCCACGGCTTGCGGACGGTATCGGCTCGCGCGAGAAGTACATGGCGTTGTTGTTGCAGTCGGTAACCACCTTGATTTCGTTGCGGTCGTTGAAAATCTCGTCGCTCGTGATTTCTGCCATCAGGCATGTGTGGTTGAGCGAGGGGTCGAGTATGAGTGGGCTTATTGCGCGTCCTATCATGTCGCTTGTGGCCATCGGCTCGTCGGGCTGCACCATTACTACGAGGTCGTATTTTGTTTGTTTGGCTTCTTCGATTTTTGTTACCGCCTCTGCCACTCTGTCGGTGGCTGATATTTTGCTTTCGGGGATTTCGATGTATTGTGCGCCCACTTTGCGGAGATATTCGGTAATCTCGCGGTCTGAGGTCGCTACATATACGTCGTCTATGTCGTTGCACATCTCCACGCGGTTGTACACGTGGCCTATCATCGGCATGCCGAGGATGTCAGCCATTGGCTTGCCCGGGAAGTTTTTCGATGACATTTTTGCCGGTATTACGGCGATTATGTTTGGTTTGTTTTGTTCCATTTGCTTATGATGTTTTTGGTGTTTTTTCGATTGGTAAAATTAGGAAGTTTTTGCGGAATAATCAATTTTTTTTTTGCGTTTTTTGTAGTTTTTATTTGTAGGGTTGTTTTTTATGTATATCTTTGTGATGCGGCTTCATTGATGGGTCCGCGAGCAATGTTAACTATTTTGTTCAACTAAAAATGAGTATTCTAATGAAACAGAAATTCAAATTCTTGTTTCTTGTTGTCATATTGATTATGGCAGTCCTTTGTTTGTTTCCAATAGATTCAGACGGTCAAGTAAAAAACTACAATGTCTGGTTGCTAAGTTCCGGCGATATTATGGACTTCAATAGCGGTCAGGTGGTAATCAGAAATGGAAAGAATTTCAACTATGCGCGTAATATGTTAAGTTTGTCTGATAATGATGGCAACCTGATATTATACGGCAGTCGAATTTTTTATGAAGTAGATAATCAAGTAATTTCCAATTTAAAAGCCTATATGTATGATTGTTTTGGCGTTAGGGACCCAGTGTCAGAGGATAGTTACTACGTGGGTATAAGTGGGGGATTTGATGTTGGTGTTGCAGACAAAGAAAAAAATCGTTTTATCAAGCACATATACAAAGGAATCGAGGGTCGTTTTGTTGTAGAGGATATTGTGAAACTGGATCGCGAAGGTGGTGTGACAGGTGTGGTAGTTTGCAATGAAGTTTTTTTTGCAACAATTAGTGCGCTCGATAACGCTGTTTCGGTATATGTTGTTCGCGATGGGAGAGTGCAACGTATCCAATCACTACCATGTAAATATCCATTCCCATCATCTGTTGACATCACTATTAGATACAACGCCGACTGCACAAAATTGTATGCAAGACTGTCGTCTGATGGCTTAAGTATTTTTGATTTTGACCTTGACAGCAAGACCATTGCTAACGAAACATTCGTCGCTATGGACCAACTAAAAGCCTTTGACTTTTCTGAAAATGGCGATTATATATATTTCCTTCAAGGATTGCGCGGCGAGTACACTGTTACCCGCTGTCGCGAGTCCGACTTACCCAATCTCACAAATATTGAGACTGTTGCTACGCTGACGGGCAAGTGGGGCAATCATTCAGGAAACTGGGAAGACCTTCAACTCGCCCCCGACGGCAATATCTACATTGGCATTTACCGTTGGGACAAATTGTCTTATATAACTGAAACTGATGGCGAATGTGTGTTTCACGAGGATGCAATCAAATTGAGCAATCCATTTGGTGGACGTTTCCCAAAGATGCCGCGCTACCAATCGTCGTTCAAGATTGGCAATTGCCGCCATACCGTGGAGCCCGAATACCGTGGCTATCCTTACACGTCCATTTCTTGGGATTTTGGCGACGGAACGCCGACAGACAGTGCCGACCGCCCCGTCCACAACTACGAAACCCCCGGCTCATACACAGTTACGATGACCGCCACTTTCAAGAACGGCATCGTCAAGGAAGTGAAAAAAAATGTAGATGTCACCGATATCAAGAAGCCCAAGATAGTGAAAGAATGAATGATTTTTGCACATTTGTTACATTTATGTTTCTTTTGTAGTATAGATTGGTAATATTTTTATATGTTTTGTGTAACAAAATTTCTTTGATTTTTTGTGAATAGCCCTTACCTTTGTATCAGTAAAATAAACGAAAGATTTTGTTTTTCACATACGAAAGGATTAATAATTTGTAGCGGATATAACAATTTTTTTTAAATTATTCTCATATTTTAGTAATTGGATATAAATCTATTTTCAAACAGTATGGATGGGTTGGGCGATGTGAATCGTGCCAACCTTTTTTTGTGTAAATATACGTTTTTTTTTATCTTTGTCAAAATTTTTTAATGCAATTTCTATGGAAAACGATACAAGGTGGATACAACGGTATTCCAATTTTCATAAGGCGTGTGGACGACTTGTTGCTCTGACTGACGATAGAAGCATCGACGACTTGTCGGAATTGGAGGTGGAAGGTCTTGTGCAGAGGTTTGAATACACTTTTGAACTTGCGTGGAAGGTCTTGCAGGATCTTCTGAGTTTTGGCGGATTCCAATTTATGCCGGGTCCAAATGGTGTTATCAAAACTGCGTTTGAGGCGGGCTATATTACCGACCACGAAGGATGGCGTGCTATGCTGAAATCCCGCAATGTATTCACGCACGTTTATGACGAGAGCGAGATTCTTGCTACTGTAAGGTTGATCTATAGTGAGTTTGCTCCGTTGCTCAAAACGCTTGATGATAAATTGGAAGTTTTATCTCATAATCCTGACTATCAATGAAATTTGGACTTTCAGATAAAGTGATTGATGAAATCAATGGCGTTTTTCGCAAGCACAGCGAGGTGGAGAAGGTCTTGATATTTGGGTCGAGGGCAAAGGGCAATTATCGTCCCGGCTCCGACATCGACCTTGCTGTCATTGGTAGTGGGCTTGATTTCAGGAAGTTGTTCAAAATCAGTTGCGAAATCGACGACCTCGAACTTCTGTATGGCGTGGATTTGATTGATTATCAGTCAAAAAAGAACACTCCCATCGGCGAGCATATCGACAGGGTGGGGCAGGTGTTTTATGAGAGGTGAAAAATAATGCCCTAAATATGCGTAGAGACGCGATTAATCGCGTCTCTACCACATATATTATATCTATTTAAAAAAAATTATTCCGCACTCAACCTAATCTCTTGTCCTTCTTGCGTCTCGACGTCGTATTCATAATATTTGGTCGGGGCGGGGGCTTGGATTGTGGATTCAGGTGAAATCTTCGGCGCGGCTACTTCGGCGGGCATTAGGAGCGGATTGTTTACCGAAGGATTTGCGGGGCGGAGTCCGTCGCCTTGCAATGGTACTGCGGAGCGGATTCTCAGGAGGCCGCCGATGCGCGATGTGATGACAGCCGTGGTGATTTTGCCGTCTTGCCAATTGACATCAACCACAAAGCCGCCTCTCGCTACCAAGCCTTTGTAACTGCCT
The DNA here is from genome assembly GCA_002393195.1 of Bacteroidales bacterium UBA3824. Classification (GTDB taxonomy): domain Bacteria; phylum Bacteroidota; class Bacteroidia; order Bacteroidales; family UBA3824; genus UBA3824. The sequence continues at coordinate 29,019 of DGIK01000050.1, read as the reverse complement.
TCCTTCAAATTGTCGGGCAGGGCGGGCAACAGGTGAACTGCGCCGTCGTGGCTTTGGAGGAGCATTTCGGCGATGCCGGCGCAGAATCCAAAGTTGCCGTCGATTTGGAACGGCGGGTGCGCGTCAAAGAGGTTGGGATATGTGCGACCCTCCGGGAAATTGCCCCAACCGGCGTCGGCGGGCAGGAGAGTGAGCATATTCTTGATTATTTTGTAGGCGTGGTTGCCATCCAAGAGACGCGCCCAAAGGTTTATCTTCCAACCAATTGACCATCCCGTAGCCATATCACCGCGCTGTGTGAGGGTGTTTTTGGCGGCTTCCATCAGGAGCGGATTTTTGCCGGGCGTGATTTGGTTGGAGGGGTAGAGTCCGTAGAGGTGCGACACGTGGCGGTGTTGGTCTTTGGGGTCGTCAACGTCGTCGAGCCATTCTTGGAGTTGGTTGTACTTGCCAATTTGCATCGGGGGCAGTTTGGCGATGGTGGCGCGGAGTTTTTCGCGGTAGTCTGCATCGAGGTCGAGGATTTCGGAAGCAAGGAGCGTGGAATTGAGAGCGTCAAAAACAATCTGATTGTCCATCGTACAGCCAATGGCGAGAGAACTTGGATTGTTGCCGGGGCCGTGTTCGGGCGATACTGATGGCGTCGTTACCAAATAGTCGTTGTAAGGGATTGCAAAACTCATGTAAAAATCCGCCGTACCTTTTATTATATGGTAACTGTTGCGGAGAAAATCCTTGTCGCCGGTGTAGAGGTAATGCTGCCAAAGGTGTTGTGCGAGCCATGCGCCGCCGTGGGGCCACATTCCCCAAAAAGATCCGTCGATAGGCCCTGCCACTCTCCAAATGTCGGTGTTGTGGTGAGCCACCCAACCGTCTGCGTGATAGAGGGTTTGTGCGGTCTTGGTGCCGGTTACGGAGAGTTCGTTGATGAGATGGAACAGAGGCTCGTTACATTCGGTGAGGTTCGTAACTTCTGACGGCCAATAGTTCATCTCGGTGTTGATGTTGATGGTGTATTTGCTGTCCCAAGCGGGGTCGGGCGAATTGTTCCAAATGCCTTGCAAGTTGGCGGGCTGTCCGCCGGGCTGCGATGACGAGATGAGGAGGTATCTGCCGTAATTGAACATCAACGCTATGAGCGCGGGGTCTTCCTGTTCCTTGAAATTCTTGACGCGGAGGTCGGTGGTCTGCGTTGTAGTTTGGTTAGTGGGCAGGATGAGCGATGCGCGGCGGTATTGTTCGCCGTACTTCTCGATGTGTTTTGGAAGGTCGTCTTTGTAGTCGTCTTTCAGGGAGTTGTCCATCGCTGATTGGGACTTTTCTTGGGCGTTGCCGCTGATGTCGTGGTAGTTGAGGAAGTTGGTGGCGGATGTTACGCGGATTTCGGCGTAGTTGCCTTTGGAGACGCGCAGACGCTCGCCAACCCTTACTACTTCGCCGTCGGTCCTCAATACTACTATCATTACGTCCTCCAATTTGCCTCTGACGCCTTCTTGGTCTTTGCCCAATATCTTGATTGTCATCTGATTGCGTGAAAGGCTCATCTCGCTTTTGAGCGGGCAGGCGTAATCTACGGAGAATGACACCGCGCCTTTTTTGGAGGCTTCGATGCGGTGGATGAGCGCGTCGCTGTGGAACGACACGTATGATGTAACGTTATATTTTACCTTGCCTTTTGTATAAGTCGTGGTGGCAACGGCAGAATTGAGGTCGAGGGTGCGGCTGTAATTTTGCGCGGGGGTCTTGTCGTCGTGGTAAATCCTGAGTTCGCCGAGCGTGAGGTAACTCATACCATTTTGACCGGTGAAGAATTTTGCGTTGATGGTGTCCTGCGCCTCCACGGTCTTGCCGTCTTTGATTAGTTGTTGCACTTCGGCGAGGTGGCTGTATGCGCTGTCGCTGTTGTTGGAGTGTGGAGAACCCGCCCAAAAAGTCTCGTCGTTGAGTTGGATGGTCTCGGAGGTGGGGTCGCCGTATATCATCGCTCCGATGTGCGAATTGCCGATTGGCAGAGCCTCAGTCCATTGCTTGGCGGGGCGGTCGTAATACAGCGTGTTGGATGGCGTGATGGTGGCATCCAGTTGCGTTGACGTGCCTTGCTGGGCGTTTGCCGATAGTGCGGCACAGAACGCCAAAGTCAGAATTGATAGTCTTTTCATATCTAATGTTTTGTGTATTATTGTTTGATGGCAAAATTAATAAAAAAAACGCACAACGAACCCAATAAGTGGGAAATTAATGTTTTTTGTGTGTGGGGAATTGATAGTTGATTACAGAAAAGAAAAAATAGAGGTCGGTAGCGGAGTCGAACCGCTCTAAACGGTTTTGCAGACCGGTACCTAACCGCTTGGCTAACCGACCGTCTAATGTTTTTTTGACGCTGCGAAATTACGGCAAAAATTTGAGACTACCAAATTTTTTGCCGTTTTTTTTGCAAAAATTTTCATTGTGACCCCGGCGGGATTCAAACCCACGACCTTAGGAACCGGAATCCTACGTTCTATTCAGCTAAACTACGGGGCCTTTTGCAGTCGCGGTGCAAAGATACATTATTTTTCTACAAGTTCAAAATCTATTTTGAGATTTGCCTTGTAGCCGAGTCCTTCATCGACCATATCTTCGTCGAATCCTTCGTATATCCATTTGATTTTCATAGACTTGCCGAGGTAGAAAATTTTCTCCAATTTGACAAGCATCTCGTACACCATCTTGTTTGAGGCGGAACTGAGGATGGAAAATTCGAGTTCAATAACAAGTTGGCCGGGGCTTTGCGGGTCGATGTTGCACACCTCCGCAATTATGGGGTTGTAGAAGTCAGGCGCGTTCTCGGGGAACGACGGGCCGGCAATCCTGAGGATGTTCTTCTCTATGTCGAACTCTACCAACGGTGTGTCGTCGGTCTCTTCTATTTTTATTTTTCCTTTTTCAATCATCTTTGTAGATATGTTTTTTGTTCTAATTGTGGGTTGTTGCAAATATCAAACCAAATTTTGTAAAATTCGCTTTAATTTATCAAAAAAGCGATAATTGTACCTCGTCGCCGTCGAAGTTGATGCGATTTTTGCCTAAGTGCTTGTATGCAAAGTCGGTTACAACCCTTCCACGTGGCGTTCTCTTGATGAGACCCTCCATTATAAGGTATGGCTCATAGACTTCTTCGATTGTGCCCGCATCTTCGCCGACGGCGGTTGCGATTGTGTTGACGCCCACGGGTCCGCCCTGAAACTTGTCGATGATGGTGCATAAAATCTTGTTGTCCATCTCGTCGAGACCGAGGGAATCGATGTTGAGGTTGTCGAGGGCGTATTTTGTGATTTCGAGGTCGATTGCGCCCGTGCCTTTCACCTGTGCGTAGTCCCTTACGCGGCGCAGGAGCGAATTTGCGATGCGTGGCGTGCCACGGCTGCGCGATGCTATCTCCCCGGCGGCGGGTTCGTCAATCTCTATCTTCAATATTCCTGCGGCTCGTATTATGATGCGTGTCAATACTTTGACGTCATAATATTCAAGCAAAAGGTTAATGCCAAACCTTGCCCTCAATGGAGCCGTCAGAAGCCCGGCGCGTGTGGTTGCGCCTACGAGGGTGAATGGGTTCAGGGTCAGTTGCACCGACCTCGCCGCCGGGCCTTTGTCGATCATAATGTCGATTTTGTAGTCCTCCATTGCGGAATACAAGTATTCTTCCACGACGGGGCTGAGGCGGTGGATTTCGTCGATGAAGAGCACGTCTTTTTCGTCGAGGTTTGTGAGCAATCCCGCGAGGTCGCCGGGCTTGTCGAGCACGGGACCCGACGTGGTCTTCATACCGACGCCGAGTTCGTTGGCGATTATATTAGATAAGGTGGTCTTGCCAAGACCCGGAGGGCCGTGGAACAGGATGTGGTCGAGAGCCTCGCCGCGCATTTTTGCAGCCTTGACGAACACTTCAAGGTTTTCGCGGAGTTTTTGCTGTCCGTTGAAGTCGTCGAAGGTGAGCGGGCGGAGTTTCTTCTCGATTTCCTTCTCTTTTTCTGATATGTCAAGTTTTCTGATGTCCATTTGTGACGCATGGCTATAATCGTGCGAGCGCAAAGGTAATGAAAATTTTGGAGATTATTGAATTTTTTTGTTCAATAATGACACTAAATGTAAAATTTAGAAAACTTTTATGCCCATTCCGCTGTGCTTCTTGGGTTTGTACCTGCCGGAAGATTGTTCCTCTTTGTATATTTTTGATATGGTTTCTACGACGCTTTCGATGGGTTCGTAGGCGGCGATGAGGCTGCGGAGGCTTTTGGAGTTGTCGAACAGTTTGAAGTGCGTCATACTGTTGAAATACAGGCTGTTGACTATTGGACGGCGACCTGTAAATATTGATTTGATGGCGTGGCAAATTTTGTAGCACGTCAATATGTACTGCGGCGCGGGCTTTTGCGGTTCGGGGTTGCCGGTCTTTTGTGCCAAAAGTATGTGGAGCGCACGGTAGCCCAAATTTTGGGAGTTGATGATGAACTTTTCGCCGTAGATTTTTTTGCGCGCCATAGTCAGGAGGCATTTTACTACGTCGTTGACACTTACAAAACCCGTAACTCCTTGCGCATAATATTTGCGCTGCGCCGAGTCGGGGAAGAGGTGCGATGTGTCGGTGGTCCAATTGCCGGGTCCGAGTACGACTGTCGGGGCGGCGATTGAGGCGTTAAGTCCTTCTACCATTGCGCGTTGCACCTCCATTTCGCAGCGGAAGTGCGCACGGCTAAACGAGTCGTATTTGCCTTTGGGGTTGCGCTGTGAGAGTTCGGTGATTTCCTTGGTTTCGGGTTCTTCACCGAGCGCGTGGTAACTACTCAGATAAAAGAAGTTTTCGACGTTTTGTTCTTGCGCGGCGGCTAATATGTTCTTGATTTCCTGAACGTTGGCATCAACATTGTGACCGTGGCAGAGTTTAGGGATTTTGCAGCAAAACACCGTAGAGATGTCCTTCATGGCGTCTTGCAGGCTTTCGATGTCGTCGTAGTCGGCGTCCACCCATTCGATTTCGTTGAATTGTCCCTCGTAATCGCCGGTATAGAAACTCAGGATGTGGCGTGTGTATTCGGGCAGGTCGCCCTTGCAGCGTGTTGCACGCACACTCTGTCCCAGGTGTAGCAACGCACACACGAGATGCGCCCCCACCATTTCCGTAGCACCGATTACGAGATACACTTTACTGTTTGGCTTGTTTGGTTTTGTTTTTACTTTAATTTTTTTATCGTGCAAAGTTACTAATAAAGAGTGTAACGTTGTTGGTTTTAAGATAAACTTATCATTAACAAATTGTTATTTGAAAATATTTTTTGCAATTCCCGACAAAGGTTAGTATATTTGCGGAATCATAAAAATCGTAACCGCTATGAACGCAAGTGCATTAAAATTGGAACCTTTAAAAAACACAGCCAAAGAGCCTGAGTTGAAGCCATATACTATGGACGAAATCAATCAAATGATTGACGAAAGCCTCGACGACATCAAGAATGGAAGGGTATATACCACAGAACAAGTTGACCAAATAATGAAGGAGAAATTTTTTTGTCTTTTCTGAAAATCCTGATTACCTTTGCACTTGCATATTAATCATAACAAAGGATAATGAAGTTTTTTTATCAATTTTTGATAGTGTTGGGATTGGTGTCGGCAGCGACTGTTGCCGCCGCACAGACCCGCAATGTCCCCATCAAAGGCTTTGAGGCGGATTCCATAGAGTGTGCCAATATCGGCAACAAGAAGTTTCATTCGGCGATGAGGTCATACGCCAGTAATACTGATGTCAATCGCAAATTTGCGTTGGAATCCGTGAGCGGCAAAAATCGTTGGACATTGGAACCGTTGGTGGAAATTGGTGTTGGCACTCAGTCGGAGTATTACTCCAATTATTATAGCGCAATCGGTGGTGCGTCAGGCACTTATTCATTTGGCAAAAAATTGACTGTCAACATCTCCGCATACGGCGGCTATCTCTCGCCGCTCGGTACGATGGCGGGGTTGGCGGATTCGTTGGGACGATTCCCGCAGTTGGACAAGTATCGCAAGAAAGGCGACGGCAAGTACGCTGTAGGCGGCGTGGAGTTTTATGCAAGTTACCGCCCGGCGGAGTTTTTGAGGCTGACGGCGGGCAAGGGCAAAAAGTTTGTAGGCGACGGGTACAGGTCGGTGATATTGTCGGCGTCCAATTCGGGAATGTATTATTTTGACACTGAGGTCGAGGTCGGCAATTTCAAATATTTGTTTTCCATCAACGGCGGCAGAAATTTTGACAATGGCGTTACCGCTACCGATGCGACCACCAAAAAGGTGGAGCCGACTACCACCGACGGTTGGACGATGAGGACGGTGTATATGATTAATCATGTCTTTTCTTACAATCCCGCCAAGTGGCTGAATATCGGCGGTTTTGAGACTGTGATGATGATACGCCGCGACAGCACCGGCAGGACGAGGATGCCCGATTTGCATTATATGAACCCGATGTTGTTTTTCAGGCCGTTGGAATTTTCGCTCGGTTCGCCCGACAATGCGTTGATGGGCGTGTTTGGCAAGATTACAATCAATAAGTATCTCGTTGGTTATGCGCAGTTTATGCTCGATGACTTCAACTTCAAGGAAATCAAGGAACACAACGATACTTGGAACAACAAGTACGCCATACAAATTGGCGCAAAGGGATATGTCGGCAAATTTAGTTATCTCTTGGAATACAACTACATACGCCCGTATATCTACTCGCACGACCGCCCAATCAATTCCTACACAATGTTTGGGCAGCCGTTGGCAAATCCATACGGTGCTAATATGAAGGAGGCAATTGTCAACATTAAATATTATGCTGAACGCTTTGATTTTGACTTGCTTGTGGATTGCGTGAAGCGTGGTATGGATTTCGACATTTATAGTTATGGTAATAATGTGCTGCGTCCTTACACGTCGCGCCATCACGACCGTGGCAATGTTGTGGGTCAGGGCGTTGGCTTAAAAATCTATAATGTATCACTCGACGCACGTTGGAAACCCGTTGCATTGAGAAACTTCTGCGTATTTGCACGTCTTGGAGTTCAGCATAGCAACGACTTCAACAACACGTTTGCAATGATTGGCATCAAGACAAGCAAGTTGTTCTTTGACAGAAGCATTTAATAATTAAAAATTCAAAATTAAAAGTTAAAAATTGGGGATTCAAGTTGGAATTTTTAATTTTACACTTTTAATTTTTAATTAAAACACAAAACACATAGTATTATGCGCACGACAGATTTTCTTGTAGTAGGCAGTGGAGTTGCCGGTCTGACCTTCGCCCTCAAAGCGGCGGAGATTGGCAAAGTACTCATCGTTACAAAGGCTTCGGTAACGGATGCCAACACCAATTTTGCGCAGGGCGGCATTGCGGCTGTTACCGACATCACCGACTCCTTCGAGAAGCACATCCACGACACTATGGTTGCGGGCGACTTCCTATCGAAGGAAAACATCGTGAAGATTGTGGTGGAGGAGGCTCCGGCGCGAATCAAGGATCTTGTGGACTACGGAATCGACTTCGACCGCCGTCCCGACGGCTCCTTCGACCTTCATAAGGAGGGCGGACACAGCGACTTCCGCATCCTTCACCATAAGGACAACACTGGTTTTGAGGTGGAGCGCGCCCTCGTGGAGCGTGCCTCCAAGCATCCAAACATCACTATGGTTGACCACTTGTTTGCAATGGAACTCATCACGCAGCACTACCTCGGCGAGACCTGCACCCGTTACGACGACAATATTGAATGTTACGGCATCTATGCCCTCAATGTCAATACCGGCAAGGTTGAGAAGATTCTCGCCAAGGTAACGTACCTCGCCACCGGCGGCATTGGCAATATCTATCAGGTAACAACCAACCCTGTGGTTGCCACTGGCGACGGCATCGCGATGGTCTATCGTGCAAAGGGCATCATCGACAATATGGAGTTTGTGCAATTCCACCCGACATCGCTCTATCATCCGGGCGAGCGTCCGTCGTTCCTCATTACGGAAGCGATGCGTGGTTTTGGTGCAATCTTAAAGACGCCCGATGGCAATACCTTTATGGAGAAGTACGACGAGCGCGGCTGCCTTGCTCCCCGCGACATCGTGGCGCGTGCCATCGACAACGAGATGAAAATCCACGGTTGCGACTATGTTCTCCTCGATGCTACCCACACTGATACAGAGGCTCTTAAACAGCATTTCCCGAACATTTACTCGAAGTGCCTTTCTATCGGCATCGACATCACCAAACAGCCAATTCCTGTGGTTCCGGCGGCGCACTATCTCTGCGGCGGCATCCGCGTTGACGAATTTGGTCGCACCACCATCAAGCACCTCTACGCCGGCGGCGAAACAGCCTGCACTGGTCTCCACGGTGCCAACCGTTTGGCGTCCAACTCGTTGCTCGAAGCCCTCGTATTCGCGCACCGCTCAGTGGAACATTCCAAGGATTTGATTAAGAAACTCGATTTCTGTTACGACATCCCCGAATGGAACGACGAAGGCACTGTTATCAATGAGGAGAAGGTGCTCATCACACAGACTTTCAAGGAGTTGCAACAGATAATGACCTACTATGTGGGCATCGTCCGCAGCAATCTCCGTATGAACCGCGCCCTCGACCGTCTCTATATCCTCTACAACGAGACCGAGGAACTCTACAAGAGGTCAAAGGTGACTGTTCCGCTCTGCGAACTTCGCAACGCCATCAACACTGCGTTCCTCGTCATCAAGATGGCTCGTCGTCGCCGTGAGAGCATCGGTCTGCATTACAACATCGACGCTCCGCACAGGACGCCGAAGCACTAAGATTTATAATCAGCCAAATCTCGATTTTTTTGGAGATTTGGCTGATTATCTATATCACTGCCTCATAAATTCTTTTCCCTTCGTGCTCAATCCACTCCGGCTTTGCCTGCACCACCTTGTTTTTGAGGAAGGAGAATGTAACGAGATAACCTTCTGACAGATTGCGCGTTGTGAGGTATTCGGCAAGTTGGTCACGACCTGAAATTTCGTACTCTGTGCCGTGCCAAATTTTGAGTTCGATGATGTATTCTTTTCTATTGTATGTAATTACCAAATCCATACGGCTGCCGTCGTCGTTTTCGGGTTCGGAGTAATAAAAGCCCGTGCCGTTGATTATCGGTTTGAGAAAACAGATGAACATAAAGCGGCCTTCACGCTCCAAAAACTCGTCCTCCTTGTTGCGTTTTTGACGGATTAGGTCTTGAAATCTGTTGATAATCAAAGGCATATTGAGGTCGCCGTTTTTGTCGATGAAAATTTTGCTGCTGGTGTCGGGGGTGAGTGCCGCAAGTTGATTATCCGAAATAAAATACTCCAATAGCACCTGTTGGAAAATCAGGTTGTGAATCTGCGCCTGAGAGTTTTCATTTGGGCGGATAAATGAGAAAGTTCTTGCCAAGTCTATTGGCAGATTGTCGGCGTAGTAACTCACTTTGAAGTTATCGAGCGTAATGGCGCGGAGAAGTTTTTTTAAGTCGGGATATGTCTCCACATTCCGTGTAATGTTTTTGAGGATAGACGCATTTGGGTCTTTAATAAAGAGTTTCACCGCCTTTTGAACGCCGTCCTTGCTCCAATCCTTGTCAAGATTTTCGTCGATCTCTTTGCAAACCGCGCTCACCAAGACCGGATAGCCCGAAGTGTATTTGAATATCTCCTCCGAAATTTCCTTTATGTCGAACCCAAAATGATAATCGTTTTCGTAATCGGCAAGCATCGTGCTGATTTCCTGAGGGTTGAAAGCCATATCAAGACGGTAGTCGGCGGCAACATTCCACGGAGAATTGTATTTGTGGTCTTCTTCGGGACGGATTTTGATTTTCAGGTTTTTCACGTCGTAAACGCCCGCGAGTATCACCGACCAAAAAGTGTATGTGTCGTCTTGGAGTTTTTCACGGTCGAGGTACATATTGCGCAACATCGACAAAAATTTTATAAACAATTCATTGTCAAGGCTTTGATCCACTTCGTCGATGGTGAGCACCACTTTTCGCTTCGTAAGTTTGCAAAATTCAGTGATTTTAGTTGACAATATGTCGAAGTCAAGTATTTCTGTTTGCTTGATATTCTGCCAAAATTCTTGATAATCAGGAGTTTTTATCAGGACTTCTGCTATTTTTTTGCATACGAACTTGCAAAAACGGTCTGTGGACATCCAATCTTCGGCTGACGATTTCTCAAAACTTGCCGGTATCACCAAATACCTGTCGGACATATTCCACAATATCCAATTCAACGCTGACGACTTCCCGAATTGCCGCGCACGGTTGATAGTAAAGTATTTCGCCTTGTTAATCAAGCCTTCGAATACTTTCATCTTCGCCGTAACGTCCACCATATAGTGGCGTTTGGGATTGCAGGTAACTGATGTGTTAAATTCTTTTGCCATAATATTAATGCCGGATTATGTTTGCGTTGCAAAGATAAAAAAAAATTTTGCAAATAAATTTTCGTGTAACAATAATTATTGTTATCTTGGCGCAAAATATTGTATGAATATGAGTTTGGATATAAAAACAAGGATAATCATTCATTCGGTCGGCATTATTGTGGCGTTGTCGTTTCTAATCTACTTGTTGGCTGCGGGCGGCACGGTGTGGCAATATGTTTGTGCATCGGGGCTGTTGTTGTGTTTCGTGGTTAATATGTGGTTGGATGTGACGTCGGAAAAGAAGAAGCACAAGGGCGACAAGAAATCTTAATTTTCTCGATGAGAAACCGCACTCGACGACGGGTCTAAAATTTTTTTGCAAAATAAATTTTCGTGTAACAATAATTATTGTTATCTTGGCGCAAAATTGTATGAAGATGAGTTTTTACGGCAAAATATCAAACACTATTGGCGCACTTTGTGTTGCGGGCTCTGTACTGTCGTTGACGGTGCTGATTGCATTGTTGATGACGGTGGGCAGTGTGTGGCAGTGTGTGGCGGCGTCTATGGTGTTGTTGATATTTGGAGCGTTGCTGTATATTTGGTTGTTGACAGCCCCAAAAAACAAGCCCAACGCCGACGTCGAGCCAATTGAAGAAGAAGAAAAACCTCAACCTGCGCCACAGCCTGTCGAAAACAATGGGGCGACCATCCAAAAACTTTCCAATCATATTCGCACGCCGCTCAGCAACATTCTTGGTGTTGCAAACCTGATGACGGATAATTTTAACCCCGACAACAAAAAGCAATACGTGGATTCGCTCGTCGCGTCCGTGGAGACCATCACTGACATTGTTGACATCATCAACGGCGAGTCGGGCGGCAGACCCGTTGGCATCGACGTCAATGACGGCGTAAGGACGTTTGACCTCCGCAACCTCATCACTCAAACCGCCGAACTCACTCCGGGCGTGGAGGTAAAGCTCGAAGTCTATGGCGAACTTCCGCGCTTAAAGGGCAACTCGGTGAAGATGAGGCGGATAATGTTGTCGCTTTTTGACTTTTTCCTGCAATATACGCCAAAGGAGAGCCTTCCTGCACAGGTAACAATCGTTGTAAACCGTGTCAGGATACCCATCAAGCCCATCAAATACAGGTTTGACGTGAAGTCTGATTTTGGCATCCCCGGTCTTGCCGACGCCGAAATCACCGAACTCAACATCGCCAAACGGCTTATCGAGGAACTCGGCGGCAATATCAAGCGTCGTTTTGAGGACGACAGCACCTTTATATATTTTAATGTGTGCTTCGACGGCGAGGAGGAGGCGACCGAAGCCCCAGCACCGCAAAGCCGAGTTGAGGTCTATACCAACGAGACCGCCGGTTTTACCACCGTTGCCCGCACCAAGTCTCTCAACGAGGCTGATATTATTGTCTGTGACGACAATCCTATCAATCAAAAGGTTATGAGCCTTAGCCTCGACAAACACGTTAGGTCTATTGCATTGGCGTCCAACGGTCAGGAGTGTGTGGATCTTGTGGCGAGCGGGCGTTATGATGTTATTTTGATGGATATTCAGATGCCTGTGCTTGATGGTTATCAGGCAACAATTCAGATACGCGATGCGGAGAAGAAGTCGGATGTCTATGTGCCCATCATTGCCGTTACCGCAAACACAATGTCCGGCGACCGTCAACACTGCCTCGAAATCGGTATGGACGATTATATCAGCAAGCCCTTCCAAATCGAGGACGTCCTCAGAAAAATGGGCGAGCAATTAGTTAAACATCCGGTGAAGTAGGGTAGGGAGATTTCAATTATGAGTACATTTGCCTTTGCCCTTCCTATGCTGTTCATCTTCCACGATTTAGAAGAGATTATCGGTATGCGGATTTTTCTTGACCGCAATGAGGAGTTGCTGAAACGTCGTTTCCCGAAAATCAACCGACTTTTTCACGGCACTACCAACGAGGGTTTTGCCTTGGCGGTGGCGGAAGAGTTTGTGGTTTTTACAATTATTGCGCTGTTGGCGTTGTGGATTGACAATCAGTTAGTTTGGAATATTTGGTTCGGCGCTTTTGTCGGGTTGACGTTTCATTATGTGGTTCATATTGGTCAGGCGATTGTCCTTCGTAAATATATTCCTGCCTTAGCCACAAGCATTATCTGTCTGCCGATTAGCATCTATATCTTAAAGCAATGCTTTATGTTGCTCACGGTTGATATTTGGCAGATGATTGTTGGCGTGGTGATAGTGGCGGTGAATTTGGTATGCGCACATAAGATGACGAAATGGAGTTTATGAAATGTCTCCACGCCTTACTCCAAACCGAGTTTATTAACCAGCTCCTTTATTCTTGAACCTTTAATTTCGTCTTCAAGTTTTTGGAAATCAGCGCGCTGAACTGTTTCGGTAATGATGCCGTCGCGGAGTACTAAAATTTCGTCGCAGGTATCGCTGAGGGTCGAAAATATGTGCGACGATATAATCACGGTCTTGTTTAATTCTTTGAGTTTCAGTAATATCTCTGTAAGCGCGATGCTGCCGTTGATGTCGATGCCGTTGTAAGGTTCGTCCAAAACAAATAACTCGTTGCCCTGCAAAAGCACCGCCAACAGAGCAAGTTTCTTTTTCATACCCGTGGAATATGTCGTAACATACTGAGACAGCGGTAGGTCAAAAATATTCTTGTCGGCGATGTTGTCGATGCGCTTGTGTCGGGCGTAACACAAAAGGCGGATGTATTCCTCGCCGGTGATTTTGTCGAAAAGGTACGGCTCTGCAAACAGCAACCCCAAATGATTTTTCAGCGGCTGCAAGTCTGATGTGATTGTGCCGTCAAAACGTTCAAGACCGGCAATGCAGCGGAACAGAGTGGTTTTGCCCGCCCCGTTTTCGCCGATGATTCCGTAGGTTTTGCCGCTCTGAAATTCAGCGTTGATGCCTTTGAGGACAGATTTTGAGCCGTAACTTTTATGCAAATCGACAATTTTAATCATACAAGTGTGTTTTTTAATCGGTTAATAGAACGAACATAAAAATATGGTATCACCACCAACACAAACGGCGGAATGAACACTGCCAAAATGAATATCAATTCCAAAATCCCAATTTCGCCGGGAGGATATGTTGAATATGCCGCAAGTAAAAATGCGATTACCAAAATCATCCCAATTGCCGTTATGAGCAAAACTATCCACCAATTTTCAGGGAAAAACGCTGTCAATAACGCCATCATTGGAAATGCCATCAAAAATGTGTTTTTAATAGCCGTCAATATCTTGTGCGACAGGTACTTATTGGGACTTTCGGCAAAAATCCAAACATAGTATTCGTTTTCTACTTTGCCATAATACGTCGCGCAAATTATATAAAGCACAAATAAAGAAAATAATCCAAGGTTTAAATTGTTGACACATACCGAAATAACAGACAGACCATAAACCATTAGTATAAATAAAAATGATTTTCTGAATCCGACCGTAAATTCGTATGGACTTTTGGAAAATGGAGTTGGCAATACAATGCTTTTTGAATTGAGGTCAATAAATGCCAAAATCGCACTCGCGATAGGTAATGCCACCGCCGCAATATATTGATTTTCAACTAAAAGCAATGTCACAAACGGAATACTTATTATCAGATTTTCAGTTATTCTCAATAGATGTTTGGTCTTATCTCCATAGACAATTTGCAGAAAATCAGACCGTTGCTTTTGCGACAGACGCATTTGTATACTGATACATATTCCGATTATGATATATGGTGCATAGTTGGGCAGCCTTTGAAAAATCAGAGTGCCTAATCCCGCTATCAATCCGAATATCAGCACGTAAGCCAACAAAGGTTGCATCCCAAAATCGCGGATGTTTCGATTGAGGAGTTTGAATTGGAGGCTAAGGTAATGGGGTAGCATAGTTGAGTTATATTAATATGTAGTCTGCAAGCAAAATGAGGATTGTCCCCTACGATGCTAAGTCGTGGCAAGCAATCCTCCCAGTCAACTGAATGACACTGCAAATATACTAACGTTTTTCAAACTTACAAAAGATGAGCCCAAAATCTGCAAAATTTTTCTGCAAAAAATGTTTCCGAATATCGCAAATTATTTGTACCTTTGCGCCCGAAAAATCCCAAGGGTCCGGCATTTGGACTCGTGCGATGGGAAATTGATAACAAAATCAATTTTGAGTAACACAATTAATTAAAAAATTTAAATGAAGACTTTTGAACTTACAGGTACTAAGCGCGAAGACCTCGGTACCAAGTTTGCCAAGATTGTCCGCAAGGAAGGCAAAGTGCCCTGCATCGTTTATGGCAACGGCAAGCAAATCAATTTCACGGTAGATCAGAAGGCCCTCAACGGCGCGGTATTTACCCCCAATGTTTACATCGTTAACCTCAACATCGACGGCGAGGTTATCAAGACCTTCATCAAGGACTTGCAGTTCCATCCCGTTACCGACGAGGTAATGCACGCCGATTTCTACGCTTTCGCCGACGATCAGGAAATCACCGTAAAACTTCCCTTCGAGTTTGTAGGTAGTTCAGTAGGTGTAAAGGCCGGTGGTAAGATGAAGATTGCCGCTCGCAAGGCTAAGGTGAAGGGTCTCTACAACAACCTTCCCGAGACTGTAAAGGTTGACATCTCGGACCTCGACCTCGAACAGAGCATCAGCGTAAAGGACGTCAAGGTTGAAAACTGCAAACTCGTTGATCCTCAGGACGCTCTCATCTGCCGCGTAGTTCCCACAAGGGCATCTAAGGCTGTTGCCAAGGGTGATGACGACGACAAGAAGAAGAAGAAGTAATAGGGCGCAATTGCTTGATTCTTAAAAACATATTTATTGTGAAATATCTTATTGTTGGACTTGGCAATATTGGAGCTGAGTACGAGAATACGAGACACAATATTGGTTTTATGGTGCTCGACGCCTTTGCGAAGGAGTCGGGCGCTATTTTTAATATTGGACGTCTCGCGTCGGTGGCCGAGGCCAAATGCCGTGGCAGGCAGTTGGTGCTTATCAAGCCGACTACTTATATGAACCTTTCTGGCAGGGCTGTCAATTATTGGATGAAGGAGGAGAATATTCCGTTGGAGAATGTACTCGTCATCGTTGATGACCTGGCATTGCCGTTTGGTGCTATCAGGATGCGTGGCAAGGGTTCGGAGGCAGGGCATAATGGTCTCAAAAGTATCACCGAACATCTTGGTACTCAGAATTATGCGCGTCTGCGTTTTGGCATCGGCAATGATTTTCCACGCGGCGGACAGGTGGATTTTGTGCTCGGCAAATGGAGCGACGACGACATCGCCGCCATCGCCAAGCGTACCGAAATCACCAATCAGGCTATTCAGGCTTTTGTGATGGAAGGCATTGAACGCGCTATGAATAGGTTTAATAATGCATAATGTTTTTTCAATGCGTAATGCATAATTCATAATGCATAATTGCCATTCGGCGGAAGCCCAATTTTCAATTTTTAATTTTTAATTTTCAATTTCAATGCGTGTCGATAAGTTTTTGTTTTGTGTGAGGTTGTTTAAGACTCGGTCGCAGGCGGCGGATGCTTGCGGCAGGGGCAGGATTTTGGTGAATGGCGTTGCTGTGAAGCCGGCGCGTGAGGTCAAGGAGGGCGACGAGGTTTCCGTTAAGGCCAATCCTGTGTTCCGCAGTTACAGGATTTTGGCGTTGTTGAAATCGAGGGTAGGTGCGGCGAAGGTGCCGTTGTATATTACGGAGACTACTTCGCAGGACGATTTGCTGAAATTGAAACTTATGAGCGATATGGCACGTGTGTCGTTTGGCGTGCGCGACCGTGGCGCAGGTCGCCCGACGAAGAAAGACCGCCGTGAGATCGACCGTTTCTATGACGCGGAGGAAGATTTTGGCGGCGATTTTGGTTTTGATGACGACGATGATTATGACGAACTCGACGGGTTTACGCCGGATTTTGACGGGGATTAATCTTCCTTTATTTTTATTTCCATTGTCATTCCTTTCTTTGGCTCGGATGTGAGCGTTATTGTGCCGCCGAGTTTTTCTACGCGCTCGTGGATGTTGAATAAGCCTGAGGTCTTTTTGCCTTTGATGTGTTCGAGCGTGGTTGGCACGTCGAAGCCGATGCCGTTGTCGTGGTACGTGAGCGACATTGTGGAGTCGTTGTTGGCGAGGGTGAGGGCTATCTGCGTGGCGTGGGAGTATTTGAAGGCGTTGTTGAATAGTTCGCAGACTATGCGGTAAATCTCCGCCTGCATTTCGGGTGTCGCGGTGGCGTTGAAATTGGCGGTGTCGAGTTTGAGTTCGGTGGTTTTGCTCGTGATGTACAGTTTGTTGTACTGATGCTTGATGCTCTCGACAAGACCGTATTTGTCGATGATGCCGGGCATAAGGTTGTTGGCGATGTTGCGGGCTTCTTCGGCGGTTTCTTTGATGATTTCGAGCATTTCGTCGAGGGTTTTGTGGTATTCCTGCGGGTCGAGTGAGCCCGATTTGAGGATGCTGATGTATGTTGCAAGGCTTGTGAGCGATGAGCCGAGGCTGTCGTGGATGTCTTTGGTGAATCGTGCGCGTTCTTGTTCTTGCGTTTCGGCTATCGAATTGACGAGGCGGGCGTTTTCCGCTGTTTTTTGGATGCGGTTGTATATGATTGGGGCTATGAAACTCGTTATGTTTTGGAGTTTTTGTTTTGAATTTTCTGCGTAGTCGTTTTCCCTTGATGCACAGACTATTAAGCCCACCAACTTGTCGTGATAGATGATGGGTGATGCTATCATACAATTGACTTCCGCCGAGGTGAAGAATAGGCGGGAGACGTTGTTTTTTTGCATTATTGTCTGCCGGCGGATGATGGCGAGTGCCACGTCGCCGATGTCGTCGATGCCAAAGATGTAGTTGGCGTCGCTCTCTATCGCGCCCGAATATATCGAGGGGCAGATGAGGTGCTTGGCGTGGATGTCGCTGTTGTCGTCTATGTTGTCTATGTAGCCAATCGCGCCGTAGTCCATCGAGATGTATTTGAGGATTTCTTCGAGGAGTTTGGGATATACTTCGTCGCCTTGGTCGGAGAGAAAGTATTGCGCGATGTTGTTGCGGATTGTGAGTTCGTTTTGCGATACGATGAGGCTCTGTTGGGTTATGGAGTGTTTGAAAAGTTCGTTTTTGAGCCTTTCGTTTGCTTTTTTGAGCGTCACGTGGGTTTTTACACGGGCGAGGAGTTCTGATATTAGGAATGGTTTTTTGATGTAGTCAACTGCGCCGCACTCGAATCCGCGCAGGAGGCTGGCTTCGTCCACTTTTGCCGTTAGGAATATGATGGGGATGTCTTTGAACCCGGCGTCCTGTTTTACGCGCCTGCATACTTCGTAGCCGTCTATTTTGGGCATCATAATGTCCAATAGGATAAGGTCTATCTTGTTGGCGTTGAGTTGCGCGAGCACTTTTTCGCCGTCTTTTTCGTTGATGACGTTGTATTCTGGGTTGCTTGATAGTATGTCTTTGATTAATAGTAGGTTCGATATGCTGTCGTCCACTACGAGTATGTTCTTTTTTTCCATTTTCGTGCCGGGTTAGTTGGTTTTATAATGGAAAAGGTCAATTCTCTTTGGAGAATTGACCTCTTGTCAAATTCTGTTGTTGTTAGTTGCCCGACCAGGGTTCGAACCTGGGCTCTTCTGATCCAGAGTCAGACGTGTTGCCAATTACACCATCGGGCAGTGTCCCTGTTTTTTTGACGCTGCAAAGTTAGGATGTTTTTTTGAAACTGCCAAATTTTTTTGCGTATTTTTTCAAAAATATTTTTGGATTGATTTGATTCGCCGTATCAACGTTGCACGCAACGTCTATACAAGAGACAGTTCGCAACATTTCAGTGGGATCTTCTTGTTGACCTCTACAATGTCTCTTTGATGGTATTTCATAAGTATCGCGCTATAATGTTGGACATACTTTTTTTAGAGGTGGCGAAGAATGCTTCCACTTCCTTTTGGCTGTCTTCCATCTCTTGTGGTTCTGGTTGTTCTTGTGTTATTTCTTTTGTCATAAAAAGACCCGTAGCCAACAGCATCGCGAGTTTACGCCGTGCCAACGCGCTGTTCTGATCATATTCTAATGTTATCGTACACATAATTAACGACATTTGTGTTAGTAACTACGCTGCAAATTTATAACATTTTCTCATTCAAAAAAAATATCTGCAATTATTTTCATATAAAAAAATAGAGGCGCACAGTCGTGCGTCTCTACATCAAAAAAAATTTTGGCGGGCGAGCCGCCCGCACTCCATTTTCGATGCGGTTGTATGCCGGGTCCGAGAGTATCGGGTCGTTTTGGGAAATTGGTTTGACTCGAAGCCTGCGCGGACTGTGGGATGTTCGTGTCGTTCAGTCCTTGTCTGCGATTATGGAAAAATATTTTTTTCTTAGGTTGATGTATGTCGTTATCACTTCCACAGCGTCTTCTATTGAGAAGTTGTCCATATTGAGCACGAGGTCGTAGTTGCGTGTGTCGTGACGTGGTGAGCCGGTGTTTTCTGCAACGTACATGTCTCGCTCCAACGAAGCTTGGCTTATCGCTTCCATGGCCGTGGTACGAGAGATTTTCTCGCGTGTCATTAGGCGTGTAATGCGATTTTCGATTGATGCGCAGATGAATATGTTTATGTGGTTCGGGTAGTCGCGGAATGCGTAGAATGCGCCTTGCCCGGCTACAATGCACGATTCGTTTCGAGCGATTGAATCCAGAATCTTTGATTGTTTTTCGAGGATGGGATTGTTGTTGGAGTTGATATTGAAGATTTTTTTGATTCCTTCGAGCCAGGGCTTGCTGTTATCTTCAGTTTTCTTTATTATGTCGTCGTCCGAATCGTATTTGTTGGAAAGTGCTTCGATGTCAGTGTAGTCATAATAATTGATTTGCAGTATTTCAGCGAGCTTCCTGCCTACCATTTTTCCGCCTGCGCCGAGTTCGCGGCTTATTGTGACGACGAATGTTTCGTTTTTCTTTATGTCGTTTTTGGGCGATTGGTGATTGTCGATCTCGTCGGTGCTTATTATAATCATAGGCACTTCCACAATGCTGGACAATTCGTATCCGTTGTCCCTCATGTCGGTTTCTCCGGCGGCGTAAATCCACGTTACACGCACCTGGTGTCCAGATTTGTAAATGTCTTCGAGCCTGATTACGATTTCCAGGATTTGTTTTGCTGAGGCTGTGTTGTAGTAGTTCATCTTGAAGACGAGCTCTGTCATCGGCAGCGGCTCCAGTGAGTATTCGTCGAACCATTTCAGGATAGGGTTGTAGAACTGGCGTGCGTCGGCTGGCATTGACCTGCCCGAAATTTCAAATATGTTGTTTTGCCTGTCCAATTTGACAGTAGGGATGTCCGATTCGCCTTTAATGATAATCTTTTCCATAGTTTTGCGTCGTGAATAAATGTTTGATTGAATGGTAATTATATTTTTTCACTTGTCAAGTTCCTTTATGTTGCTTTGTTTGGAACTTTCAACGCAAAATTTATGGCGGATTTTTGCAAATGTACATAGAGGAGCGGATTTTACCCCCCCGTAAAGTATGCTTTACAATTTGTAAATAGTTAAAGTCTTTCATCTTGTGTCGCGGTTTTTGTTGTTGTGATTCGTGCGGCAATTTATGTTTTTTTTTTGCAATATAATGAAATGATTTTTGTTAAAAATTATTTTTATTTTCAAATATGTCAAAAAATAGGCTATGCGATTAGTTGCATAACCTATTTTGCGGAATAATATAATTCTTATTTCAGATACGACGACGACGAGATTGATTGGTTGTTATATACCTTGTTGATGACGTCGGCGAAGAGGTTGGACACGGTGAGCACTTCGATTTTGTCGCAGGGCTTTTTGAGGGGGATGGTGTCCGTTACGTAGAGTTTCGTGAGTTTGGAATTTTCGATGCGGTTGTACGCCGGGCCCGAAAGTATCGGGTGCGTGATGATGGCGCGGACGGAGAGCGCACCGTTGTCCATCATCAGGTCGGCTGCCTTGGCGAGCGTGCCGGCGGTGTCGATGATGTCGTCAACGATGATTACGTTTTTGCCCTTCACGTCGCCGATGATGGTCATTTCGGCAACTTCGTTGGCCTTCTCGCGGTATTTGTGGCAGATGACCATAGGCACGCCGAGGAAGTGGCTGTACTTGTTGGCGCGTTTGCTGCCGCCTATGTCGGGTGATGCTATTACGAGGTTGTCGAGGTGGAGCGAATTGATGAACGGCACAAAAATCGTGGACGACGACAGGTGGTCAACCGGGATGTCGAAGAATCCTTGAATCTGTTCGGCGTGGAGATCCATCGTAATCACGCGGTCAACGCCCGCCGTGGTGAGGAGGTTGGCGATGAGTTTGGAACCGATGGCGACTCTCGGCTTGTCTTTGCGATCCTGACGCGCAAAGCCGTAGTAGGGGATTACGGCGGCTATCTTGTACGCCGAGGCACGGCGCGCCGCGTCAATCATCAGGAGTAGTTCCATAAGGTTGTCCGCCGGAGTGAATGTCGATTGCACTATGAACACATACGCGCCGCGCACCGTCTCTTCGAGGCAGGGCTGGTATTCGCCGTCGCTGTAATGGTTCATTGTGACGTTGCCGAGTTCCGTGCCAAACGCCTTGGCTATTTTCTCTGACAGGTACAACGACGTGGTGCCGGAGAAAATCTTGATGTTTGATGTTGAAGCCATTATGTAGTTGATTATAATTTAATGGCTGATAGACAATCGCTTGCCTATCAGCCTGAATTTTGTTATTTTATTACGAAGTTTACCATCTTGCCGGGAACTATTATCACCTTGACTATGGTCTTGCCCTCCATTTGCTTGGAGAAACGCTCGTTTTCGCGAACTGCTTTCTCGATGCCGTCCTTGTCGAGGTCGGCGGGGAGGTCGAGGGTGAAGCGCGTCTTGCCGTTGAAGGCTATCGGGTAGCACTTTGTGTTGTCAACGGTGTAAGCCTCAATCACTTCCGGGAACTGCGCGTCGAAGATTGTGGTCTCGTGTCCCAACTGATGCCACAACTCCTCGGCGATGTGCGGGGCGAATGGCGCGAGGGCTATCGTCATCGGTTCGAGGACTTTGCGCTTGTTGCACTTGGCGGCGGTAAGGTCGTTGACGGCAATCATCATCGCGGATACCGCCGTGTTGTAGTCGAGGGTGAGGATGTCCTGCTCAACCTTTTTGAGCAACTTGTGGAGGGTGCGGAGTTCTGCGTCGTTGGGCTCGTCGTCGGAAACGAGGAGCGAATCGTCTTTGCCGCCGAAGAACAGCCTCCAAAACTTCTTCAAGAACCTGCTAACGCCTTCGATGTTGCTTGTGTCCCAAGGCTTTGACTGTTGCAACGGGCCAAGGAACATCTCGAACAGCCTCAATGTGTCCGCGCCGTACTTCTCGACGATGTTGTCGGGGTTGACGACGTTGTACATCGACTTGCTCATCTTCTCGATGCCGTAGCCGCAGACGTATTTGCCGTCTTCGAGGATAAACTCGGCGTTGTTGTATTCGGGTCGCCAATTGCGGAACGCCTCGGTGTCGAGGATGTCGTTCTTGACGATGTTGACGTCAACGTGGAGTTCGGTGGTGTCGTATTGACCTTTGAGTCCGGCAGAAACGAATGTGTTGGTGTCCTTGATGCGATATACGAAGTTGCTGCGACCCTGTATCATACCTTGGTTGACAAGGCGGCGGAAGGGTTCGTCCTTGCAGACGTAGCCGAGGTCGTAGAGGAACTTGTTCCAAAATCTCGAATATATAAGGTGTCCAACTGCGTGCTCTGTGCCGCCGACGTAGAGGTCAACGTCCTGCCAATATTCGTCTGCCTCCTTGGAGACGAGTGCGTCGTTGTTGTCGGGATCCATATAGCGGAGGTAATATGCCGACGAACCCGCAAAACCGGGCATTGTGGATGTTTCGTAACGGTAACCATCCGCCGTCTGCCACTCTGCAACACGCGAAAGCGGCGGCTCGCCATCTTCTGTGGGCAGGAACGACGACACTTCGGGGAGTGTCAGCGGGAGTTTGTCGAGGGTGAGCATTTCGGCGTGTCCGTCTTTGTAATATACCGGGAACGGCTCGCCCCAATACCTCTGACGAGAGAATATGGCGTCGCGGATGCGGTAGTTGATTTTCCTGTTGCCAATGCCCATACGCTCCACTTCCTCGATTGCCTTCTTCTTGGCGGCGAGTACGTCGAGTCCGTTGAAGATGCCGGAGTTCATCATTATGCCTTCCTTGGCGTCGTATGATTGTTCCGAAATGTCTGCACCTTCGATGAGGGGTATGATGGGGAGGTTGAATTTCTTTGCAAATGCGTAGTCGCGGCTGTCGTGTGCGGGTACTGCCATAATTGCGCCCGTGCCGTAGCCTGCCAATACGTAGTCGCTTACCCAAATCGGAATGTGGTCGCCGGTGAATGGGTTGACGGCATACGCGCCGGTGAATTGTCCCGTTACGGTATGCGTGTCGCTCATACGCTCCAATTCGGTGCGCTTGGCTGCGCCCGCAACGTAAGCATCGACGGCATCGCGACATTCGGGCGTGGTTACTTTGGCAACGTACTCAGATTCAGGCGCAAGCACCATGAATGTAACGCCGTGCACCGTGTCGGCACGTGTGGTGAATATCTTGAGTTTGATGTCGCTGTCGGCAACCTCAAAGTACATTTCACAGCCTTCGGAGCGTCCAATCCAGTTGCGCTGCATATCTTTGAGCGAGTCGGTCCAATCGATGGTCTCCAAGCCCTGCAAGAGCCTTTCTGCATACGCCGAAACGCGGAGGAGCCATTGTTCCATCGGTTTTTGTACGACGGGGTAGCCGCCGCGCTCAGATACGCCGTCTTTTACCTCGTCGTTGGCGAGCACCGTACCTAATTTTGGACACCAATTGACCATCGTTTTTGCCCTGTAAGCCAGGCGATAAGCGTCGATTACAGAATTGCGCTCGCTTTCCTCCATTCCGTTCCAAACGGCAGCCGGGAATGTGGGCACGTCGGAGTGTGCGGCGTTGATTTTGGTGTTGCCGTTTTGCTCAAATTCGGCAATCAGGTCGGCTATCGGGCGCGCCTTTTGGGCGTCGTTGTCGTAATAATGATTGTACATCTGTATGAACGCCCACTGCGTCCACTTGTAATACTTGGGGTCGCAGGTGCGGAGTTCGCGGCTCCAATCGTAACAGAAGCCGATTTTTTTGAGTTGCGAGCGGTAACGGTTGATGTTTTGCTCGGTGGTAACAGCGGGGTGCTGCCCCGTCTGTATTGCGTACTGTTCGGCGGGCAGTCCAAATGCGTCGTAGCCCATCGGGTGCAGGACGTTGAACCCTTTGAGCCTCTTGTAACGGCTGTAAATGTCGGACGCAATGTATCCGAGCGGATGTCCTACGTGCAGTCCCGCGCCCGAGGGGTACGGAAACATATCGAGGACATAGAATTTAGGCTTGTCAGACTTGTTGCTGACCTTGTACGTTTGGTGGTCTTCCCAATATTTTTGCCAAAAGACCTCTATTTCACGGTGATTGTATTCCATTGTCTGTATATTTAATTCCACCGCAAATATAGGGATAATTTTTTGAATGACGGAATTATTGGGGGAAAATATTTTTAGTTGGATGGATTTGCTGACGAAATCATTGCAACAAATGTTTTGCTTGCGTTACGGGCTCGCGTCGGCAGTTCCAAAAATCTACTATTTCTACGGTGTCGCCATTTTCCCAATAGATAATCTTGTTGAGTCGTTGGATGATGACGCTTCTATACAAAACAGGCGCACCTTCAAGATACCGTTCGGCTGCGCCAATACCGGGATTGTTTTTGAGCAATTGCATTGTATGTCCAACCTCTTCAATAAAACGGATACGACTAACCGCACCAAATTCTTTGTGGATGTACCGCGCGGTATTACGTATTTTATTTCGGGCGGTGTTGTGGATAACGATTTTTTTCATACGTTCACCGTTTCGAGTGCTTCAACCGAAGCAAAATTTCCTTTGCGCATATCTTTCTCAAAATCTTCATACAGTTCGCGCATAAATACGTCTATGTCGGTGTAATTGCCCATTGCGATTTGCCTACGACCTTCCTCCGCACGTGCAATTAGTTCTTCACGTGTGTAGGGTCTTGTTTCACCGTAATCGTCTGTGAGATATAGTGGTTTTGTCGTTTTCATAGTTGCTCGTCATTATGTTTACCGTTTGCAAATATAGGGATAATTTTTGGGAATGGCTAATTTTTAGTGGAAATATTTTTTTGGGGGGAGATTTTTTGAATTGTTATGATTATTATTGATTATATTCGACAAATATTATGATTTTTATTGAATATAATCGACAAATATTATGATTTTTGTTGAATATATTCGATAATTATTATGATTTTTGTTGATTAGAAATTACGACAATGGAAGAAAGCCAACGCCAAATGTCTGTCCTTATTCTTCAACAATCATCAAAAATATACGGCAGTTTTACGAGCAATGGAACGTATTGACAAATCGCCAGCCGAAGGCTGGCGATTTGGATTCACGGGCTTGTTTGATGGTCTTGCCAATTACAAAAAGATCCACTTCGTGGTCGTATGCGTCGCGTTCGGGGGTGGGTACCGATATATTTGTCTTCTATTTCGTTATTTCCATTTGTTGTTCTTTTTCAATGGTGTAAAAAGAAGGTTTTTTTTCAAAATGGGAAAAAATGTAATGTTTTTTTCGTAATCTTTAAAAAGATTGTGTATTCGCAATGGTTTCGATATAATAAAAAGGATAGTAAAAAGCGGCTGCCGAAAGTTGCGGCAGCCGCTTTTACTTGATGATTGTATGGATGTTTTTATTTTATCTCAGAAGTTCTGACGACCTGATTGTTTTGAATGAAGAACAACATATTGGTAGTTACGACACCACCCAATTGGTTAGTGCCTTTGAATTTGCACCGTACTAACCAATTTTCTCCTACGGCTGCAACTTTCGACCATTCCACAAATTTGATGCTTGAAGCATCGTTTGCATGGTCTTTGATGTATTTTTCAACAATTTTGACGCTTCCCGTAACTTCGCTTTGCTCCGGTTTCGGACCAACAGCCTTGACAGCCATTTCTCTGTCGTTGAAATCGTAAGCGTAGCCGTCACAGTACTTTTCAAGACGATGAAAACCTTTTTCGCCTTTTTCGAGGAATTCTTTCAAACATTCGACACGTATGTTTTTGTATTCTTCGATGACGTTGTTCTGAGTATAAATCTCTTTCAGGACATTGGTCGTCTTGTCGTATGTCAGTTTCATGGGCATGTCTCCGTATTTAGGAGAGCAATCCCAAACCCAAACAATTTCGATTGAGCCGTACTCGTCTTCGGAAAGAAATTGTTTCAATTCTGTCAATTCTGTCTTTTTACCAACAGATTCGCCATCGGTTCCTTGTTTTATTTTGCCAAGTTCGACGTTTTTAACAGGAAGTTGCGGAACTTCATCAATCAGTTGCGAACTTTTATTATCATCGGTATCTGTTTGTTGATTGCTTTTATTGTTTGTTTTTCCAATAATCCAAAACACCAAAAGGCAAAGTCCGATGATGATAAGATTCCGTTTGAAGTTTTTCTTTTTATCACCTTGTTGCATATTATGTATGCTTTATTTTGCTAATCCCAAAACGCATTGTTATTGTATTGATTGTTGATTGTAAAGCCATATAGAAATAAAAAAGCGTGGGATTTTTACATACTACTCGTCTCACGTTCAGAGGCTTTGACCTTGCCCACATGTCAGAAACGAGCAACGTCGAAAGCCCACGATACA
Source organism: Bacteroidales bacterium UBA3824 (assembly GCA_002393195.1). Taxonomy (GTDB): domain Bacteria; phylum Bacteroidota; class Bacteroidia; order Bacteroidales; family UBA3824; genus UBA3824. The sequence goes on along the minus strand of DGIK01000050.1, from coordinate 2,811 downwards.
ATATGTACACTCATACCATTAGCATGAGAATGATACATACTACGTAGGCATCACCGTTGCTTTGCTCTTGACATGTGATGGTAGAAACGGTCAAATTCCTGAACGTCAACAACAAAGCGTAAGTAACGCCTTATATTTAAATACAGTCTTTCCTTTCCATGGAAAAGAACACTGCAAATGTAGGAAACTTTTATTAAGCAACAAAAATTTTTTACAAAAAAATGACTATTATTTTAAACTTTTGCCTAACTTTGCAAAGAACTATATTTTAATATCAATGAAACAGGCGATGATAGAACTTTTTAAAACGGAGTTGTCAAAGATTCCTGCCGACAGGCGACGGCAGGTGGATTTTTCGTGGAGTATTGCCGACAAAATTGACAGTCTGTTGAAAGAACGCAATATTTCTTATAGCGAATTTGCCAAAATGACAAACGAAAGTGTCGCAAAAATCAAGGAATGGGTGGGGGGCACTTGCAATTTCACATTAGAAACATTGGCAAAAATCTCCACTGTCTTAGGTGTTGATTTGATAAAAGTATAACAATTTACCCAAAATGCAATCCATCATCGAAATTTTGGCGTGGCTCGATAGTTATGTGAGTGTCCACCCGGTTTTTATTTATACGTTGCTCGGTACGGGCGTGTTTTTGACTGTTTATCTTGGCTTCCCGCAGGTGAGGTATTTCGGCAGGGCGTGCCGGACGCTAAGGGGGCATTATGACCATCAGCACCATGAGGGCGACGCTTCTCATTTTCAGGCACTCAGCACGGCGTTGTCGGGTACTGTGGGCACGGGCAACATTGCTGGCGTGGCTATGGCTATACACTTGGGCGGGCCTGCGGCGTTGTTTTGGATGGTGGTAACGGCTATTATTGGCATGGCTACTAAGTATTCCGAGGTAACTCTCAGTCACAAATACCGCGAAAAACTCCCCGACGGCACTATGGCGGGCGGACCAATGTTTTATATGGACAAACGATTGAACCTCAACATAAAAGGACGCACCATCAAAACAGGACATTTAATAGCCGTCATATTCTCTGTATGCACTGTGCTGTGTGCGTTTGGCACTGGCTGTCTTCCTCAAATCAACAATATTGCCACAGCGATGCGCGATTCGTTCAGCATACCTCAGATGGTGAGCGGCGCAGTGCTTGCGGTTGCGCTTGGGGCGGTGGTCTTGGGCGGCATCAAGAGGATTGTTACTGTAACGGAAAAGATTGTGCCCTTTATGGCGATAGTCTATTTTGTGGGCGCGATGGTGGTTATAATCTATCATATCGACAATCTTTGGCCCGGCATCAAGTCGGTGTTTGGCGACGTATTTACGGGGACGGCGGCTACGGGCGGTTTTCTCGGCGGCACGGTGGCGTTGGCGATGTCGAGGGGCATCAACCGTGGACTTTTTTCAAACGAGGCGGGGCAGGGTAGTGCGCCTATCGCACACGCTACGGCACGTTGTCAACATCCCGCGCAGGAAGGGCTCGTGGCGATGTTGGAGCCCTTTATCGACACGGTGATTATTTGTTCGCTTACGGGGTTGATGATTGTGTCGTCGGGTGTATGGAAAGAAAAATTTGACAACGATTTTCAGTTCGCCGATATTGTTGTCGTCAATACCAATTCCAATGATGCCAAGGTGTTATATGACGCTATGCAAAGTAATGATTCAATGTATGACGGAGTTATCGAAGTAGTGGACGGCAAGGCAAAGCCGGGCGATTGGACATTGATGCACGCGCAGTCGGTGGCGGAGGATGTCGTGTTCAAAAAAGACGGCAAGCCCTTCACCGGCGCGATTAAAGTTGTGGACGGCAAACCTGAAAAAAATGGCGTAGTCATCAGCGGCAAGTCGCTTTTACATAGTGCTCCGCTCACGGTCAAGGCGTTTTCGTCGAGTTGGTTTGGCAGTTTTGGCGAGTATATAGTGGCGTTGTCACTGTTGCTGTTTGCGTTTTCTACGTCGATAGCGTGGTGCTATTATGGCGATAGGGCTATGATATTTATGTTTGGACAGCGGTCGGTGCTGCCGTTCAGAATAGTCTATGTGATAGGCTTTTTCATCGCGTCGTTTGTAGATACGTCGTTGATATGGTACTTCTCGTCGGTGGCGGTGGTGCTTATGGCGATGCCCAATCTCATCGGATTGTTGATTTTGCACAGGGAACTGAAAGACGAGACGCGGAAGTTGGTGAAATGAAAGATTTAACGCAAAATATTTTGTCAATTTCCAAAAACTCCCTAACTTTGGTCTGTGAATCATAAATTGCTATCGCTATGGGAAACTATATACGATTTGACTGGATGATAAAACGCCTTCTGCGCGACAAGAGGAATTATGTCGTGCTGGATGGCTTTCTGAGCGTGTTGATAGGTCGTCAAATAAAGATAACGCAAGTCCTTGAAAGTGAAGGTAATCAGGAGACCGAAGATCAAAAGTTCAACCGAGTTGATTTGCTTGTTGAGGATGAGAAAAAAGAAAAAATCCTCGTCGAGGTACAGAACGACCACGAGTTGGATTTCTTTCAGCGTATGGCGTTTGGAGCGTCAAAGATAATTGCCGACTATATGAAAAAGGGCGAACCTTACGCGGCATTACCCAAAGTATATTCTGTCAACATCGTGTATTTCAGCCTTGGACAGGGTAAAGGCTACGCCTATCACGGTACGACGGTTTTCAAAAATATGTTCAACGACGAGGACGAACTCAAACTTACACCCGCACAAAAGTCGAAGTTTGGAGTTGATGAGGTTCACGGCATCTTCCCCGAGTATTACATTTTGCGTGTCAATAAGTTTGATGACGA
>DGIK01000004.1:8304-13959 GCA_002393195.1 Bacteroidales bacterium UBA3824 | reverse complement strand
TGGCGATGAACTCGTCGCCGCAGAGTTTGTAGTGGCGGGAATCGCGGTAGGGCGACGGGTTGGGGTTCCACGGATTGGGGCGCACATTGTCAGCCATTGCCTCGTTGACAACATCCCAGCAATATACGATGTCCTTGTAGCGGTTTACGACTGTGGTGATGTGCTCTTTGAGACGAGCGTAGAATACTTCCTTGGTAACTTCCTTGCCCTTAGCGTCGGTAAACATCCAGTCGCAGAATTGGCTGTGCCAGCAGAGGCAGTGTCCGCGCATCTTGATGTTGTTTTTGCGGCAGAAGTTGGCGATTGAGTCAGCCTTTTCCCATGTCCAAACACCTTCGCGAGGATGCACCGAGATGGGTTTCATGTCGTTTTCGGCTGTGATGCTGTTGTACTCGCGGAGAATGGTCTCCACTTCCTTGGGATTGGTGATGTTGCGCATATTGACAGCAACACCTACTTTAAAGTAGTCTTTGTAGGCGTCTTTGAGACCTGTGGGGTCGTTGTCCTCCTGCGGGCGTCCCCACTGTGCGAAGGCTGATGTAGTAGTCATCAACACCGCCGCCGCTAATGTCAAAAGTTGTCTTCTCATTCTAATGTGTGATTTGTGATTAAATTTTAACGGTTAAACCATATAATTTGACCGCAAATATATAAATTAGTTTAAAATGTTTTTGTAAAAGTACGAAAAAAATACACGGCTCTTTCATTCCCGCACATTTTTTTTCAAAAGTATCTCACGGAATCAAAAAAATACTTATCTTTGCGCCAATTAACAAAAACAATTGACAAACATAAAATGCAGACAGTATTAAGCGGAATCAGGCCTACGGGCGACCTACACCTCGGCAACTATTTTGGTGCGCTGAGGAATTTTGTGAGATTGCAAAACGACTACAATTGTTACTTCTTTGTAGCCGACTACCACTCGCTCACCACGCACCCGCACCCCGCTGACATCCAGAACAACGTCAGGAAAATCCTGAGCCAGTACATAGCATCGGGTCTCGACCCCGAAAAATCAACAATCTACATCCAGTCGGACCTCGTGGAGACCGCCGAATTTTATATGCTCATGAACATGAACGCATACATCGGCGAACTCGAAAGGGTAGTGTCATTCAAGGAAAAAGCGCGTCAGAATCCCGACAACGTCAACGCCGGACTCCTCACATACGCCGTCCTGATGGCTTGCGACATCCTCATCCAAAGAGCCGACCTCGTACCCGTCGGCAAAGACCAGGAACAGCACCTCGAAATGACCTGCAAATTTGCCCGCCGCTTCAATAACATCTACGGCGTAGAATACTTCAAAGAGCCCAAAGCATTCTCCTTTGGCGACCATCTCGTGAAAGTGCCAGGACTTGACGGCTCTGGCAAGATGGGCAAGAGCGAAGGCAACGGCATCTACCTCATCGACAGCGACAAAGACATTCGCAAGAAAGTGATGAAAGCCGTTACTGACCTCGGTCCACAAGCCCCCAACAGCGAGAAACCCGAAGTAATCCAAAACCTGTTTACATTGATGGAACTCGTATCGGACCGCTCCACCATCGAACACTTTGAGGCGGCTTGGAACGATTGCTCGATACGCTACGGCGATATGAAAAAACAACTCGCCGAAGACATCATCAAAGTGGTAGCCCCGATACGCGAGCGCATCAACGACATCTACAACGACACCGAATACCTCGACAAGGTAGCCAGAATGGGCGCAGAAAAAGCGCGTGTCAATGCACAAAAAACCATCCAAGATGTCCGCGAAATCTTCGGATTCCGCCGCATACATTATTAAAATAATAACCAATGGGAATCGACACAAAGACATTTGAAACCGTATTCAAACAAAACTTCGTATCTGTAACGGCATACTGCAACAAGTACGTCCGCGACACCGAAGACGCCAAAGACCTCGCGCACCGAGCCTTTATGAAGGTTTGGGAAAAGCGCGAGGAGATTCCCGAAGGCAGCAACATCAAGGCTCTCATTTTCAGAATAGCCCACAACCTATCAATCAACTACATACGCGACCACAAAAAATTCTGCGACGAAGAAGAATTGCAGACCGTGGAAAGCGAAAACTCCGATGCTGACAACGAAATCCGTGCTGCGGAACTCGAAGCGGCAGTAATCGACACCATCAACCGAATGCCCGAAAAGAGCAAAAAAGTGTTCCTGATGAGCCGTTACGAAAACCTCAGCAACAACAACATCGCCGACAAACTCGGCATTAGCATCAAGACCGTAGAAGCACACATAACAACCGCCCTCAAACTATTAAGAAAAAAGATTTTTGGATCCGCGCCGTAGAGACGCAAAATTTTTGTTAGTGCCCTTACGGGCAGAAATTACACAAATCTTTACAAATCATACAAATAATAATCAAAATTAAAAAAGAAAGATTTTAGATAACAATTTGAAAGATTATTGTTAGTTTTGTAAAATTTGAATGATTTGTAAAATTTGAACAGATTTGTAAGATTTCAAGCGAAGCGCGCCCCCAAACATCGCGAAGCGATATAAACTAAACCTAAAAAAAACAACATTTTATATTAGGGTAAACGCCCAATTAAGTGTTATAATGAAAAGACAAACAAGAATTGTACGATTTTTGTACAGAAAACAATACATTATTGCTTACTAAGAAACTAATTATAAAAAACCAAATGAACCACGACAACGACATACCATACATCTCCGACGTGAGGATGCTCGACATCGACACCGACCACGAGTGGGCGCGATTCAAGGCAGCCGCAGGCATCAGTGAGCCAAAGACATTCAGGCTCTCGACGCTGTGGAAGGCGGCGGCTTCCATCGTACTCATCGCGGGTGCGAGTCTCTTTGCGTACAACCACTACGCGGCACCGCCCACGGAGACGCACGTAGCGTGTCAGGAAGCGGTAGAGGCTACGGTGGAGACATCCACCCAAATCTCCCTCAACCGCAACAGCCGCATCACCTGCACCGACAACCGCAAAAAAGGCACTTACAACGTCCAACTCGAAGGCGAAGCATACTTTGACGTGGAGAAAAATCCCGACCGCACATTCACCATCGACACCAAAGACCTCACGGTAACAGTGAGAGGCACATCGTTTGATGTCTGTGAATCCAACGGCGCGACCACGGTAACAGTAACATCCGGCAACGTGGAAGTAACCAACCACGCCGACCACCAGACCATCGGCAACCTCACACGCGGCAAACAGTTGATATGCCACGCCTCGGGCAAGATGGAAGTCAAGGACGTTGACAACTTCAACTGCATCGCGTGGAAACTCCGCAAACTCGATTTCAACGACCAGACCATCGAGTCGGTAATGCAACAGTTGCAGGCGGCATACAACATCCGATACCGAATAGCCGACGACGTGCGTAGCGCAAAAATCACCGGCACATTTGAGCAACAGGACATCCAATCCGTCTTCAATGTCATAGAGCAGGCGCTCGACATCAGCATCACGCAAGACGCCGACGGCACTTGGAACATTGCCAAATAATCCAAAAAACACACATACTTACCTAAAACAAAAACATTAGGTGGCAGCCCCGCAGTTGCCGCCTGATGTTTTTTGTATTTTTGTTAACTATGACAGGCAGACAATTGTTCATATTATTGATACTGACCACACTATTGCAGATGCTACCCGCCGCCACACACGGGCAGACAGGCCGCAACAGTGAGTGCATTACCATTACCTGTCATAAAAAGACACTACGCTACGTCCTCGACCACATCACGGAGCAGAGCGGCATCCATTTTGTCTATAATGCCGACCTCATCGACGACCAGGCAATCATCGACATCAAAATCCGCAACACATCGCTCAATACCGCCCTCGACCAACTCACCGACATCATCGGGCTTGAATACGTCCGCACCGAAAAACAAATAATCCTAAAACCCCGCAAACAGACCGTCAACGCCGCCGCCAACGACGACAACGCCCGCACAATATCCATCAACGGCTACGTCCGTGACCGTCAGACCCACGAACCGCTTATCGGAGCCACAATCAGCGTGGAAGGTCAGCCGCTCGGCACAGCCACCAACGGAATCGGATATTACACACTGACACTCCGCAAGGGCGATTACACTCTCGTATATTCATACCTCGGCTACCGGCGCGAATACATCACGACAGCCATCACCGGCAATCTCACCATCGACCAGGAACTCGAAGCCACCGAACAGCAAGTGGAAGCCGTGGCAATCACATACACCAAAGCCCAGCCCGCCGCCAAAAGCCTACTCAACAAGAGCAGCACCCTCAACGCCACCGACTTCAACAAATACTCCGGCCTCGTGCTTGGAGGCGACCTCGTGGGCATCCTCGCCACCGACCACGGAATCACAAGAATATCCGACGGTTCGGCATTTTACAGCGTGCGCGGCGGCTACAAAGACCAAAACCTCGTACTCATCGATGAAGCCCCGATATACCATCCGTCGCACTTCTTCGGCGTATATTCGTCGGTAGCCCCGCAGTCAATCAATTCGCTCGAAGTATATACATCCGACTTCCCGCTCAAATACGGCGGTCGTTTGTCGTCAATCACCGACATCCGCACCAAAGACGGCAGCCTTGGCAAATTTGGCATCAGCAGCGAAATAACGCCCCTCACGCTCTCCGCCCGCACCGAAATCCCAATCCGCCAAGACCGCATCACAGCCACCGCCAACGTCCGCAAATCCATCCTCGGATGGGTGATGCGTCAACTCGACATCGACGGCAAATTCACATTCTACGACATTCACAGCAAGATACACTTCAAAATCTCGCCCAAAGACCGCCTGTATCTTTCTATTTTTAATGGCAACGACTATTACTCCAACCTCGAAACCGGCAACAACTACGCCGTCACTTGGAGCAACATCGCCGCCACCATCCGCCACTACCGCACTCTTGGCGCGAGGCACTATATGAACCAATCGGCGTATTTTGGACAATACAAATATCTGATTTTCACCAACGAAGATCACTCCAACTATTGGAACACTCGCATTGGCAATATGGCGTATAAGGCAGATTTCGTGTGGGAGGCAACGCCTTGGATTACAATACGATACGGCACAGAATATTCGTACCACGTATTTGTGCCAGCCACGCTATACATCGACAACGAAAAATCCAACAGCGGACTCCTCACCGGCAACGCCGACAATATCGTTGCGTACCTCGGCGCGGAAGCTCAGGCAACACCAAAAATTGCAGTAAAGGCGGGCGCAAGGGTGTCGGTATGGCAGAATTATGGCCCGGCAAAGAGTTTTTATTTCAATGACACCATCCGTACTTGGGACACCACATCTTATGGTTACGGACGTTTCAACAACTATGTCCGCATCGAGCCGCGTGTAGCCGTAGTGTATCGTGCAACCCCGCGCCTCGACCTCAAAATCTCCGCCGAACGCAACGTGCAGTACCTCCACATGTTGAGCAATTCAATAAGCCCATTCACCACGCTCGACCTTTGGATACCAAGCGGCAACTATTTCCAGCCGCAGGAGGTTGTGTCTGCCACTTTTAGCGCGACGGCTAAGGTTTGGGATATGACGATTACCACTTGTGCGTATTACAAATATTTCCAAAATCTCACAGAATACCGCCTGCACGCCAATATGCTGATGAACCGCACGATAGAAAACGAATTTTA
>DGIK01000004.1:0-8185 GCA_002393195.1 Bacteroidales bacterium UBA3824 | reverse complement strand
CGTATGAAGGCCAATTACAGTTACACCTATTCCCGAAAATACACGCCCGAACTCTATAAATACGAGTACATCCCCGACAACAACATCCCGCACTGCGTCCACCTGATGACGCTCTACAATATCACGTCGCGCCTTGCCGCCAAGATAGATTGGAATTTCAATTCGGGCATACCATATACCAAGCCCGTAGGTTTTTATTATTATGACAATTACAAAATCCCATATTACGGTGACCGCAACGACTCCCGCCTGCCCAATTACCACAAACTAAATATGGCTGTGGAGTATCAATTCAAAAAACCGCAAGTGAAAAACCTCGCCCACAAAATTGCCCTCTCCGTCTATAACATCTACAACCGCCACAACTACGTCCTCGTCTCCTACAACAAAATCCGCACCCCCGACGGCAAATTTTTGTTGCCATCGTCCTACACCAAAGACAACCACTTCGTCCCAACGGGAATGTCGCTGCCCGGAGTATTTATGATGTTGAGTTATAGGGTGCAATATCAGCGATGAAATTACAATGCTTCCGTTAAGTTTTTCAGTTTTACCAATATAAACGGCGATTTTTCCGTGCCGTATTCTTTAATTGCGATGTTGGCGAGATTGTATGAGCGGTTGCGAAGCGATTGGTCGGTTTCGTCAGGCTTGCGGATGCGAATCATAAAATAAAATTGGCTATGTGGCGTGCTTGGGTAGCCGTTTTTAACGAGTGTTTCGCTTGTCCATACATCGTGCTTAGTGTTAACAATTTTGCAAAGGTTGCCAATAGCGGTTTCTTTTGTGGTACGCAATAGCAAATATTTTGCCTTCATCCAAGGTGTGTCGGCAATTTTATCAAGCGGAATATTGTACCATTTGGCGTTAAAACACCATTGACGCTGTTCGTCGCTGCCCGCCCACGCTATCATCACAAGGTCGTCGGTGTCCAATCCTGCCTTTTCTTCTTCGGTAATGTAGGCGAGACTGCGCTGTGGACGCGCTTTGGCTACGTGAATTTCGTCGGAAGTGTAATTGATAAGAATGTCCGCCAAATGCCTGCGCAATAGGCTGTCGTTGTTGGGCAGCAACGGGAACGCACCGATATTAACCTCTCTGATACTTTGGCTGTAATATCTTTTGAGAATCGACTCGTCGTCGCCACGTCCGGGAAAAAGAATGTAGCCGCCAATGATTTCTTTGTTGCGGTACGGCTCGTGTTCGCGGCTGTAATAAATGGCGTCGCGATAACGGTGCATTTGATTGATGGCATCGGTGGGCGGATAGTCGCCACCTTTGAGTTGGATATTTTCGTCAATGTCCTGTTGTTCAAAGTCTTTGTCGATTCTTTTGTCGTTGATTACACGGTATTTGACATCATAAAGGTATGTAAGAACCATTTCGCCCGAGGAGTGGCGGATGTTTAGCACGATGTCGGGACGCTGTTCGGTGGTGGCTGTATTGAAGTGGTAATCGTCGCTGCCGCTTTTGCGGTTGAAAACGTGTTGATAATGAAGCGTTATGATGTCGTCGCGGTCGGGATAATGATATTCTACAATATGCTCCAACGACGAATCTGTAAACGGATTGAGCAATGTCCCTTTTGGCTCAGTTATCAATTGTTCGTGGGCGGGATTGTTGGAGTCGATGCCAATTATCTCTGCCACAAGGTGTTTCATCTTGATGAAGCACCAAAGTTCGTAAATCTCCCATATCTGCAACGTGCCTATGTTGGCGGCTCCGTTGTAGAAATCGATGCCGCGTTTTAGTTTGAGCCAATCCTTGTAAATCTGCTGGTAGCCGGTGCGGTTTTGCAGCACAAGGCTTTCTTTGCTCATTCCCTCGTAACGCCCTAACTGACGGAAAAACTGATGTTTGGATATTTTTTGGAGAGTGTCGCGGTAGGCTTCCCACATTTTGCGATGGCGGGGCGAGAGTTGCTCTTGAGCCGACGACAATACGGTGTTGATAATATTAGAAAGCCGCTTGCCGATATGCTGTAATGTGTATTTTACAAAACGGTTTTCCATCGTATCGTGGGTGGAGTGCGATTCGTTGTAACGGAAATAATATTCTTCCAAAACGCCTTCCGATTCTTTCTCCTTGTAAATTTCCTCCATCTCGGGCGTAAAATGCCTTATCTGTTCTGCCCTGCGCGATGTTTGGGTGTCAACTGTAAGTGTGTGAGGATTTTGGATTATGCGGCGGAGATTTTTGATATAATCGTCCACAACGCTCTGAAATGCCGACATCCAAGTGGCATCGTTGTTGATTTTGCCACGGGAAAATTGTTGCAGCGTAACGCTCAGGTAGCGGTAGATGACGTTTTCATATTCGCGGTTCACCTCGTCCAAAAGGCGTTTGTAGTCGTTTTTGGTGTCAAGTTTGGGCGATACCACATCGAATGTAACAAAACTATCGTGCGAAATGCCGTCTTTGCGGTACGAAAAAACAAGTTTGAAAACTCCCGGCTCGTTGAGGAAATCAATGTCGCCAGTAAGCGACTGAATGGCTGATGTTTGCACATCGTCATCATAAAAGAAACTATCCTCGATGTCTTTCCTTACGTGCCTGACTTCGGGACGGCTTCCCTTGTCAACACCGTGAAATATGATGCGTATCTGATATTTGCAGGTTTCAAACACCACGGGCGACAGATTGTCCCACACTTTTGATGCGTCAAGAGATATAATTCCCGCTGTATCAGGATTATACAAGCGCAGTTGACAGTCGTCTTTTGACGTGTAACGGCAATAACACTCAGGCGCGGCGGTGCGTTCGGTGGATTTTATGCGACCTTTGAACTGCTGCCACGAATAACTGATGTCCTGAGTCCTAACAATGACTTCGTAATCTTTGTGTATGTATCTTAATACTTCGGTCTGCATACTCTATGGCCAAAAACGGGTGAAATCCTGTGCGTTGAGCCTGTCGTTCATTTCTTTGATTTTGGATTTGGCGGTTTGTGGATTGTCGGTAGTGGCGATTTCGGGCAGCAAATCCATCAATTGTTCCAAACGGTTTTTGGGATTACTTTTTACGGCAAACATCTCTTCGTCGCCCTCTATGCGAGGCAGTATTTTCATCAGCATAATATTATCAACTGCCTGATTGATAATATTGTCAATAGTTTCGTCGTCTTTTTTGGAATCGAGCATTACGCCGGTCATTATTACAAGTTCGTTGAGCACGCGGTAACTTACTTCAAAGGGTGTTCCTTTGAGAACGGCATTGATTTGTTCGAGTTTTTCGGTGCATTGTGTTTTGATTGCCTCGGCAGCATCGGGATGGGCATCCAATACCTCGTCGGCGTTGATGTATGGTTGGCGAAATGCGCTTTGCCATTTCTTTTGTTCGGCATCGGGCAGATAGTCGAGATTTTTGCTGCCCCCGAACATATCAGAAAGTTTGCCGCCGTTCATTTCGATAGTCATGGCGCGGTCGATTACCTTGCGCGAAAATTGGTGCGTGGTGTCGTCCATATTCACCGTGCCGATGATTATGACGTTGCCGGGCAGGGTGAGGCCGACGGTTGTCAGGTCGTGGCGGTTGCCTATTTCTGTGTTGATGTCGTTTTCGGTGTCTATTGCAAATAATTTGAGGTAGATGTCCCTGTCGGTGGCACTCGGATTATAATCGCCTATTTTCGACAATTCTACAAAGTATCTCGGTTCAATAATGATGTCGGTTTTGATTCCGTTGCTGGTGTTTTTCCTTGTTTCCAAAATGCTGAGAACCTCCGCAAAATAGTGCTCCACGGGCGCAAGATTCATCTCGTCGAGGCAGACGAAGAACGGCACTTTTGGAAACATCTTTGCCTTTACCAAGAATTTGACAAACTTTTTGAACTGATAACCCTTGTTGATATTGCTGTAATAGCCCAACAACTCTGTGCTGTCGTGCCAATTTGGTTTTACCTCAATCATACAGTAATTGCCCGGCGTAGTGTGGTCTTCGTCCTGCAAATATTTAGGACAAGATTTAAACGCCAACTCCCTCACAATCCGGCTCTTACCCGTGCCTGATATTCCGGCAAGAAGAATGAAGGGCTTGGTGCGGATGGCGGTGAGGAGGGGGCGGAATTGAGAGCTCGTTTCAAGAGTTGGAACGATATGAGGTTTGGTATTAACATTTCCCGTTGGTATGAAAGATCGTAAAAAGTTCAGATCATCAAATTCAACTTCACTATATTCGCACTTTTGTAAATCTGAAAAAGTATTTTTTTGACCAAGGGTAATATAATGTGTGCCAACAGTAATTGGATTGCCATTTATAGCAACATCATAATAATCGGTTGTGTTGGGAGAATCGCTTCTTTTCCTTTGGGAACTTAGGAATGATATTTTCATTGTAGAATACATACCATTCTGATACAGAGTAATATGATATGAGCCGTCAGATTGCTTGCAATCATCAAGTTTCTCTATGTTAATGATTTCAGAACCTTTACTACTTGTAATAATTGCAACACGTTCAAATTTCCTTATGGAAATGAATCGTTTATTATCTGTGCCGTTATTAACGTTGGTAATAATAATTTCATCTCCCTGATTTACAGAATAATCTCTGTAAAAATCACCCATTTGATTAACTCTAAACTCCTTTCCTGATGCGGATTTCAGACGATATTTCTTTCCGCTAATCGAATCAGTTACAACAACTTCAACAGATGATGGGAATATTGATGACACATCAATATTCGACGGAATAAGCATATACGATTCGTGCGTATTTCCTTTACCTAACTCCGTGTTGTTAGGACGATGAATGTATTGTATTATCTTTGTTGTGCTCATCATAGGTATTTCTTTATTACTTCCGCAATTTGTTTAGCCATCAGTACGGGGACGGCGTTCCCGATTTGCATATATGTTTTGAGATATGCGCCCAAGAATAGATAATCATCGGGGAATGATTGAATCCTTGCCGCTTCTCTTGGTGTAATGCTCCTTATTTGTGTCGGGTGAATGTGCGACAGACAATCCATTTTCAAATGTGCCGTGATAGTCCTACTTGGTTTGTTGGCTATCAGTTTGTAATATTTGTCTTTGAAAATGTCGTTTCTATTTGCATAAGGCATTATGTCTGCAATTTTTGGATTTGTAGAATCCTCGCCTTGACCTAATCGCCTGAAAATCTCATAATTGACATCGCTGCAATATCTTGCTTTATGGTTAAAAACAAAGTCAATTTGTCTTCCGCCATTAATGCGTTTCAGATAATTGTTGCCGCAACTATCAAATTGGTTTAAGCCTATTTTCATACCCGTTTTTTCGTCATCAGTTTCGGTTTGTCCTTTGATTCTCGGCGCATCCAATGGCTTGATGAAATCTAATGCCACTTGAAGATTTTGGGGCGTGTAAAGAGAATAGGTACTTTCAATTTCTGAAAAAATCGTTTCGGGTGAAATATGTTTCGACTCTGCAACGTCATTTCTGACAGCAATAAAAATTAAACGCTCACGACTTTGGCACACACCAAAATTGACGGCATTTAACAATCTGTACGCCACATCGTAAGTGTATTTTTTGCCGTTTTTTTCAATTTCTATTGCTTTGTAATCCGCTATTACTTGGTCAGCGACCGACAACATCCCCTTTACATTTTCCATCAGGATAATTTTGGGGGCTAATTGTTTGATTGCCTCGATGTAGTATTTATACAAAACGTTTCGTGGGTCGTCGATAACTCTGCGCTGATTTGCGGAACTAAACGACTGACAAGGAGGCCCGCCAACAACAATATCAACCTCTTCTTTGACATAATCGTCAATTTTGTTGACAATCTTGCGAATATCTTCTTTTAAGACCGATTCTGACGGCAGTTCAGGATGATTGTATTTATAAGTCCTGATACAAACATCTTCGTGGTCGTTGGCAAATACCACCCTGAATCCGGCTTGAACAAAGCCACAACTTAATCCGCCCGCTCCGGCAAAAAAATCGACAAAATTTGGTTTGCCTGATGTTCTTTCTTTTTCTTGTAGGATACGGCGTTTTTTATTGTTGAGTTTGTCTAACGCATTACCAAATATATCTTTGTTACAAATATATGTGTTTACACATTTCAAAAAACGGTCGTAGTTTTCTTTGAGAAGTTTTTTGAGTTCAGGCAGGTCTTTTTCTGTACTAATAATACCCATATCTGTCAATTCAGACACGACGGCTTTGTTGCATAAATCACTATCAATAAGTGTGATATTATGCTTTGTACATATTACTTCTACAAGTCTTATGTAAATGAGTATCTTTTCTTCGTACTCGCTTTTGCTTATTATGTTTGCTATCGGTTCAAATATCATTTTGTATGTCGTCAAGATTGTTTTTAATCGAAGTCGCCAACGCTTCCGCAAATAGCGGAGGCACTGCGTTACCTATCTGTTTGAATTTTTCCCCACGCGCACCCTCAAAGACAAAGTCGTCGGGGAATGATTGAATTCGTGCAGCCTCTCTTACAGTGAAAGTTCTCGCTTGGTTGTAATCGGGGTGTATGTATTGAAATCCGTCTTTATGAATGTGCGCGAGAATTGTTTTTGAAGGCAAATCCCACCACTGAACCACATAACTATTGTCAAACACTCTCGCGTGTTCGTGTTCGTATTGTGGCATTTCTCTGCGAAGTTGTCCGAAAGTCCAATTGTTTTTTATCATTACACGAAATCTTTCACGGTCGAGGTCGTTGTGTTTGCGTGCGATATGGTCTAATAGAGGATGTACACCTTTTTCCCCAATCCTTGCCAAGAAATCATTGTCGCATTTATACAAAAACTCCTTTGTCGAACCGTCCTTGCCAGGTTCTACCGGCGGCAAATCGCCAATTGCTTGTTTGACTGATACATAAATTTTCTTGTTGGCTCTTTCAGTTTCAGGTGTTTCGGGATTCCAATGTGTTTTAATAACTCCGTTATATAAATCTTCGATTTTTTTGTCTGATATGTCTTTCCGCACACCCATAATAATCACACGTTTACGAAGTTGAGGGACTCCGTAATCTGCCGTATTATGGATTAACATATTTGCATTGTCTGTTACTTTGTATAGTTTACCCAAAGCCTTGATAATGGACGGAAAAATTGGCTTGCCGTTTACCATTGCAGACAATACGCCTGTAACGTTTTCAAAAACAAAAAACGGCGGTCTGAAATGCTCCAATATTTTCACGTAACTTTCAAACAAGAAATTTCTTGGGTCGGTTGCCATACCTACGGCATCACGCACACGCCCCGCTGTCGAATATGCCTGACAAGGTGGACCACCGATTATCACATCCACACGTTTCCCTTGTATTACATCTTCGATTTTGGATATAATATTTTCGTCTGTAATATCTTGTTCTAAAACTTCTTTTATATCACCCTTGTAGCCGTAGTGGCGCATCCTTGTTTTCAGAGTCTCGCAAGCCCAATGGTCAATTTCAACGTGGGCTAATGCATTGAATCCTTTGCGATAAAATCCTTCCGACAAACCGCCACAACCTGCAAACAGGTCAATGAAATTGTATTGTTTTTCCTTTTTCATCGTACCTTTGCAAATTAACAATTCACAATAGTTGACATATACTCCTTTGCGAACCAATTAGCAACTTGTTCGGGGATTTGTAGCGTAATCACGTCATTAAAGTATCCTACGCTGTTTCTTGTAGATTTTTCGAGCGTATGCCGAGGACAATCAATCATTACATATTGGTCGCCGCAAAATGTGTTGATGAGAATTTTTAGTATTACATTCTGCCCCTCTATTTGGCTGTCAATCTGTTGATTGACGAGCCAATTGTCGCAAAATGTTGTTATGTCGCCGTCCTCGTATGCGGTTTGTAATTCGTCCCTAAGTCTTTCTAGTACTTCCATTGAATACTACCTATTAACCGCCCAAGCAACCGAATCACGGACAATTTGTTTCCCTTATTAAACCGACATAAAAAAAGCGGGGTGCTTTTACTTTCCGTTCGTTCATTTTTCGCGGTCTTAGGATACCTTTAACAGAAAACGAACAGAATACGCACCACGCCATTCGTATATATACACCCGTAAAGTGTGCGTATGGGTATAATATACCCACGGCACACTACGGGAATGTAGATACACAACCCGTGGCGTACTTTCTGCATTTGTTTCTGTCTGTTATTTCAAAAGTTCCTAAGTTTCGAAAAATCAAAAACAAAGCGCGAAGTAACGCCTTAAATATGTAGTTGCCCGCCGGCTGAA
>DGIK01000054.1 GCA_002393195.1 Bacteroidales bacterium UBA3824 | reverse complement strand
GTTGCACTTCGAAATTGAACTTACACCTCCTCAATAATAATCGCAGCCCGATGTTTCCATCGGGGCTGCGTTTTTCATACTAAATAAACAATTAATAAAATGTTCCTACTTCACTTCAAATTCGCTTTCTACTGCGCCTTTTAGATTGCTGTCTTGGGCGATCCAGAGGTGAAATTTGCCGGGTTCGAGGACGAAATTGTTGTCGAGTCCGTAAAATTCGAGGCGGGAGACGGGAAGGTCGAAGGTTACATCAACGGTCTGTCCGGCGGGAATTTCCAAGCGGCGGAAGTCCTTGAGTTCCAGGACGGGACGGACGATGGAGCCAACGAGGTCGCGGACGTAAAGTTGTGCGACTGTCGCGCCGTCAACGTTGCCGGTGTTGGTGATTTTGCAAGTTACCTTGATAATGTCGCCTTTCGAGAATGAAGTGCCGGAGATTGTTAAGTCGCTGTATTTGAACGTTGTATAACTCAAACCATAACCGAATGGCAACAGCGGATAGAAGCCGTCGTCCAAATGGAATGAAGTGCAGCCCAACGATGTCTGCCCAGCCTCGGCGGGGATGTCGTTCAGGAGGGTTTCGCTGCCACTTGCGGGGCGTCCGGTCATGCTTTTGCCGTAATACACAGGCACTTGACCAACCGAAACGGGGAACGTTACAGGCAACTTGCCCGATGGATTTACCTTGCCGCTGAGGATGTTTGCAAGCGCGGGGCCGCCCATCGTGCCGGGATGGAACATGTAAATCATCGCGTCACAATTTTCCAAATCCTTGCGTATTGTGAGCGGACGGCCAGCCATTATGACCGCAACAACGGGCTTTCCAGTCTTTTTCAATGCTTCAAGCAATTGACTCTGAGCACCTTGGAGATTGATGTTTGCAAGGCAATGAGCCTCGCCGGAGAGTATGGATTCCTCGCCGCCGATGAAGAGAACGACGTCGGAATTGCGGGCGGCGGCTACGGCTTTTGCGATGCCGTCGGTCTTGTTGTCGCGGCTGAAAGCAAGTCCGGGGACGTAGTTGATTTGATAATTTTTGTCGTCCTGCAACGCTTTGAGGGGCGTGATTGTGTGGTCTTTTTCGCCGTCAAAAACCCATGTGCCGAGTTGGTCGTGGGGCGCGTCTGCCATTGGTCCCGTTACCAAAATGCGCTTTACATTGGCGGCAAAAGGCAGGGTGTTGTTGGCGTTTTTGATGAGCACTGCGCTTTCCTCGGCGGTCTTTTGGGCGGCGGCGAGGTGTGCGGGCGCGTACTTAACGTCCTGAGAAGTAACGATATACGGATTTTCAAACAATCCGAGACGGTACTTGACGCGGACAATGTTTTTGCAACGCTCGGTGATGAGGGACGCGGGGATTTTGCCTTCTTTGACGAGGTTTTCGAGTTCGTTGAGATAACAATTGGAAACCATGTCCATATCCATGCCGGCTGTGATGGCTTTTAGGGCGGCGTCCTTGGGGTCGGCGCAAAATCCGTGGGTAATCATTTCGCCGATGCTGTTCCAGTCAGAAACCACAAAACCGTCAAAGCCCCACATTCCCCTCAAAACGTCCGTCAAAATGTATTTGTTGCCGGAGGAAGGCACGCCGTCATTGTCGTTGAAGGACGACATGTAGGTCAATGCGCCAGCCTTGGCCGCCGCCTCAAATGGCGGTAGATAGACGTTATGTAATTGATTGATAGGGATATAAGTGCTGTTGTAATCGCGTCCGCCGGTGGATGCGCCGTAGCCTACAAAATGTTTTGCACAGGCGGCGATTGAGGTGGGGCTGTTGAGTGTGCCGTTGCCTTGGTAGCCACGGATTGCAGCCTCGCCCATCACTGATGTCAGGTATGGATCTTCGCCGTAACCTTCCGCAATGCGTCCCCAGCGCGGGTCGCGGGCGATGTCAATCATTGGCGAAAATGTCCATCTGATGCCGTCGGCTGTGGCTTCTATCGCCGAAATTTCAGAGCCTTGGCGCACCAATGCTGTGTCGAATGTTGCAGCCTGACCGAGAGGAATCGGGAAGATGGTCTTGTAGCCGTGGATTACGTCGCGGCTTATCAAAATCGGGATGCCCGACGGCGATTCGAGGGCGGCTTTTTGGAGACGGTTGACGTGTTCGGGGTTCACGTCGTTTAAGATGCTGCCCATCATTCCGCTGCGGGCGATGTTTTCCATTTCCTCGATGCTGCCCGACGAGGTGAACTGCACGAGCTGGCCGATTTGCTGTTTTAAGTCCATCCGCGCCACAACGCTGTCCACGAAACGCTCTTCCGCTCCGTCGCCTTGTTTGGAGGGCTGAGGATTGTCGGTGCAGGATGCGAGGAGGATGGCTGTGGTTATTATCGTCAAATATTTTTTCATAATCTTACAAAATTTTATTTGTATTAAAAAAAATTAGTCGCTTCGCGAGAAATTTATCAAAATTTATTTCAAAATCTTACAAAATATATTTGTGTAATTTTGTATAAAATTTTGTACAATTTCTGTCCGTAGGACACTACTTCTTATTTCTTTTGGAAGACCCTTACGTAATCCACTTGCATTGTGGTTGGGAGGGCTGATTCGTCGATGCCTTTGTAGCCGCCCCAGTCGCCACCCCATGCAAGGTTCAAGATGATGTAGTAGGGTTTGTCGTAGGGATAATTTTTCACAGTGCCGTCGGATGCGTATGACAACTGCAATTTGCCGTCAACGTAGGTTTTGATTTCTTCCTTTGACCACTCGATGGAGTAAACGTGGAAATCGTCCTCAGCACCCTTGCAAAGCATTTCGTGGGTGATTTGGTTGCCGAGAGTGTGGACGTGGCCTTCGGCGTGGAGACTCGACGAAACGTAGTTGGGATTTGCGCCGACTTCTTCCATAATGTCGATTTCGCCGCATTTGGGCCAGCCTTCTTTTTCCCAGTCAACTTTGCAGGGCATCATCCAGAATGCGGGCCAAGTGCCTTTGCCTTTGGGGAGTTTGATGCGAGCCTCAATGTAGCCGTACTGCCAACCTTGGGATTCCTTGGCTTTGATTCTGCCGCTGTAAACCTTGTTGTCCGAGCCCTTGAAACAGTTGATGTTCAGGATGCCGTCTTTGGTCTCCACGGTCTTTTTGCCGTCGATTTCGGATTTGCGGTAGTTTTGGAGTTCGTTGTTGACCCAACCAGAATTTTGTACTTCGTAAGTCCAGTCGTTGGAGAGCGCGTCGCCGTCAAATTCGTCGTGCCAAACCATCTTGTAGCCGTCGGGGGCAGTGATTTCGTTGTTGTCGAAACTTGCGCGGTCGTAGTCCTGGGTGATTGAGTATTGGAGAGAGGTCTTGCCGCCCAAGAAGTTGAGGACGGCGGTGCGAGTGTCGGCGGAAGTGTTTTTGGCGATTGTGGCTTTTATTTTGGTCTCGCCCTTGATGCCGCCCTTGCGGTTGACGGTGCAAAAATCCGACTGCGTGCTTACCGACCAGTCGCCGTCGGCATTTACTGTGAGTTCCACTACCCCACCCTCAAAACCGATTTGTGCGTTTTCGGGCGAGATGGTGATGTTGACACGCTTTTCGGGCGTTGCAACGTCGTCGCTCTTGTCGTCGTCGCCACAGCCACTGAAAATCGTCAGCATTGCCGTCATTAATATTGTGATGTTCATCGCTTTCATACTTTTTACGTTTTAATTGGTTCTACATTTTTTTGAGGGTCGCTCCGCGACTTTTTGGGGGTCGCTTTGCGAGAAATCTTACAAAT
>DGIK01000219.1:35159-35449 GCA_002393195.1 Bacteroidales bacterium UBA3824 | reverse complement strand
GCTGAGCCTCATCGCTTTCGCCGTGATGCTTGCCAACAAGGGCCTTGAGACATTCTGCCAGACCGATAAAACCAATCGACAATGTGCCTTGGTTGATGGCGTCGCCAACAGGCTCGTTGGGCTTCAATTCGTCGCTGGTAATCCAGAGACGGCTCATCAGGAGCGGGAATTGCTTTGCGAGGGCGGTCTTCTGGAAGTTCATACGCTCGTCGAGCTGCTTGGCGGCAATATTCATCACGTGGTCGAGTTTTTCAAAGAAGGCATTGATGCGGGCTTCCTTGTCCTCGATG
>DGIK01000219.1:26594-35110 GCA_002393195.1 Bacteroidales bacterium UBA3824 | reverse complement strand
CCTTGTCCTCGATGCCCATGCACTCTATCGCCATGCGGACGATGTTGATGGACGTAAACGAGAGATTGCCACGGCCGATGGAAGTCTTTTTGCCATAACGGTTTTCAAATACGCGTGTGCGGCAGCCCATAGTTGCCACTTCGTATTCGTAACGCTTGGGATCGTCGGGAGTCCACTTCTCGTGATGATTGTAGGAAGCGTCGAGATTGAGGTAATTCGGGAAAAACCTCTTGGCAGTCACCTTGCAAGCCATCTGGTAGAGGTCGTAGTTGGGGTCGCCGGGCAGATAGTTGACGCCGCGTTTTTTCTTCCATATTTGGATGGGGAATATGGCGGTGGAGCCGTTGCCTACGCCTTCGTATGTGCTTACCAAAAGTTCGCGGATGATGCAACGACCTTCTGCGGAAGTATCTGTGCCATAGTTGATTGAGGAGAATACCACCTGATTGCCACCACGGCTGTGGATGGTGTTCATATTATGGATGAACGCCTCCATCGACTGGTGCACGCGGTTGACGGTGCGGTTGATGGCGTGCTGGAGCATACGCTCAGTACCCGTCAACCCGTCGAGCGGACGGGAGATGAAGTCGTCTATCTTGGCATCGTACAGAGCGGAATAATCCTCGCCGTTGAGGTTTTCCAATACCTTGACTTCCTCGATGAACGACGACCTCACGAAGGGCGCGAGGTAGAAGTCAAACGCCGGAATAGCCTGACCGCCGTGCATTTCATTCTGTGCAGTCTCCATCGAGATGCAGCCGAGAATGCTTGCGGTCTCGATGCGCTTGGCGGGGCGGCTCTCGCCGTGTCCTGCGCTAAAACCATATTTCAATATCTTGTCGAGCGGGTGCTGTACGCACGTAAGGCTCTTGGTGGGATAGTAGTCTTTGTCGTGGATGTGGATGTAGCCCTTCTTGACAGCCTCGCGCACCTCGGGAGAGAGGAGGTAGTCGTCAACAAACGGCTTGGTGGTCTCACTCGCGAATTTCATCATCATGCCCGCCGGGGTGTCGGCGTTCATGTTGGCGTTTTCGCGGGTTACGTCGTTGCTCTTGGCCTCGATGATTTCCATGAAGACATTCTTGGTCTTCGCCTGACGAGCGATGGACCTCTTGTCGCGGTACGAGATGTAGGCGCGCGCCACTTCCTTGCGCGGGCTCTTCATCAACTCCTTCTCCACAGCGTCCTGAATCTCCTCAACGGTCATCTGCTTCTTGCCGTTGTAGGCGATGCGGTCGCATATCTTGGCGATGAGCTTCTCGTCCTCGCCGAGTTCAGTTTGAAGCATTGCCTTGCGGATGGCTGCGGCAATCTTCTCCTCGTTGAAGCCGACGACCCTGCCGTCGCGCTTGATTACGGTCTGTATCATACCTGTCTCCCTGACTTTTGATGTGGTCAACTCGATTTGCTGTTCCATATTTTCTACTCTTAAAAAATGACGTTAAATGGTTAGGTTTGCATTTACAAAGTAAAACAAAATTTTTGGAAACCAACACTTTAAATCAATTTTTTTTCAAGTATAAGTTACAAAGACCGTTTTTTTGTTGATAACTTTTATTTCGTGCTGATAGTCTTAAAGTTTGGGCAAAAAAAAATCGTCACCTATTTTTTGCTAACTGATTTTGCTCAATGTTAAGTTTTTGATAGGTAACGAAATTTTTGCTGATTTTAACGTCAATTTCCGCAGATTTTAACATTTGGTTTCGTCGGATGAGGGCTTTTTTGCCTCATCTTTTTCGGCGGATTTTTTGAGGAGACGCTTCACCGAAGCCATCTGTTCTTCGAGCTTAGAAAACTCGCGCTCGATGTCGCTGTGCTCTATTTCCTCCTGTTCACGCACTTCGTTGAGCGCGTCAACCACGATACCAACTATCAGATTAGCAAGTATATACGCCGCCAATATCAAGAACGAAACTATATAAATCCACGCCAACGGACTATGCTCCATCAAGTTTGTGGTAATAGCCGTCCAGTCGTCGAAGGTCATCAATTGCAGCAACGTAAGGAAGGAGCGGTGGAGGGTTTCAAAACTTTCGCTGAACGCTCCAAACATCTCCACGCCGATGATGCCATATATATAATAAAGGAGTACAAAAAACAAACTTGCCCACGAAATCTGCGGCAGCGAGTATATCAGTGCGTGGAAGATTCGCTTCATATTCGACGACCCCGATACCACGCGCAGCAGCCTCAATTCGCGCAATATCCTTATCGCACGTGCGCCCACTACGCCCTCGATGCCGGTGAAGAAACTCAACGACGACACCACGGTAACAATGAGGTCAAACCAATTCCAGCCCGCGTCCTCGCCCTTGAAAAATTCTTTCACAGACTTTCCGCAGAAGATGCGTATCAGGATTTCAATTATAAAGATGACAATGCTAACATCGCAGAATACATTGAGGGCGTGCTCCATCGTAGAATCGTCGGCGAGGTAAGTCATCGCGCCGGCAGCAAGGGCGTTTAGCACAATCAAGATGGTGATGAATGTCTCGCCATAATGCGCCCACTTGCGCCGCGATTCGCTCTCCTTGACCGCCTCGTGCATCTCGATATGACGGCGATGCTTGCCAAATTGGTCATAATACACAAAATGGCCGTCCTCACACATTATAATATTGTCGTCGCAGACCGACGAAAGCCTGCAATCGTGTTTGTTGAAAGAACTTAGCACCTCGCCGTCGCAGGTAAGTGTCTTGTAGCAATCGTCCAATTCCACAAGCACAAAGTCGTCGCCGTGTCCGCAATAGCGACCCTCCACGCCGTCGAGCACCTTGGCGAGATAACCCTCGGAATTGTAAATCTTGATTTTACCGTCCGATGTATCGATGTATGATATTTTCATTTTTCTATGATGATGTATTCTATGATGCAAAAATATAACATTATCCGCAAATAAAAAATAATTTTTATACACAACGCCACAAAAGTATCTACCAACACCTCGTCGTCGCATCTTTTTTGAATTAAAAAATTTTTATTACCTTTGCACCGTAATCAAAAACATAAAACGAATTTTAAATTCTAATGGAAAACTATATTTTAAGCAACGGAGTGGCGATACCGAAGATTGGTCTCGGCACTTGGCACAACACCGACGAGGACACCGTGGAAGACACCATCCTCAACGCCCTTAAGATTGGCTACACACACATCGACACGGCGGCGGTATATGGCAATGAGAAATACATCGGCGACGCCATCATCAAGAGCGGTGTGCCGAGGGAAAACCTCTTCATCACCAGCAAGGTATGGAAAACTGAGTACGGCTACCAAAACACGCTGAGGGCTTTTGAGAAGACCATCAGCGACCTTCAGGTGGACTATCTCGACCTCTACCTCATCCACTGGCCCTGCTCGCCATCCAAGCGCGAAGATTGGGCAGAAATCAACGCCGAGACGTGGCACGCCATCGAAGACCTCTACAAGGCGCAGAAAATCAAGTCGATTGGCGTAAGCAACTTCTGGAATCACCACCTCGACGCCCTCCTCAACATCGCCAACATCCCGCCAATGGTCAATCAGATAGAGCATCACCCCGGCTACCGTCAGCAGGAGGTTGTGGAGTATTGCCGTCAAAACAACATCCTCGTGGAGGCTTGGAGCCCGCTCGGTCGCGGTATGGTGCTGCACGACCCCACCCTCACCAAAATCGCCCAAAAATACAACGCCACCGTGGCGCAGGTATGCGTGGCGTGGTGCATCCAGGACGGAATCCTACCGCTGCCAAAATCCACGCAGTCCGACCGCCTGAAATCCAACATCGAGGGCGTATCTCTGACCCTCGCGCAGGAGGACATCGACACCATCAACGATATGAACCTCGGCAGCAGTTCGGGCAGCTACCCCGACGCAGTGGCTTTCTAACAAGGCAAACTATTACACATTATAATTATAGTAAAATGAAAAAAATTTTGCTGACAATCGTTGCCGCACTTATGATGATTGGCGCGGCAGTAGAATCCAAGGCGCAAAACGAATTTTACCCGCCGTCAATCGGACTGAATTTCGGACTTGGATGCGGCACGGTAAACCGCGAATCAAACCATTGGAACAACATTTTTGTACCGTCGTTTGAGTTTGCGGGCGACTATTCGTTTTTGCCAAACGTAATCAACGCCAACGGCTCTGTGAGCGGCGGCATCTACTTTGGCATCGGCGCAGGAAGCCGCTCCGGATTTGATAGTCACCTTCAAAAAGATGTCAAATACAACGCCTCATATTGGCGCGTAGGCACACGCGGCGCATTGCATTACTCCTGGGTGCGCGACCTCGATACTTACGCAGGCATCGCCTTCGGAGTAAAACACCGCAAAATCAAGGCGGACACCAAAGAATATTCCGACGAAATCTCCACCGACTTCGATAGTTACGGATTTGCCGGAGCTCGCTACAAATTCAACCACAGCGTGTCGGTGTTCAGCGAACTTGCAACATCGCATTACGCCTGGTGGCAGATAGGAGTTTCGATACTCATCAACAACTAAAAAACAACTCCCGCGCCCACAGCAAGCGCGCAGACATCCCCAAGAATCCAGCAGCCCGCGTCGGCGGCAAAGCGAAACCTCGCACGCCGTCCTGTCTCGATGCCGATTCTTGGGGATATTGTTGCCATACCATAGCCAAAAATATAACCGCCCGACACCAGAAACGGCAATCTAATTTTGTCGCCGCGCTTGATATACACTCGCGATTCGGAAGTGAGGGTGAAATTGATTCCGTCGTCGAAGATAAAACCATAACCAAGACCCGTAGAAAAACGGTTGTCAATATTATAATAACGCGCCGAATGTATCTGCAACGCGCTTCCATTGCCGTTGACAAGATGGCATACAAAAAGCCTGTCAGAAAACCATCCGTCGTCCGACTGGGCTTTCAATGACAGGCTGCCGAGTGCCGTTATAATTGCAAATAGTAGTAACGTCCTTAACATTTTATTTCACGACATTGCCGTTTAGTTTCAAGACATAGACGTCGTTGGGCGCGGCAAGCGACATTTTTACAGTAATCGACTTATTGAAGATGCCGGTCTCACCGTCTTCCGAAACATAGACAGTGGAGATAGTGCCAGTCTTGCCGGGCGCAACGGGTTCGCGCTTAAAAGTCAACTTGGTGCAGCCGCACGAAGCCTCGGCGTCGAGAATCATCACGGGCTTGTCGCCGGTATTGGTGAAGGTAAATTCCACGAGGGTCGGCACCTTCTGCTTTACGTCGCCAAGATTTTTCTCCAAGGCTTCCCATTTGATGGTAGCCGCCTTGTTGGTGGAGAGTTCCGCCTTGCCAGAGCCGCCGCCGTTGGAATTGAAAATATCGGTCCACTGCGCCGATGCATTGTTGCTAATCATTATCATTATGGCAACTATCGCCAGATAAATAAAATTTTTCATAGTTGGTATTTTTAATGTTTTAATTAACGTCTTACACAATAATAGACGGAGATTTTTACAAAAAGTGTATGACGGATTACATAAAAAAAGTTAAAAGGGATTTCAAAAGAAATTTCTTGATACATAAAAATATTTGTAATTTTGGGGCGTCGAAACAATGTACAAAAAAAATTAACAAATGAAAAACAAAATCTACTCAATGGTATTGGGCGCGGCTCTGCTGCTGTGCGCGGCGTGCGGCGGCACATCCACCAACAATGCGCAATCCAACAGCGCAGCCGCCAATGGCAAAGCACCCAAATACATATTTTATTTTGTGGGCGACGGTATGTCGCAACCGCAGATTACAATGGCAGAGAAGGCAATAAGCGAGCCGGGATTCCGCGAACAGTTCAACAAGCAGACCTGCAACATCTACAATCACGACGGCAGCGCACTGAACCTCCGCAAATTTCCGAGCGTAGGATTGGCGACCACCAACGCCGAAAATAGGTTCATCACCTGCTCCGCCGCAGCCGCTACCGCCCTTGCAACAGGCTACAAGACCACCATCAACACAATCTCGATGAACGGCGACCGCACCGCCAACCTCGAAACCATCGCCGAAAAAGCCAAGAAGGCGGGTATGAAGGTTGGAGTAGTAACGAGTGTGAGCATCGACCACGCCACTCCCGCTTGCTTCTACGCGCACGTGGAAGACCGCAATATGTACGAATCTATCGGACATTGGCTCTTGAAAAGCAATTTTGACTACTTCGGCGGCGGATTCACCCGTTGGGACAAATACAAAGATATGACCAAGGATCAGTTCATCGATTCGTTGAAAATAAAGGGCTACACCGTAACCACCACGCGCAAGGATTTCGATGCACTCAACGCTCAGTCAGGCAAGGTGTTGGCAACTATCAACAAAGTAACCAGCACAAAAATCGACGGTTCGGCACTGCCTTATAATATAGACCTCGACATCCAACAATCCGACGACGACCGCATCGTACTCCGCGATTTTGTGAAGAAGGGCATCGAACTCCTCTACAACGAAGACAAGGGCTTTTTCCTCTTTACCGAGGGCGGCAAAATCGACTGGGCAGACCACGCAAACGACGCAATATCAAACATTTACGAAACATTGGCATTGGACGCCGCCATTGGTGTTGCAATGGATTTTTATCGTCAACACCCCGACGAAACTCTCATCGTATTCACCGGCGACCACGAGTGCGGCGGCTTGACATTGGGTTTTGCCGGCACCAACTACGAATCGGCATTCCAACTGATGCAAAATCAGGTAGTTTCGTTTGAAACTTTTGGTCAAGAAATGAGAGAATACATCAAGACCAACCCAAAATTTGACGCCCTGCTCGCCAAATTGCAGGAAAACTTTGGCATAGGCGGCGACGGCGCACTAAAACTCTCCGAATACGAAACCAAACGCCTGAAAGACGCTTACCTTTTTGCCAAGGGCGACAAGTCGGTGAAACTTACCGACGAAGAAAAACACCTCTTTTACGGTGGATATGAGCCAATTACCGTAACCACAACCCACATCATCGACAACAAGGCTGGCGTAGAATGGGCAAGTTATTCGCACACCGCGCTGCCCGTGCCGGTATATTCGATGGGCTGCGGCTCAGAGCAATTGGAGGGATATTTTGACAACACCGACATCCCAAACACAATGATGCGCCTCGCCAATTTCAAATAGAAACATTGTAAGACGGACAATATAATTTAAGTGTCCTGACGGACAGAAATCTTACAAATCTATACAAATCACTCAAATTTTTCTTTAATTAGTAAGATTTGTAAAATTTGAAAAGATTTGTAAGATTTCTCGCGAAGCGACCCCAAAAAAATCGCGTAGCGATAAATCTATAATTATGAATAAGAACACCATCTTCATAATAATTGTAGGATTCTTGATTCTCGTCCTGGCGTTGCTGCCGACGGGATTCGAGAATCCTTCTTTGACTGACAACACCTTTTACGAAAAAGGCGAAGTCGTGGAGGTGGACAATTCAGAATTGCAAACCATTTCGGTAGTAACAATCGGCAATCAAAAATTAAAAATAAAAATCCTCAGCGGCGATTTTGAGGGCAACGTATTCTCCGCCGAAAACATCCTCAACGGACAAAAAAACATCGACAAACTTTTTGTGCCGGGCGACATTGCATTGACGGTAATAAAAACCGACGACGCCCACGACAAAGTGCTTACCGTGAAGGCACAAGATTATTACCGCAGCGGCGTAGAATTGGCATTGGCGGCGATATTCATAATCGCGCTGATAGCCTTTGCGGGCAAGACGGGACTCAAAGCAATTATGTCGTTCATATTCACGGCGTTATGCTTTTGGAAAGTGTTGCTGCCAATGTTTCTCAACGGAATTTCACCGATACCAGTAGGCTTGGGCGTTTCGTTTTTGACAGCCGCCGTGGTGATATTATTAGTGTCGGGCGTCGGCAAGAAAGGATTGACGGCAATGTGCGGATGTTTTAGCGGCATTACATTCACGGCTGCGGTCTCGATAGTGTCGGCGCATTGGTTCAAGATACCCGGCACGGTTCAAGATTACAGCGAGGCGTTGATTTACGGCGGTTTTTTTGACCTCGACCTATCGGCGATATTCATTGCAACAGTATTCATATCGGCATCGGGCGCATTGATGGACGTAAGCACCGACATCGCCGCCTCCATCGACGAAATCCATTGCCGCCTGCCCGAACTCTCCGCCAAAGAATTAATAAAATCCGGCTTCAAAATCGCCCGCCCCGTCATCGGCTCCACCACCACTACCCTACTCTTTGCATATTCGGGCGGGTTTACATTTGCATTTATGGCGTTTATGAGCAAGGGAATGCCATTTGTGTGCATCGTCAATTCCAATTACATCTCCGCCGAAATCCTCCACACCGTCGTAGGCAGTATGGGATTGGTGCTTACCGCGCCACTCACGGCTGTCGTAGGGGGGATGATTTATGGACGAAAATAACTTTTTTCCTATCTCTGTAAGACATTAGCAAAAAAAATCTGCAAAAATATTACATATTCCAACAAATTCTAAATGAGCAATTTGCGCCGCAAATGTAAAGCGCGGCGGACAAAAAAAAAAAAACGCTTGACATTTT
>DGIK01000219.1:0-26505 GCA_002393195.1 Bacteroidales bacterium UBA3824 | reverse complement strand
GGCAAAAAGATGAATGGAGTTTTCCTTTGCATAATTTTTTGGCTGGTAATCATTCTTGTCAACAACAATGACGATTTTGAACCAATTCCATAGCGGCACGTCCGACAGCGCGGCATCGAATCAGAATGTCTGCACGAATCCCGAAAGAGAGAACGACAATTTCGGGAAGTCGGTTAGGATTGCCCTTTTGCCAAACGAGAGATACTGGTTTCCAATTCGCGCCACGCACCATCGCGCACAGCAAATTTACGACAAACTCGTCTCCCTCAAAGACGACAACCTCGAACCTTATCTCCCGCTCCTCCGCCACATCGAATACACCAACGAAGATTTCAACAACCCCACACAATACATCGCCGACAAGCCCTTGGACACAGGACTTTTGTTCTTGCGCTCCACATTGAACGACTTTCGCGCCCTGCTTCAATACCGCAAATTCCTCGCTGGAATGACACCATATTACGATCATTTTTCCACCAATTCCTACGGCACCAACGATTTCCTCACCGTCCCCGAAAGGCAGATGGAGAGTTTCAAAATCATCGTAGAATCCGGCAACGAAAACATCATTGTGCGGCAAAATGAAGTTCCTTCTTTGATTACTGGCGACCGTGTTGTGGTCATCGGCGGGCCGTTTGCGGGAGTCGAAGGCGTGGTGATGAAATACAAGCATCAGAAACGGGTGTTTGTGGAGCTGCAAGGGGTTGGAAGGTACGCGACGGCTTATGTGCCGGGAGCGTGGATAAGGAGGATAGATTGCAATGCATAATGCATAATTCACAATGCATAATGCATAATTAAAAATTAACAATTAACAATTCAAAATTCACAATGCATAAGTACAATTCATAATTTGACTTCCGCCGGATGGCAATTATGAATTATGCATTATGAATTATGCATTAAAAAAAATGCTTAACATTACAGTAGCTGGAACAGGATACGTCGGAATGAGTTTGGCGGTGTTGTTGGCGCAACACAACAAGGTTACAGCCGTTGACGTGGTTCAAGAACGTGTTGATTTAGTCAACAACAAAAAATCGCCAGTCAAGGACGAGTATATTGAAAAATATCTCGAAGAAAAGCCTTTGAATCTCACCGCGACAATTGATTGGCAAAACGGTTATAAAAGCGCTGATTTTGTGATTGTTGCAACGCCGACCAATTACGATGCTCAAAAACATTTCTTCGACACTTCCGCTGTTGAAGACGTAATTGCAAAAGTAATTGAGGTTAATCCAAAGGCAATTATTGTAATCAAGTCAACAATCCCTGTCGGATACACACAAAGCGTTTCTCAAAAGTTCAATTGCAAAAACATAATGTTTGCACCAGAATTTTTGAGAGAAAGCAAAGCATTGTACGACAATCTTTATCCGTCGAGAATCATAGTTGGTTACGACCAAAGTAACAAAGAATTGGAGCGAAAGGCAATTCAATTTGCCAACACCGTAAAAGAAGGCGCACTTGATGAAAAAGTTCCTTTGTTGTATATGGGCTCAACCGAGGCAGAAGCGGTAAAACTTTTTGCAAACACCTACCTTGCATTGCGAGTTAGTTATTTCAACGAACTCGACACTTACGCAGAACTCAAAGGCCTCAACCCGCGCCAAATAATTGATGGCGTATGCCTTGACCCACGAATCGGAACGCATTACAACAATCCGAGTTTTGGTTACGGCGGCTACTGTCTTCCGAAAGACACCAAACAACTCCTCGCCAACTATGCCGACGTGCCACAAAATATGATGTCCGCCATCGTGGAAAGCAACCGCACCCGCAAGGACTTCATAGCTGACCAAGTGCTGAAACTTGCAGGCTACTACGACTATTACAATCGTTTAGATTTCAACAAGGAAACCGAAAAGGAATGTGTGGTAGGAGTTTTCAGGCTCACGATGAAGACCAACAGCGACAACTTCCGCCAAAGTTCCATCCAGGGCGTGATGAAACGCATCAAAGCCAAAGGAGCAACAGTAATCATTTACGAACCAACCCTCGAAGACGGCAGTACATTCTTCGGCTCAAAAGTTGTCAACGACTTGTCACAATTCAAAGCACAAAGTCAAGCTGTAATCGCCAACAGGTACGACGCCTGTTTAGACGACATAAAGGAGAAGGTCTATACGAGGGATATATTTTGCAGGGACTAAATATGAAAATTTTAATCACAGGCACAGCTGGATTCATTGGTTTTCACGCGACAAACAAATTTCTCGAAAAAGGACATTCTGTAATTGGTATCGACAATATCAACGATTATTATGATGTCAATCTGAAATTTGCACGGTTGGAAAATGCAGGAATCTCACAAAGTCAAATTGAATACAACAAGGTTGTTCAAAGCACTTTGTACAAAGATTATCGCTTTATAAAACTCAACCTTGAAGACCGTGAAAATTTAGAGGCTATTTTCAAAGCGGAAAAAATCGACGCGGTGCTAAATCTTGCTGCTCAGGCGGGCGTAAGATATTCTATTCAAAATCCGTATTCGTACATACAAAGCAACATCGTTGGGTTCCTGAACATCCTCGAATGTTGCAGACATTATAGCATAAAGCATCTTGTATATGCTTCGTCGTCAAGTGTTTATGGCAAAAATGCAAAAATTCCGTTCTCCGAAGATGACCGTGTTGACAATCCCGTAAGCCTCTACGCCGCCACCAAAAAGGCCGACGAACTAATGGCATTCACATATACAAATCTTTATGGATTCAATACGACGGGTCTAAGGTTCTTTACCGTTTATGGTCCGTGGGGTCGCCCCGATATGGCTCCGATGCTTTTTGCAAACGCAATCATCAAAGGCGAGCCAATTAAGGTTTTCAACAACGGAAATCTCAGCCGTGACTTCACTTTTATAGACGACATTGTAGAAGGCGTTGTGCGTGTAGTGGAAACTGAACCCTCAGAAAGTGCCAACGCAAAGGTATATAACATCGGCTGCGGACATCCTATGCAACTGATGGATTTTATTCATACCCTCGAAACTGCAATCGGCAAAAAAGCCGAGATGAACTTTCTTCCGATGCAGCAAGGCGATGTATATCAAACCTACGCTGATACTACAAAACTCGAAAATGATTTTGGTTACAAACCAAAGACACTGTTGAAAGACGGAATTGAGAGGTTTGTGGAGTGGTATAAAGAGTTTTATAAATAGTAGGGGAGAGCAGTTGTAGAGATTAAAATGTCGGGTACAACACAAAAAGTAATCAAGGGAATTTCCACTCAAACTGTTGTTACAATAGCTTTGGGCGTTGTGGAAATAGTGTCATTTTCCATAATGTCAAGGCTATTAAGCCAAAAAGACTTTGGATACTACGCTGCTATTACAGCAGTTGCTGTAATATTTCAATCGTTATCAGAAACGGGTATTGGATCGGCAATAGTTCAAAAGAAGGAACTTGATAAAAAATATATCAATTGTGCTTTTTCGTTAAGCCTAATTTTAGGAATAATAATAGCGGGATTATTATGTTTGACATCTGGATTTATTGCTGATTTTGTTGCCGACCAAACAATGGCAAATCCTTTAAGAATTTTTTCTTTAACTTTGATTTGCAGTTGTTTATCATCAGTCAATATATCCCTTTTGCAAAGGAATCTTAAATTTTTACAGATTGGACTTATCCACTTTTTCGCTTTAATTATCACAACAATTGTTGCAGTTATATTGGCATTGAAAGGCATGGGATATTATGCTATACTTACCAAAGCTGTATTACAATCTATCCTTGTTTTAATTATATCGTCATTCGCTGTAAAAATTAGATATTCATTCATTTTTGACAAAAATGAATACAAAAAGATTTTTGGATTTGGTGGTTGGTTAATGTTTTCTGCTGTATTCAGGAATATTGCTAATCAAACGGATAGATTATTGATGACAAGTTTGTTTTCAATAGAAACATTAGGGTTATATACAAGACCAAAAGAATTTATTTATACTATTACTGGCAAATGCAATTCCATTTTTGATTCTGTTTTGTTCCCAGTCTTATCAACATTGCAGGATGATAAGGAAAAACTTCAACTTTCTTTTCACAACACTCTTTATTTTTTGAATATAATGGCAATGTTGATTGCATTGATATTCTTTTGCAATAGTGAATTAATAATTAGAACTTTTTTTGGGGAGGAATGGCTGCATGTAAATACCTTATTTATGGTTTTGTCTTTTTATCCTATATTGTTAATCAATGGTAGAATGAGCGACTGTTTTTTAAGATCTTTGGCTTTGACAAAACAGCAGTTTTTTTTCAGAATAGGTCAATTCGTTTTCGCTATTGTTTTTATACTAATAGGATATAGGTGGGGAATCATTGCTGTTGCATTGTCGATAATGTTGTCTTATGGTTGTATAACATCCATAAAAATTCTATTTGTCATGAAAAAACTTCAATTGAATATATATAATTGTGTTGTAATCTTTTTACACTCTTTTAGATATTGTCTTTTTGTTTTTCCGATTTATTTTATATGTTATTATTTTGTTCCTCATTCAATGTTTGGAAACATAATTACCGCAATAGTATTTGCATTGACTATTAGTTTATTGTTTTTGGTATTTCCAAAATTAATTGGGAAAAAATATAATAACGAAGGATATATAAAAATTAAATCATTTCTCAAAAAAAGATAAACACACATGAAGAGTTTTATCAAAAAAATTTTAAATATCTTTCTTTATGTAAGAGTTGTTATTCTTACATATATCATAAGATTACTAACAAGTGTTAAATCAAACAGGATATTTATTTTTTCAATGGGTTCTCAATATTCATGTAACCCCAAATATATAACAGAGTATATCTTGAAGAATTGTGTGGGACAATATGAGATAGTGTGGGCATTTGACAAAAGACGCAAAAAAACATTGTCGCACCTTCCAAATGGTATTAAAGTCGTTTTTACTAGCGTTATTAACTCGCTGTCTTTTATTTACAATGTAAATACAGCTAAGTTTATTATCCATAATACGAGATTCAAACATCACGAAATAATCAGCAAAAGGAAAGGTCAAAAGTATATTATGACATGGCACGCAAGTTATGGTCTAAAGCCAATAGAAACAGATGCATATCGAGCAAATATTGTGACATATACAAAATGGTTACAAAAACAAAATCAATTAACCGATTTGATGTTGTCGTCTTGTGCTATGCGAACAGCAGAAATAAGAAGGGCGCAATTATATTCAGGTGAAATACTTGAGGCTGGTACTCCTCGTAATGACATATTCTTTAGTTCGGATGTATTTAACGAGAAAAGGAAATGTATTTACAAACAATATAATATACCAGAGTCGTCTCATATCTTATTGTATGCACCCACATTCAGAAATGGTTTTAACTTCAATAACTACATTATGGATTGGAGTGATGTTTTAAAGGTTTTATATAATAAATTAGGAAAAGATTATTATGTATTAATCAGACTGCATCCGATAATGAAACACTCAAACATATTTCAAGTGGATAATCCTAAAACGATTAATGTTTCTGATTATGATGATATGCAAGAATTGTTGTTGGTTTCTGATGTGCTTATCACAGATTATTCGTCATCTCCATTTGATTTCTGCTATACAAGAAGACCTATTTTTATGTATATGCCCGATTTTGAGGAATATACCGGACAAGAACGAGGTGCTTTAAGTTTTGATGTGTCATCCTTGCCATTTCCAGTTGCATACACAGAAAACGAATTAATACAAAATCTTTCGAGTTTTAACAACCAAATGTATCAAGACAATTTGAAGTTTTTTGTTGATAATGTTCTGAAAACCTACGAAAATGGTCATGCTTGCGCGGCTTTGGTAAATTGGATGCAAGAAAACAACTAATCATCATATCATACATAAAGTTACTTTATGAAAAAATTATTATATAACCAGTTTCATAATAGCTGGATATTGTTATCTAGTCTAATGATATTAGTTGACTTTTTGGTTAAACGGAAATTTAGTTTTTCAGTAGGATACATAATAGAAATCGCAATTTTATTCCTTTTTTTGACAGGTAATAAAAAACATCGAATTGCTATTTATGATAAAAATGTTAATATGTTGTTTTATAGTGGGATATTTTGTTTAATAATAATGTTTGTGTCCCATGTCTTTGCTGGATTAATATATACTTATGGTATTATTTTCCCTTTTATAGATTATTTTTTTTTCTTGTATTATGCGCAATATTCTAAAATTAATTGTTTGGAAGATATTGGCTTTTCTATAAAGTTATTAACGCTATTAGGATGTTTACATGTTTTAGTTATTTATATGGGAGGTAATTTCGCTAATTGGCGTGAATTAGCGTTGATTGATAAGAGTTATTTAACATTGTTTTTTGCAGTATCTCAGGCACTATGCATCACAGATATCATCTTTAAAAAACATATTTACATGAATATTTTTTTCTTAATATTTTTCACTTGGATTAATTCATTTTTTGTTTTTTCAAAAACATCATTTGTGTCTTTGGTTTTTCTTTTAATTCTATTAGTTGTTTTGTCGAAGGGGCGCATCAGATGGTATATGATATTAATGTTGCTTGTTGGTTTGATAATCATAATTAATTTCGAAACGTTACTGCCAAGAGCCTTCGCTAATTTAATCAATGTTGTAACTAACTCAGATGTGTATTATTTCAGTGAATCAGATGCGAGGCAAAGAAGTTTAACCTATGATGTACGTGGCGATATTATAGGATACGCTTTGTCTTTGTTTTATAATAGTCCGTTGTGGGGGATTGGGATTGGTGGATACCATGAAAGTGGAGGATTTTTGGGTGTTTTAGAATGTGAGTCCTCTTATCTCGATATGTTGGTTGGTGGTGGAATTTTATATTTCCTTCCCGTTTTTGCAAATATGATTGTACCGTTTTTTTTAATATGTATCAATATAAAATTTAAAGGCGTTAATACATATCAGTCATATTGGGTTGTATCTGTTTTGGCTTCCCTTTTAATATGTTTTTTATGGAATGATTTTATATTTCCATCTACATTTGCATTAATAGGTATTTGTTCTTACATAACATTTGACAAATTTAAAAGATTATCGTTTAGATGATTAAATAAAATTGATGAAAAAATGCTGAAAACAGTTTTATTTATATTCATTACTTTATTAAGTTGCTGTTTTTTTCAAACGGACACGCTCAAAATTGTTTCTTTAAATATACGTTTTGAAAATAATACAGATGGAGTCAATAATTGGGATAATCGTAAACGTCTTGTTACTCTTTTTTTTAACAGCGAGAAACCCGATATAATATGTCTTCAAGAGGTTCTTGAACCCCAACTAAAATATTTACAAGAATCATTACCAAGATATAAAAGCGTAGGTGTATATCCATGGGATGGTCAAAGCATGCCTGTTATTTTGTTTGATACGTTGAAAATAAAATTATTAGAAACGGGATGTTTTTGGCTTTCAGAAACACCTGAAAAAAAGGGGTCTATAGGATGGGATGCCAAATTCCCAAGAGTTGTAACTTGGGCTAAAATAGAAAATATAAAAAAACAAACTATATATGTTTTAAATACACATTTGGACCATAAGGGAAAAATCGCAAGGATAGAAAGTGCAAAATTAATAATTAACTGGATAAAAAAAAATACGTTAGGGCATGCTGTTATTTTATCAGGAGATTTTAATATTTCACAAAATTCTGAGGCATATCATATTATAGTAGATTCTAATGAACTTGTTGATTCATATAAAATTGCATCTCTAATAAAGGGAGTAAAATATACTTTTCATAAGTTTGGTAAAAAACCCATAGAGCAAAGAAATAAAATTGACTATATTTTTGTAAGCAAAAATTATTTTAATGTTTTTGAGGTAAATATACCAAAAGAAGATGTGCAATTTATGCTTTCAGATCACAATCCTGTTATCGTTAATTTACAACTTGTTCATAAGTAATCAGTTTGTAAATTAGTCATTACAGAATAGACAAGCAGAGATAATTATCATAACTAAACAATAACAAATGGATAATCAATTCAAGAAAAAGAAAATATTAATTTTTCTTCAAGGTGTTATTGATGGTGCCAACCGTATAACTATTACAATTGGCAAAATTCTATCTAATGTTTTTGAAGTAAAATTCGTTATCCTCGGTGATGATAAGTCCATTTTAGATTTTATACCACAAGAATTAGATGTGTCTTTTTCATCTTATAAATCAAAATCTATATTCTCTCTTTTTAAGATGATGAAAATAATCAAACGTGAAAATCCTTACTTGATATATGGTTCTCAAACCGTTGTTAATAGATTAGCTATTGTGGCGTCTAAATTTTTAGGTAAAAAAATAATAATAAGAAGTACAGGCATGATGAACTATTATGCGTGGACTACTCGTATTACAATGAAAATGGTTTATCGTTATGCTGATAGAATTATTGTGCAACAAGAAGAAATGAAGGAGGAAATGCATAATCAATGTGGCATTCCACACAGTAAAATTGTCGTACTGCATAATATTTTGGATTATGATTATATTGATAAATGTAAAATAGCAGAGTCGCCTTTTGCAGACAATGATGTTGTCAATTATGTCAGCGTAGGTCGTATATGCTACAATAAAGCCAATGATGTTGCTATTAAAGCATTTGCCATGGTAAAAAACAGCATTCCAAATGCACATTTGTATTTCGTTGGACCTTATGAAAAAGACACTGATTTCTTTAACAATGTCAAAAATATAATAAAAGAACACAGCCTTGACGATTGTGTACACTTTGTTGGATATGACAGCAATCCTTACAAATGGATTGTGAATTGTCATTGTTTTATATTTCCTTCTCGTCACGAAGGGCTTCCTAATGCTCTTTTAGAAGCACTTTATCTTGGTGTGCCTTGCGTTGCCGCAAGATGTTTGGATATTATTCCAAAGATTATTCAGGATGATTACAATGGATATGTTGTGGATGTAGAAAACGTTGAAAATTTGGCACTAAGCATGAAGAAAGCACTTAATCTTAAAAATTTTGAAATGCTCTACAAGCCATCAAGTAAGGAGGATTATATAAAAGCTTTTGATACGATTTAACGTTTGTGAAGCATTAACTTAACAATAAAAAAATCATGACCCGCGTCATCACATACGGAACATACGACCTTCTGCACCGAGGGCATATCAATCTTCTACGTCGTGCAAAAGAACTTGGCGATTATTTGATTGTAGGAGTTACAAGCGATACTTTTGACAAAGGTAGAGGGAAACTCAACGTCAGAAACAATGTTCTTGAACGCATTGAAGCAGTAAAAGCAACAGGATATGCCGACAAGGTAATCATTGAAGAATATGTAGGTCAAAAAATTGACGACATACAAAAATACAATGTCGATATTTTTGCCATTGGCAGCGATTGGATAGGGAAATTTGATTATCTCAACGAATATTGTAAAGTTGTATATCTACCACGTACAGAGGGTATTAGTTCGACAATGCTGCGAGCAGAAACAACCCAAGATGTTAATGTTGGCATAATTGGTTGTGGACGCGTCGCAAACCGCTTCCCAAGCGAAGCCAGCATTGTAAATGGTATTAAAATATCTGCCGCATACGATATTGACCATAACAAAACACTGCAATTGGTTGAAAAAAAACAAGGTGTAAAACCGTGCAAAAACATTGAAGATCTATTTGAAAATGTGGATGCAGTGTACATTGCAACGCCCCATTTAACACACTACGAATATATCAAGGAAGCATTAAATAGAAAGAAACATGTTTTGGTAGAAACTCCAATGGTCCTGAAAGTTGACAGGGCAAAAGAAATTTTCAGTCTCGCAGAAAAACAAAAATGTGTGTTGATGGAGGCTAACAAAACCGCCTATTGTCCGGCTTTTAATCATTTGATGGTAATGATAAAATCAGGTGTTATAGGACAGGTTGTTGACGTGGAGGCATCCTTGTCAAAACTTTGGGATGATAATATGTCTCTCAGAGAGTTTGATTCTACACAAGCTGGCGGTTCCTTCTATGAACTTGGCAGTTATCCGTTGTTGCCAATTCTAAGGCTTTGTGGTACAGAGTATGAAAATATCAATTTTTATTCTCAAATGAAAGACGGTGTGGATATGTACACAAAAGGTGTATTACGTTTCAAAAACGCCGTTTGTTCTTTCAAAGTTGGGTTGGGTGTTAAGACGGAAGGTAATCTTGTAATTTCAGGCACAAAAGGATACGCATACGTTCCCGCTCCGTGGTGGAAGACTGATTATTTTGAACTCCGTTACGAAGACCAAAATAAAAACAAAAAGTTTTTCTATCAATGGGATGATGCTGGCTTGAGATATGAAATCCAAGAGTTTATAAGTTGCATAATAAACAACAGGTTTATAACAAGCAAACTTTCTAAAAAAGAATCTATTACAATGGCGGATATTATGCAAAGGTTTACAGAAAGAAAAAATTTGATGAGTATATGAATATTTTTGCAGTAATTATTTTATATAATCCTGATATAAATCTATTAAATAGAGAATTTGATTCTATTGTTTCTCAGGTTGAAAAAATTGTTTATGTGGATAATGGTTCAATAAATATATCAGAAATAAACAATTGGATAATATCGAAAGAGAAAGTTTGCTTAATTCATAATGATACAAACCAAGGTATCGGCGCCGCACAAAATACTGGTATAAACATTGCCCTTACTGAAGGTGCGACACATATAATATTATTTGACCAAGACTCCGTTGTAGACTCTAATTTTGTTGATAACCTATACAAGGCTGAACAAATAGCAATAACAGAAGGATTGAATGTAGGATTGACTGGGCCTGTATATAGAGGCTATGATGGTTTTGAATATCCTTTTTACAGCATTGAAAATAATAAGTTTGTACAAAAAAAACTTGACAGTTTTGAAACCTATTGCAAGGTCAGTCATATTATTGCATCGGGAAGTCTTATTAAAAGAGAGTGTTTTGAAAAAATAGGACGACTTAGAGAAGATTGGTTCATTGGTTATATTGATTTTGAATATTGTTTTAGAGCTGCACAAAATGGCTTTGTATCAATTGTAACGAAGAAAGCCTGTATGCAACATCAAATGGGAGATAGACAAATCTTTCTATGCGGTAGAAAAATTGGTTTATATTCGCCATTCCGCAGATATTTTGATTGCCGGAATACATTGTTAATCCAAAGAGAGACAATATTTCCCAAGATTTTACGAAGTCATTATCTAAAACTTTTGTTTGGCAAATTTGTTATAAGTTTGATATATGGTCCCAAGCGTATGCAACAATTACGATATTGTTTGAGAGGGTTTTATGACGGTTTGCGTGGACGAATTGGTAGATGTTCATTGATAAAATAATATCAAATATAACACAATATATATTATGAAAAACGCATTGATTATAGGCGGAGCCAACGGTATAGGATTAAGCATTGCAACAGAATTGGCAAAAAGAAATGATGTACAAACCGTCAATATTGTTGACAAAGCAGAGTTGTCTGAAGAATTCACTAATCCAAAGTTTAAGTGTTTTCAATTTGATTTAACTCAAGGTGATTACAGTATCTTTGATAGATTTCAAAACATTGATACACTAATGATAACGGCAGGGTTTGGTAAACTTGCTTTGTTCAAAGATGTTGATGAAAAATATATTGTAAATAGTTTTAACGTCAATACAATTTCCATTATGCGTATTATAAAACGCTTTTATGAGAAATTGGAACATGACGAAAACTTTTATTGTGGCATAATGGTGAGCATTGCTGGTTTTATGTCCAGTCCATTTTTCAGCGTTTATGCTGCTACCAAAGCAGCATTGAAAATTTTCATTGAAAGTGTAAATGTCGAATTGTTAAAAACAGGAAGTAGGAATCAAATTCTGAATGTATCTCCGGGTTCGTTGAAAGGGACGAGTTTTAATGGAAGTAAGACTGACTTAACAATTTCTTCTCCTATGGCAATCGAAATCATCAAACATTTGGAAAACAAAGACGATCTTTTTATCCCTCAATATGAGGAGATTTTCAAGAATGTCTTGGAACGTTATCATCAAGATTTCAGAAAGGAAGGTAAACATTCGTATGACTATAAGATAAATTCAGGAAGAATTAAATAAATATAAATACTAACATTTGAAATATTATAAATGTTTAAATCACTGATTTATAAAGTAAAGTACAACAAATATTTTTACAACATCTATTATTATGTTGGAATGGTCATTGTATCAATGATAAAAATATTTGTGAAACCAGACAGCAAGCTAATCGTTTTCA
This sequence comes from Bacteroidales bacterium UBA3824, assembly GCA_002393195.1. Classification (GTDB taxonomy): domain Bacteria; phylum Bacteroidota; class Bacteroidia; order Bacteroidales; family UBA3824; genus UBA3824. Next base: position 14,239 of record DGIK01000219.1, on the reverse strand, counting down.
CATCATTTGGTGGTAAAAGATTTGATGATAGTCCGTTCTTTATTTACAAACAATTGCTTAAAGATAAACGATTTGAAAATTATAAATTTATATGGGCATTTATAGAACCTCAAAAATTTGTAGTTCCATGTGGGGAAAAAATAAAAATAGATACATTCACATATTACAAAATGCTATTAAAGGCACGCGTATGGATAACGAACTCCAGCATGACCCGTGGTTTAAATTTTATAGGAAAAAACACGTTTTATTTGAATACATGGCATGGTACTCCAATAAAAAAAATGGGAGTAGATATAAATAATACAGAAATGGCTCTTACAAAACGAATGCAGTTTTGTGATTTTTTGGCACAAGGTGAATTTGAAGCAGAAATATTCTCAAAAGCAATGAAAATACCTAAAGAATATTTTCATATTACGGGATATCCCAGGAATGATGAATTATACCAAAATAATACTATCGAATATCAGAATACAATAAAAACAAAGTTTGGCATTCCTTGTCATAAAAAAGTTATATTATATGCACCGACTTATAGAGAATATATAAGGGATGTGGGTAACAATGTAATTTTCAGCGTACCAATTAATTTGGACAAATGGGAAAAATATTTGGGCGACGATTATGTATTATTGTTACGGATGCACTATGAAGTTGTAAAAGTTTTAAATATTAAGTCCAATTTTTTTGTTCAAAATGTTTCTGATTATACAAATTTGAGCGAATTAATGTTGATGTCTGACATATTAATTTCCGATTATTCATCAATCATATTTGATTACAGCATAATGAACAAACCAATACTCACATATTGCTATGATTATGATGAATACGCAAAAAACAGAGGTTTATATTTTGACATCAGGAAAGAATTAAAATGTGAAAACATATCCACAGAAGATATATTATTACGTGAAATAAAAAACATGAATATATCTTACCGGAAAGAAGTTTCATCGTTATTTTGCTCTAAATATTTACAAGCATACGGTGTCGCTTCTAGAAATGCCGTTAATTTGATATACGAAAACCTCTATAAGTAACAATAGTAATCTGCTCCAAACCGAAGGACAATAAAGGTGTAAGTTCAATTTCGAAGTGCGATTAGCCTGGGGTGCGATGAGTATTCGTATCTATCAAAGCATAATGGCAAACGTGTGGCAAAAAGCCATATTAAATTTTCAGTAGATAGTTTTCTCAATATAATGCGGTCTTTGTAGTGGACATAATACAAGATTCCGTATGTCATTGTTAAGGATTGCTACTTTGGAAGAAACTAAAATTAATTAGTTTGTTTGACATATTTGCTTTCATTTTTTTATGACCCTCCTCCATATTGCCGAATGTGCGGGTGGCGTAGAACGCTACCTTGCGATGCTTATGCCGTTGCTGCAAAAAAAAGGCATACATCAGTATTTCGTGTGTTCGCAGAATTATGATAAGGCAAAGTACACTGAAATAATCGATGGTGTGGAACAATTGGATTTGAAGCAAAGTTTTTCACCATTTTATGTGCTGAAAAAAATCTTTCAAATCAGACATCTCATTCGTCGTGTGATGCCCGACATACTCTATTGTCATTCGTCATTCGCAGGCGGACTTGGACGAATCGCTGCTCTTGGTCTTGGATGCAAGATAGTTTATAATCCTCATGGCTGGGCATTTAACATTGTTTGATGAAACTTAAATCACGGATATATCGTTGGATGGAGAGATTTTTGTCGCGTTTTACTGACAAGATTGTCTGCATCTCGGAGGCAGAACGCAATTCTGCAATCAAAAATGAAATCGGAGATACTCAAAAACTTGCACTTATACCAAATGGTATTGATATACAAGCGGTTATAAATGCGGTTCCAAAACCATTTTCAGAACTTGGTATTTCAGAAACATCTTTCGTCGTTGGAATGATTGGGCGTATTTCTGCACAGAAAGCCCCTGATGTTTTCATCAGAGCAGCAAAACTTGTTAATGAACAAGTGCCAAATTCTGCGTTTATTATTGTTGGAGATGGAGAATTACGACCCGAAATTGAGAAATATGCATCCGAAAATAATCTTCAACTTATCATTACTGGTTGGACTGACGAGCCTTATTCATATCTGAAAGTTTTTGATGTGGCTGTTTTGCCAAGCCGCTGGGAAGGGTTCGGACTCGCTGTTGTCGAGTATATGGCGGCAGAAAAGAATGTTGTCGCCACTCGTATTGACGCACTTCCAACGATTATTGACGATAAAGTTGATGGCCTTCTGTGTGACGTGGATTCTCAAAAAGATTTGTGTGAAAAAATATTGTGGTTGCGCAATCATCCTGATGTGGCTTTGCAAATGCGAGCAAATGCATTGAGAAAAGTTTATGAAAAATTTGACATTCAACGTGTCGCGCAGCAACATTTGGAAATGTTTGAACAATTGAAAAAGTAATTTTTAACTTTTGCCCACATTGATATATGAGGTTAACGTCCAAAAAAAGGAAGCCGCAATCACTCTGCGACTTCCTTTTTTTATTTCTATACCTCCCGCAACAAAAACAACATATAAAAAGGTATTGTAAGCAATGCGTCGTTGCGTCCGATATTATAATCGCCAACTTTGATGGCGTGATGGATATGATAGTGTTCGGGGTGTTTCAATACGGTTTGCAAAGATTTGGCATTGCCCGTGCGCGCCTTACATTCCAATGGACAACATTCGCCTTTGTAACGGATTAGGAAATCGAGTTCGAGTCCGCCCTCCTTCTGAAAATAATACAATTTGCGTCCCATCTTGCCAAGAATATCAGCCGCAAGGCTCTCATACACAGCACCTTTATAACCGTGCAAATTGCCTTGTAGAATACTCCACGCCGTCCCTTCCTCCAACATACTCACCAGCAACCCGATGTCAGCCATATAAACCTTGAAAACATCGGGCAGTGCGTTGCCGCCCAAAGGCAGTTCGGTAATCGAAGTATTGTAACAACGGTGAATGATGCCCGCATCTTCTATCCATTGCAGGCTCCCTAAATACTGCGCGGAGCGGCCACCCTTGCGAATGGCTGAATATTGGAATTTCTTGTTTTCCTTCGACAATTGCGCGGGAATAGAATCAAAACATTCGCGAATACGAGTTTTGTCGTCTTGACGCGCATACTTCAACATATCGGCTTTGTAGGTATCCACTATCCCATGCTGAACCTCCAAAACATCGTTCATATTGTTGGTTTTCAGAAAAGCGGCAACCGCTTCCGGCATACCACCAACCACCACATAGCGCAGCAAAAGATCGCGCATCCGTTGATGGATACCTTCATTGACAGGCGATTCATTTTTAAGACAATTGCTAAGATAATCAATATGTTGATCCTCAATGCCATTTGCCCACAGCCATTCTTCAAAATCCATAGGATACATTGTAACAATCTGTTCAAAACCGACAGGAATTGAGGCGTTGTCTTCCTCATTCTGCTCGTCCTTCGTCTTATAACCATTGACGCCAAGCAAAGAGCCTGTGCAGATGACATCATAACGTCCGTCAAGTTTAAAATACTTCAATGAGGCACGCGCATTGGGACATTCCTGAATCTCGTCAAGCACCAGACAAGTCTTACCAGCAACGAATTTTGCGCCCTTGATACCGGCACTAATAGTCAACGTCAACGTATCCACGTCGAGCGAGCCAGCGAAGAAGGTTTTGTACACCTTGTGTTCGTGAAAATCGAGATATACAACATACTGATAGTTTCGTCGGGCAAAATCCACGACGGAACTCGTCTTGCCACACTGTCGGCAACCTTTGATTACCAATGGTTTACGTCCATCCTTCTCCTTCCAACGCTGGAGCGTTTCTTCTATCTTTCTCCTATACATAATTACACTTTTCGGGGCGACTTTCTATCGCTTCGTTACACTTTTCGGGACGACTTTTTGTCGCATCGTTACACTTTTCGGGGCGAGTTTTTATTGAAACCTTACACTTTTCGGGGCGAGTTTTCGGGACAAAGATACACTTTTCGGGGCGAGTTTCCAAATTTTGATGGATTATTTTTGTGAAAAAATAAGAAGAATCGCCTCATCTTTTCATTTTTTTTAACAACGTACTATCCAAAAAAACCTGTAATTTTGCCAGCGACAAACTCCACCAAACCATTCGCCATAATGAACGAAGCCACTACATACACCGACGAGGCGATAATGACTATGTTTGCCGACCCGAAGACGCGGGAGGCGGCATTCAGGATTATCGTCAAACAATTTGGCACACAGTTGTATAGCCGCATCCGCACCATCGTAGGCACACACGACGAGACCGACGATGTGCTGCAAAACACCTTTATAAAGGCGTGGCGGTCGTTAGACAGATTTAGGCTCGAATCGACGCTGTACACGTGGCTATTCCGCATCGCAACCAACGAGGCTCTCACATTCGTAAGGCGCAGCAACAAGTCAGTTGCCCTCTCCATCAACGACGACGATATGAAAATCACCCTGCCCGCCAACGATATGGAAAGCAGCGAGACCGGCGACGAAATCGCGGAAAAGTTGCAGTCGGCGGTGGAAAAACTACCCGAAAAACAGAAAATCGTCTTCAAAATGAAATATTACAAGGAAATGAAGTACGACGATATGGCGGGCATCCTAAAAACTTCCGTAGGCGCATTGAAGGCGTCTTACCATTTTGCAGTCAAAAAGATTGAAAACTTTTTGTCAATCCATTAAACCTTAACGGGCTCGCGTAGTCTTTACATAAACGCTACAACAAAGACTACAATTCCATTAACAAAGGAGGAAACAAAATGAAACCGGTTGACAACATAGAGTGCAAAATAAAATTTGACGTGCCCGACGGATATTTTGACACGCTTGCCGACAACGTGATGCAGCGCATCGACTTCGACGACAAGCAACGCAAAAAACGCCGCTCCACGGTTGTACGCTCCATTTTCGCGATGGCCGCCGCCGCTGTCATTGCGGGCGTGGTTGTATTTGGACCGCAGAATCGCCCCGCCGCCACTCATTCCGACGCGCAACAGCAGTTTTCTGACCATTACCTCACCAACATCTCACGGCAGTATAGCGACATCAACGTCATCGACTACATCGACCAAAGCAACAACACCGACGACGCCAAGACAGAATACGACGCCGATCTCGTTGCCATGTACGCAAGCCCCATCAACTTTATGTATTGACAACTAATTTTTTGAGGAAGACTATGACCGCAATTACCAAAAAACTACTGATTACGATACTGATGGCAACCACACTTACGGTGGCCTACGCACAAAACGGCGACAACAAACCTCAATCCGGCACATACGACCAATGCAAGCAGCAGTTTAAGAGCGAAAAAGTGGCTTACATAACCTCCGGCATGGGTCTTACGGTGGAGGAGGCGCAGAAGTTTTGGCCGCTCTACAATAAGTACGACGCCATATTCGACAGCATCGGCGAGGCGCGGCGACTTAATTACAGCCGCAAGGAATGTATGAAAAATTACGACAAGATGACCGATGCAAAGGCGGGCGACATCATCGCAAAGTCTTTTGAATACGACGACAAGGAACTCGCCACCCGCCGCCGCTACCACGAGGAACTGTCCCAAATATTCTCACAGAGGAAAATATTGCTCTACTACCACTTGGAACACGAATTTCGCCGGCAAAAACTCTCCGACAACAAGCCCGCCGGCAATAGTTTCGGCAAAAGTTTCAAGAACAACTAAACAAGTAAAAATCCGCCTTGACGGCGGATTTTTTTTCTTTGAACAAAAATAAAAACGAATTGAAACGAATTAAAACGAATTACTATTTATAAAAATTCGTTTTAATTCTTTATAATTCGCCAAAATTTTCGTTTAGAAAAAAAATTTTTGTTTTCAGTAATTTTTGTTACATTTGCGGTGCATAAAACTTAGCGAAAATGTTTATACCATTATTACATTACCGCACAAAATTCGAGATATACTCCACGTTGAGCGCAGAACAGTTTTCCAAGCACCTGTATGATGCCGTAAAGGAAGACCTGGAAGGCGCGTATATGAACCGTCGCTGGCGGCACAACTGCCAATACGAATTTTCCGGCTCCAATTTCCGTTTTATTTGGAATGGGTTCAACAAATTCAACGGCGTGAAAGGCTGTCAACTCGAAGTATCCAAAGAACTGGGACTCATCACGTTGAGCGCAAAGTACGATTTTTCGGAAGTGTTTGTGCTGTGCCTGTTGTTCTGTATGATACCGCTTACCAACTTTTGGGGGCTTGGCTCGCACAGGCTGCTGCTGTTGCTGATAATTTGGACTGTATATTTCGCCAATTTCATCATCTCTTACCTTAGGCTCAATACCTACTTCAAGCGAATGGTGAAGGACACTTACATCGATTTTGACAAATCCTACGAAAAGAAACTATTATAAATACTGAACATAATGAACCAAAAACTCAGTAATCTCCGCGCCGCGATGTCAAAACAAGGCATTGCAGCGTACATTATTTTCAATACCGACCCGCACAACGACGAATACATCCCCCGCGAATACCACATCGCGGCGGCGTTGACAGGCTTCACCGGCGAAAACGCCACAGTGGTTGTTACACAGGACTTTGCGGGAGTCTGGACCGACGGACGATTCTACATTTCGGGCGAGATGGAACTCAAAGGCACAGAGGTAACGCTTATGAAGACCGAAGGCAACGCCAAAGAGCAGTCATTCGCCAACTACCTCGCCGAACATCTCCAAAAGGGCGACCGTGTAGGCGTTGATGGTCAATTAGTAACAGACAAGACATATCAAAAAATAAAATCACTGCTCTCCGCCAAGGGCATCACCGTGGACAATTCGGTGGATCTTACGGCGACATTCTGGACAGACCGTCCAGAACCGTCGTTTTCGGAAATTTACATCCTCGACGACCAATACGCCGGACTATCCGCCTCCGCCAAAATTGCCAACCTCCGCAAGGAAAACGGCTCTGCATATCAGGTGATTACAAGGCTCGACGAAGTGGCTTGGCTGCTCAACCTCCGCGCCGCCGACATCGACTTCTGCCCGTTGTTCAGGGCGTTTATGGTTGTAGGCGAAAAAGACGCCGTATTGTTTGTACACGACGGACGCATCAACAGCAATATCAAGGCGCACCTCGACAAGAGCGGGGTTGCCGTGCAGAAGTACGACGATGTTTACAATTATCTCCGTCAACTCCCCGACAACGCCACCGTCCGCATCGACCACAAATCCGCCAATTCGTTTATTGTCAGCAACGTAAACCCCAAATGCAAAATCACCGACGCGCCCAGCCCCGTACAACAGGCAAAGGCCATCAAGAATGAGACAGAACTCCGCAACATACGTCAGGCGTTGATAACCGACGGCGTTGCAATGGAACGATTCTTCTACAAATTGGAGCAAAAACTCGCTAATAATGAACCGCTTACCGAAATGTCGCTTGCCAAGATGCTTTTGGAAGAGCGCAAGAAGGGCAAAGGGTTCATTTCGGAGAGTTTTGGCTGCATATCGGCTTTCAACGGACACGCCGCAATGCCACACTACGCGCCTACCGACGAGAGCGACATCCCTGTTGATGGCAACGGCGTCTATCTCGTGGATTCGGGCGGACAATATTACGAAGGGACAACGGACATCACCCGCACCATCGCCACTACGAAGGACGGAAGATTTTCCGACAAGTTTGCGCTCGATTATACCCTTGTGTTGCAGGGACATATAGAACTTGCAACCGCAATTTTCCCGGAAGGCACCACGGGCTCGCAGTTGGATTTGCTGGCAAGAATCAACCTTTGGAAATACGGCAAGGACTTCCAGCACGGCACGGGACACGGCGTGGGATATTGCCTCAATTGTCACGAAGGGCCTCACCGCATTTCGTCTGTACACAATACCGTTGCACTCGTGCCGGGAATGATTGTTACCGACGAGCCGGGCATCTACATCGAAAACGAATACGGCATCCGCACCGAAAACATCGTGCAGGTAGTCAAGTCAGAATACAAAGGCTTCAACAAGTTTGACGTATTGACCCTCTGCCACATCGACACAAGGCCAATAGTACGCGAAATTCTCACCGAGGCACAATTGAAATTTGTAAACGAATACAACGAGCGCGTATTCCAAACATTGTCGCCGTACCTCGATGAGGATGAAAAAGCATATCTGAGGGAAAGGACTCAAAAAATCAATGCATAATGCATTAATACCCCACCCAGTTTTTCAGTTTGCCGCGCACTTCCGCTTGCTGACTCTCGGATAGAGTCTTGATGCGGGCGAGGTGCGAACCGCCTTTCTGGACATAGACCTTCATATTGGACTTCTTCTTGCAATTGAGCCAATGCGCAACGCCGGAGGAAGTCCACGGGTCGTTTTCTCCATATATAAAAAGGTGTGTCGGGTCGTTCTTCTTCAAGAATTTGCAGGTAGTCTTGTAGGCGGTGTTGTCGAATTTGACATCGCGCATATCGGCTGGCACCATCACGGCCTTCAAGTAATTTTCGGCGGTGGGGATTGAGCGATTTTCCTTGCCGAGACGGCGCGTGTCGTAGCCATAATAACCAAGTTCGCGCATCGCCTGATAATAGAACGGCAAATAAGAACTCGGACAGGTGAAATAGTCGGGACCTACCTCGTCAACCAAGAATCTAAACCACTTGATGTCGTTGTCGTAATTCTTGGGCGCGGTGTTGATAGAATGTCCCCACTGCCACATCGAAAATTCGAGTTCCAATACCTCGTAATCGTAGATTTGGTCGATAGGAAGGTTGAAATGGTAATTGCGATTGTTGCAGAATGTATCCAACATATTCAGCAACTTGGGCTTGCGGCGCATAAATTCGGCTTGGAGTGCCTTCATCTTCTCACGGTCTTCCTTGGTGCCGACCTTTTTGTTGAGGAATTTTTCGTGGCGACCATCCTCCAATGCGCGGCTTATCGGCGCAACGTAAGCCACCGAAGCGTCCACATCGTCGGGGTACGCCGCACGGTAATACGTGCAGGTGCTGCCGCCCTTGGAGATGCCCGTTGACACCCACTTCTTGGTGAACACCTTGCCCAACGTCTGGCGGATGTTGTGGAGGTCGTCGTTTTCGTTGGCAACTGTCATATACTCCCATTTGCAGGGGTCGGGCGTGGATTCGCGGAAATAGCGGTGCTCACAGAACACGACATTGGCGTTCATCAACTCCGAGAGCTCCTCCTGATAATACGAACGTGTGGCGTAATCTGCGCTGTAACCCTCCGTAACCATCACCGTGGGACGGTCGAGACCTTTGAGCCCGACGATGACACGCTGCTTGAACTTACCGGCGGCTGGATTGCCGTGGTCAACTTCCTGAGTGATAAATAGTTGATACTTCTCCTTGTAAAAGCGACTATTGAGCACCGTGATGTCGCTGACACCGGGCAAAGCGGCGAGTTGCTTGTAAAAATCGCTGTCCTGAGCCGTGGCGGCGATGCCTACGGCAAGCATCAGGAATAGCAGACAAAATCGTTTCATTACATTAATAAAATTGATTGGTTAATAATAGCACAAAGTTAAGAAAAATATACACATACCCACCGAAAAATAAACATTTTTTTTGACAGATATTAAGTTGTGTTAAATAACGATTTTCATCAAAAAAAAGTTGCAAAAAAATTTGCACGAATAGAAACAATCACCTATCTTTGCATCAAGATAAAGAAGGAATACAATTCATGTTGATTAGAAACTTGAATGTGAAAAATTTTTGAGTTAATAGTTTGATTTTAGGTTGTTATTTGTATTGGAATGCGTTGTGAAACGCATTCCATTTTGGAAACTCAAAAAAATATATTTCCAATCAACGGAAACTAAATATTTGATATGGAAATAATCATTTTTTATTTTCATAGTTTTGTTAGGTTAATTAGTTTGTTTTAGGTTAATTTTTGGTTTTAGAGAGAGTTCGGAAGTTCCTTTCGGGCTCTCTTTTTTAATTGCTCCCCTATATAGTTGCAAAAAATTTTGGCGGATGAAGATTTTTTTGCTAAATTGCAGCGTCAAAAAAAATAACGACACTATGGCAGCAAACGACTATTCGCGCCGCTCGTCAAAAGTGATTGATTTTGGCGACGGCAATTACCACGACGACAGCGACATACGTGACAGCCACGACGACAGCAACCTCACGGAGCAGGAATTGGCAGCAGAGCAAAATAACGTGCCAGAGCCGCCGACAGCCTCAGACGATGGGCTGCCGGATGCCGATTCCATACTCCGAAAATACCAAAACGACATCGAAAAATTCTCCTCCGCCAAAACAATATCCAAACTGTCTTTGATAGCATTGGGATTGTCTTTATTTGTGGCGGCGGCTGCACAAGAACATTCAGTACAAGTTTATACATTTTCCTTAATCATTGCCGCCATTAGTTTTGCAGGCATTATATATGCCAATACCGCACGCAAAGAAACCGACATCATCAACAGCATCATAGCCGATTTTAAGGTAATAGAGAAATATTCAGAATCGTCAAGCGGGCGGGGTATCCTGCCAATCTACAAGCAGATATTTAAGTTAAACCGGCGTTCAGCAGAAAGTTGCGATTACAGCACCACAGAACTGACGGGTATCAAAATGGGCGACAACGTGGTGTATGCGACAAAAACGCACGCATATTTTGTTACTGGTTCATACAAGCATCCGCACTTCAACGACATATTTTTCTGCGAATGTCACGACTACACAATGCCCAATCCATACGCCGACGGCATTTTGGTATGCAAAGGCCCGATGCTTGTCATCAAGCCAAATCTTTACGTGGACGGCAAATACCGATTCTATTACCTTAACGAAGAAAAAAACGACAGCGACCTCGAACACGTAACACGCCTTATGGACAGGCTGTCGGAACATTTGAAGGACAAAAACTTCGCGCTGTTTTACGATTCGGGGGCGTTGCATCTGATAGTAACAGATCCAAACCAAAATAAAGGCGGTATTGGATTTGGGTCAGCCAAAGAAAAGGTCAAGAACATTGTCAATCTATTCACACAGCGCATTAAAATAGCAGAAATACTTACAAAATAAGAAACTACGACAACTATGGCACGAAACGACTATTCGCGCCGTTCCAATAAAGACGTTTTTTGGGGCGACGACAACAACAATAAAAACAGCAGCAAGTCAGACGAACTTGAAGAACTTTTCAGGCAATCTGAGGCATTGGAGCAACCTAATGAACAAGCCCCAACGCCCCACAAGCCGGCGTATGAGCCTGAACCAGTGCCGACGCACGATTATGACAACTTGTTTGAGCCTGAACCTGTGCCGGAGCCTGAACCCTACAAAGATGTCGAAGTTGACAATCCTGATTTTGACTATGATTCGATAGTTGTCAATGAGACCGAAAACGAAACAGAAACCCAAACAGAAACCCAAACAGAGACTGAAACAGAAACCGAAACACCGCCGCCATACGAACCGCGAAAAATAGCTCCGACGCAAAACATAACGCCGCCGCCATACATTCCGCCGCAAACCCAATCGACCACTCCGCCGCCCACCAAGAATAAAGAGGACGCTTTGGATGGCTTCGACGTCGAAAAATTCATCAAGGACAACGACACCAATTTCTCGATAACAATCATCTGTAAGGTGATTTCGCAAATTATTTTTGTGTGTCTGGTGTTGAAGTGTCTTTCGATGTTTCCGTGGTGGATTGTCCTAATAGGAGGCGTAATTGTACACAAAATAATCAATTACATATTCAGTTCACGATACAAAAACTATATTAATACGGCAATCAAATCCATCAAAAAAGTAAAAAACTTCAACTCGTCACCCACACTCTCCACGCCATGGGGCAATCTGCTGGAATTCTTCATACACGGCGACATCGAAACCGAAAGCGAGGACGAGCTGATAATCCATACCGACGAGACCAAAGTGATATCTAACGAAACGTTTATTGCCGACAAAGTAGGCAAAAGCACGAAAGAACTCTTAACCTGCGAATTTTACACTGCGGACATGGAAGGACGCACCGCTTTTGCCAACAATATGATAATAGCAAAAAGCTCAATGCTCAACGTCAAGAAACTCAAATGCCGCCAAAAAATATCGCAATACACATTGTTCTACAACGCCCAAAAAGATTTGGACAAATGTAACCTCCCCCGCATCCTTGCCATCGCCGACAAGGTGTCGGCATTCGTAGGCGATAAGAATTTCGCTATATTCTTCGGTCCAAAAATCATCAACATGGCTCTACAGATACCAAATATGGACAAGTTTGACTACGACACCTTCAACTACACCATCGCAGACCGCATCCGCCGCGACGTCACGGCAATAGCCGATAGGGTGTGCTTGGCGGACTTATTGGCGGAAAATTAAAGTTTTTAATATAAACTTAATCCCCAAACGCTTGCAAAAACAATTATTTTATGTATCTTTGCCCCGTTGCAATAAAAAAACAAAAACTTTAACAACACAAAATGACAACACCCGCTCACCACATACTCCCCATTATCCTCCTCGCGCTTATTGCGTGAGGGGAGGACTGTCGTATGCAGGCGACGCGGAATCAAAACCGACGACAACGGCAACAACAAAGCCCTTCCCCATCAAAAGGCTAAACTATTTGACGGGGAAGGGCTTATTTGATTTGTAACAAACAACACATAATATACACAAAAAACTATGGACAACAACAGAGTCTATATCTTCGACACCACCCTCCGCGACGGCGAGCAGGTGCCCGGCTGCCAGCTCAACACCGTGGAAAAGATTCAGGTGGCTAAGCAGTTGGAACTGCTTGGAGTTGACATCATCGAGGCGGGATTCCCGATTTCGAGCCCGGGCGACTTCAAGTCGGTAGTAGAAATCGGCAAAGCGACCACACGACCCATCATCTGCGCCCTTACGAGGGCTGTGGAAAAAGACATTGATGTAGCTAACGAAGCGCTTCAAGGCATCCCAATGGAACGCCGCCGCATCCACACCGGCATCGGCACGTCGGATTCGCACATCAAATACAAGTTCAATTCCAACCGCGAGGAAATCATCGAACGTGCCATCCACGCCGTGCAATACGCCCGCAAGTACGTCAACGACGTCGAATTTTACGCCGAGGACGCGGGACGCACCGACAACGACTACCTCGCACGTGTCGTGGAGGCTGTCATCAAGGCTGGCGCCACTGTTGTCAACATTCCCGACACCAACGGCTACTGCCTGCCCATGGACTACGGCGCAAAAATCAAGTATCTCTACGACCACGTGCCAAACATCGACAAGGCGATAATCTCCACTCACTGCCACAACGACCTCGGCATGGCGACAGCCAACACAATGGCGGGCGTACTCAACGGAGCGCGTCAGGTGGAGGTAACTATCAACGGCATCGGCGAGCGCGCCGGCAATACCTCGCTCGAGGAGATCGTCATGATCCTCAAATGCCACAAGGCATTGAATATCGACACCAATATCAATACGACCATGATCTATCCGACCAGCCGCATGGTGTCGGGACTGATGAACATGCCCGTCCAGCCCAACAAGGCCGTCGTGGGGCGGAACGCGTTCGCCCATTCCAGCGGCATCCACCAGGACGGTGTGCTCAAGGATGCATCCACCTATGAGATCATGGATCCCAAGGATGTGGGGCTCGACGACAACTCCATCGTGCTGACGGCACGCTCGGGGCGCGCCGCGCTGAAATACCGGCTCAGTGTGCTGGGCGTGAATGTGGACGACGAGAAGCGGATCGACAAGATCTACCAGAAATTCCTCCGCCTGGCCGACCAGAAAAAGGAGGTCAACGACGCCGACGTGCTGATGCTCGCCGGGGCCGACACCGCCGAGACCCATGCCGTCAGGCTCGATTACCTGCAAGTGACCACCGGCATGGGCGTCAGGAGCGTGGCCAGCATCGGTCTCGACATCAGCAACCAGAAGTTCGAGGCGGCTTCCACGGGCAACGGTCCTGTCGATGCGGCCATCAACGCGCTTAAGAAAATCATCCTGAAGAAGATGACGCTCAAGGAATTCACCATACAGGCCATTTCCAAAGGTTCCAACGATGTGGGAAAAGTGCACATGCAGGTGGAGTATAATGGCGGCGTCTATTATGGTTTCGGAGCCAACACCGATATCGTGACGGCTTCCGTCGAGGCCTATATTGATTGCATCAATAAATTCAGGGATTGAGGTGACATATCAGGAATTTTGTTTATATTTGCAAGCAGTTAACCAAAACAGCATCAGTGATGAATACACTCTTTGA
>DGIK01000168.1 GCA_002393195.1 Bacteroidales bacterium UBA3824 | reverse complement strand
GCCGGCGACTGTGCCGACCCCGTCTATCGTCAGGCAGTAGTGGCTGCGGGAAGCGGATGCAGAGCCGCGTTAGACGTTGAAAGATACATAAATGCAAATTTTTAGAAAAAAAGTTTCAAAAAGATTTTTTTAATTCGCAAAAGGTGTTTACCTTTGCATCGTCATTTGAAAAGGATGACACCAAGCAATCGGGGTATAGCGCAGTTGGCTAGCGTACTTGCATGGGGTGCAAGTGGTCGTGCGTTCGAGTCGCACTACTCCGACCAAAAGACCGCCTTTAAAGCGGTCTTTTTTGTTATCTGTTTGTCTTTAAGTGAGTTAATATTTTTTCAACCCTATTTAATAACCATCTCCACATTTGCAGAATTAACAAAACTCACATAATTTTGCTCTAAAATTGCTCTTTGGGTTGCTCTCCAAAATGCTCTCGCTATGGATTAAATGACACAAACAGATATATCAACGCGGCGACACTTCCGAATATAGTCTTACAGAGGGTTTCAAAGGTCTTAAACTTTTGAAAGAGGACAAAATACAGGCACGACCAATAGAGGAATTATTCAATGAGTTACAGGATTAGCGATGTGCTACTCTATGCTTTTGTGATAATGTGCCTTTTTAACATTATGCGCCCGTTCATAATATTCCTTCAATTTCCAAAGCAATGAATCTTTTTCCGTAATGTCTTTGCGGTTTTTTGTATAAAAATTCAACAGTTTTTCGGAATATTCGTCGACAAAACTGCCAGTCTCGATAACGGCTTTTAAATTATTGTCTTGACATTGCGAAAAAGAGTCCCACCAAGCCTGAACCGAAAATTCACATATTTCGTCGTTGCCTGACATTTCCTTTGCTGCACAATGTGCTTCGTCTGTGCCAAGCCATTCAAAAAAGAATCGGTAAATAATCATTGTTTCAGGCATATAGAGTATTTTCATAAATTCATCCTCATCCTTGCCGAAGGCCTTTTCAAAAAATTCTTTTCCTCTGCCAATTTTGCCTTTTGTACTATTGAGGACGGCTTGAACGGCACGGATAAATTTTCTATTCCAATGCTTGCCGATGTAGTCACGGTTGTGCGAATAATCATCGTCCATATCCGCAGTTTTGCGTATCGGATGGAACTTCATTGGAAATGAATAAATATTGACGTTCCAATCCTCACATAATTCAACATTTATTTTTAGCCTATTGTACAAATCGACGGGTTTGTCCTTGAAATTGTATAGCAAATAATTTGAAAAATCGCGGATTCCCACTTTTGCGCACATTTCAATTGCAGCTTTATATTTTTTTTCGGTTTTTATGTCGTCGAAGGCGATTCGGACGGGTCGTATGGCTATTTTCGACAATAGTTCCGCTTTTTCGGGAGTAAACAGACGAGCATCCATACCTTGGTTGAAATCCACAAAACGTAAAACACCTTTGCTTATAACCTTGTGTTTTTCATAAATATCTTTGATTTTTTCGTAGGCGGATATAATGTCGTTTTTACGAGGCGGATAGTCATAAAACATATTATGGGCATCCAATATTTTATAGACTTCCGACGAGTTTTTTAGTTTGTCATAAAAATCAAGAATCAGCCGCCATGATTTTTTTGTGTATGCACGGTCATTGATTCCGTCATTAAGATTTCGGATAGCGATGGCAAGGTAATCGGGCGCAACGAATTTCGCGCCTTTTTGAAATCCACAGTCAATGATTTCTTTAATTATTTTTTCATAGTCATTGGATGCCAAGACGTTGTTATCCATTAACAGCAAATCTTTTTGTTCTCCGTAAAGTTGTTTTACACGGTCAAGACGTTCTTTTAAAGGTATATATTCTTGATAATCAGGTTCTAATGTCGGTACTGCACAAAAAGCGCATTTGTTGACGCAGCCCCTTGTGGTGTAGCGGTAATATGCGTTTGACATTGGATACTTGTAATCTATTTCGTCCAAAATTGAATAGTCAAGTTCCAATTCGTCAATTGGTTGCGTGTCGCTTTCGTCCAAATCGCCGGGGCGCAAAATTCCTGTATGGATGCCGCCCGGTTGTCCGTGAACGTGCATTTTAAGACCTGTTGCATCAGCCAATTCTTTTGGCTGAATGGATGCCAATACGCCGCCAACCATCAGATTGTCAGGATTTTTTACTAAATAATCCTTGGCAAACATAACGGTTTCGACAGTCTGTTTCCAATAGAATGTAAACAATGTTGTAACACCAACTCTGTCCCATTCTTTTTTCCAAGTTCGCTTATAAAAAGTATCTTTTGCATCTACAATGAGCCTCTGAATTTCTATGGATTTTTCGTATTTTTCGAGATTCAAATCCTTCAAAAAATCCGCCTTTCGATACCGTATATAGTTGACCAACTGTTTTTTGCAAAACAGCCAATCACCTTTGATACATTTTTCGGTGCGGTCTAAATCTTCTATCAAACCGTCCGCCAACCTTTCCGCAACAAAAAGGTTCAAGTCGCCCTTGTAAAAATGCACCTCCCAACCACCAAGATTGCGGTAATAAGTTGCAATTTTCATAAGACCGACGGGCGGAAATTTGTTGTTGTAATCCGGCTCTATGAGCAAAACTTTTTTCATTTTTTCCTGCCTAATTCTCTGAGAATTATTGCTTTAATTTTTTTTGCAGTATTTGCAACAGTTTCTTTTTTCTTGTTACTTTGGAAGTTTTTATCGATAATTTTCAATATTTCTTCCACGACAGCCGTCTTGGACACACCAATTCGATTCTCCAATTTTTCCAACTTTTTGTCATCGGTTTTTGGCGATTCGGGCTGATTCTGACGCGGCAGGTCAGGCTGCGTTGTTTCGGGCTGCGGAGGTTGTGGCGGTTCAGGAGAATCTGTCTGCGGCTGTTCGGACGGCAGCGGTGGTTGTTGCACGTCTATTTGAGGAGTTTGTGGCGGTTGCGGTTTAGGCACTTCGGGCTTTGGTGCAATTTTGGCGAAAATCTCCTCGAATTTAGGGTTGTAAATATCCAACAGGTATTTGTAGCCCAAGAGATTTTTGAATTGATTGTTGTTTTTCTTTGAGTATTCTTCGCGTAATTCGTCAATGCTAATTTTACCTTCATTGAATTTGTTTAGCGCAACTTTTAAGTTGTTGGCGGATTGGTAGATACGTTCAAATTCATCGCAAAACAATTTTCGTATTCCATCGTAGAAACAAATTGTTTCTTTTGAAGGTGCCAAATCATCGCGCTGAGGAGTTGGTTTTATGTTCTTGTTGATGACGTGTACTTCGCCAACAAAATATTTGTTGCTGCGCGATTGTTTGAAAACACGTTGTTCGTCAAAATGGTTTTTAGTGCCAATCAGAATATTGTGCAGACGCAGTCTGAATCCGACAACAGCATTGTCGTCAGGCTCTTTGATAACTTCCGAAAATGGAGTTATTCCTGCCCATCCCCACGCTAAATCACCATATTGAGCGTCTTTAATTACAAAAAAACGCACGTGTTCGATTTTGTCGTTTTTTGCGCTTTGAATTTTGCTTTTGTATGGCTTGCGGATGTCAAGTTTGTTGTTGACAGTCAGAGTGATACAATCGAGATTGTTGTAATAATCCCTGACGTCCGCATTTTCGTCGTTGTCGATTTCACAGTCCAAAATGTTATGCTTGAACGACGCCTCAAATTTAATAGGCGCAACTTCCCTAAGATAGTCGGTCACAAGTTGCTCATTGCAAATTATGTTGGCATATTCAGGCAAAATGCCTTTTAGCGTTACTTTGAAATAATGAAGGTTGGCATCTTCGTTTTCAACACGAAAAGTTGTGTTTTCATCGATAATTTCAGATGCTGACGGTTGATTGTCAGGATCATTGATTATCTGCCGGATATTATCGACATTAAAATGTAATATCGACTTTTTGTCCTCGCCTTTCAGTGAGGTTTCAAAGATGAGTGTCCTACAGTAGCCGCCGCCAGACAGACGTCCGATTCCAAAACGCCCCGCCTGACTTTCGTCTTTTTGTGAGTTGGCAATGTCTTTTAGGATTCTTTCGGAATCGTTTACAGATATTCCCGTACCGTTGTCCTCAATGGATATTTTACCCATTTCGATATGGACGGTAATATGGGCATCTTCGGGTGTCAAAATACCTTGCTTGATTGCCAAATGTATTGAATCCGAGGAATTTTGAACATACTCTCGGTATATTACGCGGTTGTCAGCATAAAGATTGAACATCAGCATTTCAATCAAATGCTTGCCTATTTTTGTCTGATGTGCCATTTTTCTTTTTAGCCGTTAGGAAATTGTTTGTAAGTGTTGTACGGAAATTTCACATTGACAAGCGACCGCAAGGCGGGATTTGAGATGATGTACTCGCCCGCAGGGAGTCGCGTCATCATATTTTTATAGACGTTGGGGATGTACTTGTAGTCGGCTTTGGAAATCTCGATGGCGTTGGTGCGACCGTAGCAATGCGTTGCACAGTTGCCTTTTACACGGTCGTGGATTGCGCTGCGGAATTGCTCTACCGAAAACAATACGATGCCCAAGGAACGACCCCTTTCGGTAATGTCCAAAAGTTGGTGCAAGACAGGTGAGTTTTTCGGGGTGTCTGACGAGGCGTATTTGTTCAGTTCGTCAACGAAGATTATCACCTTCTTTGGAATGTTGTTACGCTCGGTGCTGAATTTCATTTCCCAAACTGCACGTGCTACGCTGCCAAAAACAAAACTCTGCGTGTTGTCGTCGAGTTTTGTAATGTCAACCACCATCACCTGTCCTCCTTTGAGTTCCGAATTGATTACCTCGGTCAAATCTTTGTCTTTGCCGGGTGTAAAATTGTCTTGAAAAACTCCCTGTTGGTCAACGGTTTTGTTGATAAGGCGCAGAAATTTTTTCCACGATGACGGAAGGATTTCGTTTTTCTGTCCTGTCGCCGCTGCATTTGCATAGGCTTTCACAGTATCAATCAGGCTATTCCAAGTTTTTATGTTTTTGAAATTGCCTTGCTCGTTAACAATGAAGTTGACACAACTTTCCATTGTTCCCGTTGAATCGTCCTCGTTTGCCAAAAGCAAGTCGATTTTGTCGAGATAGTTTTCGCACTTGAATTTGTACGCGAAAGCCTTGCCCTCAGTCTGTTGTTTTACAACATCGTTGGGAGTTGCATTGGTCAAAACTTTGTTTGATGTTTCGTTGTTGTACGGGTAATAGTACAAAACGTTTTTGAATGTTTCTGGTTGCAAATCCAGTGTTTTGTAAATAGACTTGTCTTCATTGGAAAGACTATCATTAGGCTCGTCAATCGCCAACAAATCCCTGCCCTTGACGTTGAAAAAAATCATTGCAACGTCTTCGCCAAATTTCTGTTGGATAGCATTGAGCAAAAACATCGAATAAGAGGTCTTTGCCGCCAAGCCCGAAATGCCTGAAACGTTTAAGTGTGCGCCTTCGGGTCCAATTAGAAAATTACCGTTGAGAGTTACTTTTACTTTTTGACTCTCTTCGCCTTTGTACATTTGCAAATAACCGCAAACGATAGGATTCTTGACCTCATTAAGTCCAAGAGCATTCTGAATGTCGGCTGCACTGCATATCATTACCTGACTGCCGTTGAGCAATGGAGTGTAGGTGTTGTGGGTATTTGACACCACACGAGCCTTTATGTAGTTGATGCCCAATCGATTCATATTTCCAATTTCGGCTGAGGTATCGCCAAAATCGCTCGAAATATAACTTGTAAAATGTCCTGGAGCATCGGTTACGTGGTTGATTTCCTCGATAACGCCGTATGTAACCGACTTGTCAAAATGCTCTACCTTCACGATGTCGAAAGGGCTGAGGATTTCTCTCTTGTCAGTCCAAAAGTAAAATTCTTCCGTCGTGGAAGGATTTTTTTCCGTTGCTGAAACTTTGCCTATTACTCTTTCTCCCATAGTTAAAACAGACTTAAAAAGATGTTGTCGCTTAAATAATTTGATTTGCAGAATGTTTCGGTAAGATACACGGGGTAAAGATGGTTTGCCCAACGTGCGTCTTTGCCGTAACAAACGGGATACGCTTCCTGTATTAAATTCGCACTTATTGAATTAATATCGTCTGACGACAATTTGTCGTTTTCGTCCATCAAGACCATTTCACACTTTACGATGTCAGAAAAAGGTGTTTCTTTAAAATCGCTTTTCCTGAGACGCAGATACCAAATTGCAAATTTCTGACCGTCAGACTGCGCCGATTTATAGACGTATGCCTTAGTACGTGTAAAAGGTTCAAGTTTGATGATTGACAGTGCCATTTTCTCGCCTTTGGAGTTTTTGAGCAAATCAGGTTTGAAAGATTTTGAAACGCCTACAACTCTTTGATAATTAGTGCGCATAGCGTTAAAATCTGACCTCTCCATATTTGAAAATCGAGGGTTGTATTGCAATGACCCATCTTTAATCAACCAATTGTCGTCGTTGAGTTTTTTCTCTTTGCAAAGGCGTGAAACCATCCGTTGCTCCTCGTCGGTCATCTCGTTTTGAATTTTTGAAATGCCACTGTTACGGTATTTGTTTTGGTCTTGCTCGTCGAGTTTGTCAATGTCGTAAAAAACGATTTTATCAACTTGTATATCAGGATGAGAGGCGAAAAACTTGTTTTCTGTTCTCAGGTATTCGTTGAGTTTGTTGCAGTAATCCGCTGCAAAATCTTCGGCTTTGCCTCGTTTCGTATAAAAACATTTTGGCAGCGAGAGAACAATTTTCGATGTAAGTTTTTCTTTTTTTAATGTGTCCCTATCATCTCTACGGCAACAACCAACGATATACTGACCAGCGAGGACAGGATAAATTTTTTCTCCGATTGTCATATCGTCCACCTTATAGACGTGCCGAGAGCCGTCAAGAAAAAATTTAAACCACGGATGTTTTTTATTTTTGATGTATTTGTCGGGAATTGTTACCGTTTCACCTTGCGGTGGGTCGTCCTCTGCGACAACGCCACGCTCCGACTGTGGCGTGATGTCAGCGTCGGAGTTTTCACCTACGGTGTCCTTTATATTTTCGTCCAACGAGAATTTCCTTGACGAATAGCAAGTTATGTTTTCTTCGTTGTTGTCTTGTATGTACTTTAATATGCCGTTCATAATAAAAAAGCGTGGAACCCATTACCCGTCCACGCTTCGAAGGCCTTCGCATTGCCCTAACTGTCTGAACGAGCAACGCGAAGCCCCACGTTTTATTATATACAAACACGTAACCGTAGCCGCTGTGATACGGCTACGGCACGGAAAAAGTACATAACTTATCCGCATAGGGACATCCGCTGTTGCTTTGTATCTGACAGTTAGTTAAGAATTTGCGAAGTTCTCGAAGCGTCATAGCAAAGCGTTAGCAAACGCCTGTATTTTGTACAGGCAAAGTTAAAAAATGTTTTTCAATTGCAGAAAAATATTTACCTCATTTTTTTCGATACAGCAATTTTATTTAATCATATACATTTACAACAAAAAATCCGCGTCATCTTTTCAGACAACGCGGATTTTTTAATCTTAAAACTTTAATCTCTAATCTTTACTCTTATTTTTTCTTGCCGGATACACCGCTCGGACTACCTACGCGAATCATGGCGCAATGGAAGCCAAGGTCGTCGGCGCTGCGGTCTTGCTACTTCCGCCAAAAATTCATCTCGTCCACATACTCAAAAACCTTCTCCGGCATAAAGAACCTCACGTCCTTGCCGTTGCGGATGGATTCGCGGATGAAGGTGCTGGACACTTCTATTATAGGCGTATCAACTATTTTAACATTGGGATGAGAGCGCAATGCGCCGCCGTCGGAGCCGTTGCGGGGGAATACGATTATCTTGTGATTGTTGATTATCTGCTCGTAATTCTTCCAGCGGTCGAGGCGGTCGAGATTGTCGGTGCCCATTATGAGGGCAAATTCGCGCTTGGGATATTTTTCGCCCAAATAAGTGAGCGTATCAATAGTATAAGACGGCTTGGGCATCGAAAATTCGATGTCGCAAGCCGCAAATTTTTTGTAGCCCTCAATGGCACGGTTCACAAGTTCGAGCCGCTGATAATCGGGCAAGAGCGATTCCTTGGTCTTGAAAGGGTTTTGGGGGCTGATGACAAACCACAGCGCATCCAGTCCCGAATTTTCCACGAGGTAATTGGCGAGCATCAGATGCCCGTTGTGAATTGGGTTAAAAGAGCCGAAATATAGACCAGTAACAGCCATTTCGTTTACTCATTGAGACGGTAGATGGTCTTAGCCTCCTCAGCCTGGGTGTAGTCCCAGAAGGGGCCGATAGAAAGACGCTGGAAGGTAAGACCCTCGTACAATGCGTCAGTGAAAGTTTCGGCAGAGCCGCTCGACACCGCCGCCGGACTGTGCGTAAACTCAAAGCTATTGAGCCTTTTCAATTCTGTAAGCTGCACCTCAAACCAGTGCATCGTGCTTGGCGCGGTGGCTTGTGGGAGTTCGTTGATTTTGTCGCGATTTTTCTTATAATAGATTTTGGAGTTCAGAGCTTCAGCCTCGCTGTAGAACGGACCTACCGCCATCTGACGGTGTGCGATGCCCCACCAAACAGCCTTGGAGAACGCCTTTTTGGTGCCGGAGGAAATTTTGCCGCCGCCACCGGTGATTTCTATCTCGCGTTTTTTGCCGTCGAGGCGTATGCGGATAAAATACCAAAATACAGGAGGCTCCGGCTCGCGGTCGTCGATGAGTTCGGGACCATTGATTTCGCCAACGGCAATTTTAGTAGAATCGATGTCTTTGGCGCCGAGTGTGTTGCAGGTGAGCAACAGCACAAACGCCATTATAAATATCCTTACAATTTTTTTCATGGCTTGTATGTCTTGTTATTGTTGGGTTGAACTTAATTTTCTGTCTAAATTACCTTTGCGCAAATTTCATACCACAAGAAAAATGGCAAAAGAAATGTTTTTTTTTAATTTGAGTGCAAAGTAAACTATTTTTTTAGATTTTTGCTTATATTTGCAAAGAAAAAACCAATAAAATTTTTAATACTATGAAACGATTGTTTTTTGTAGCCGCATTGTGCGGCGCAGTGATGCTGGGAAGCTGCATGGAGACCACTTACCAGAACAAGAAGACCAACAACAACTCCACGACTACCACCACCACTACCACCACCGACGAGAATGGTAACACCACCACAACAACCACTACCGACGATAGTGGCAAGAAAAAATCTGACAAGACCTTCCACTCGCCCAACGGCAAATTTTACATCAACTTCCTCAATCCACCAGACGGCCCAATCGTGAAGGAGGAAACCAACAAGGCGGG
>DGIK01000096.1 GCA_002393195.1 Bacteroidales bacterium UBA3824 | reverse complement strand
CTGAAACCCGCACGATTCAACCCCTTGACGATATTGTCGAGCGTATCCAAAAACTTCGCCGACGATGTGAGCACATAACTCATATTGAGCATTGGATTTTGGTTTTTGCTAACCCACGGCATACGCAGCACGCGCCCAAGAATCTGTTCTACATCCACCGACGACGAACGGTCGGCAAGCGATGCAAGTATGTAGGCAAACGGACAATCCCAACCCTCTTTCAAGGCGTTGACAGTGATGATATAACGAACAGGGCAAGATGGCGACAGCAAATCCTCGTCTTTGATTTCGTTGCGGTCGGCAGTCTTGATGCGGATTTGCTCTTCGGGGATTTTGAGGTCGAGGAGCGTCTGTTTGATTTTTTCGTAGGTGATATTCTCCTCGCCGGTGCGTGGCTGCGCCTGAAACAACACAATCGGGCGGATATATTTGCCACCTTCTTTTTGCGAGTTTTTGGCATCGCGCTCCAAATTGCGCTGCAATTCCAACGCCGAATTTATTACATCGTTTTTGGTCTGATGGTTATGAACAATAACAGGCAATTTTACCATACACTCCTTTTTGAGTTCGTAGGCGTCGGTAAAACTAATGATGTTGCTATTTTTGCGCGGCGTGGCTGTGAGGTCGAGGATAAAACTCGGATTCAAGTTTTGCAACATCTCTACGCTGAGTTCGGTTTCGGCGTTGTGGCTTTCGTCAACAATCACAACGGGATTCAACGCCTGCAAAACGCGCATCAATTGCAAATCGGGGTCGCCGTTTTCGTCAGTACCAACAATTGACTGGAACGAAAGCAAATTGCCGTTTTCTTGATAAACCTTACGGTCTTCCTTTTTGCGGGCGCGGAGGCTGTCGAAACTCATCACTATGATACAAAGGTTTTCTTTTACAACCTGCAACGAAAATCCCGCGCCCTGCAAGGCTTGCGATTTGTCGAGCACTTCAACACGGTTTTGAAAATCTACATCGATGCGGTTTCTGTACGGATGATTTTTGTTGCGAAGGTTTTTCAACGTCTGTTCCAAAATGGTAATCGACGGCACGAGCCAAACCACTGTTTTAAAATGGTTGTCATCAAAATTATTGAAAATCGTACCTAACGCCGCCGACGCAATAAAAGTTTTGCCGCCGCCCGTAGGCACTTTGATACACACGTGAGGAGCATTTTTAACATTGTCTTTGTACGGCTCCACCGCCTCGCCCGGAAACGGTGTAAGACCAGTGCGCGGATGCTCAAACCAAAACTTATGGAACGCATCCTGAATGTTTTTGGTCTCCTGCACATATTGCATAAAACGCTGCAAATCGTCTAATATCTGTTGTTGATAGGGTTTCAGTTCCATAACTACAATTTTTTAATGTCGCGTGGTATCTTTTTGAAAATAATGTGGTTAGCCTGCATAAAATCTGCCGACAGCAAACAATTGTCGGCATAGATAACGTATTGCTCCGCCCTTTGCGTGATGGTGTTGAGAAACGCCTTGTCGAGCGTGGTGATTTGGTCTTTTTCGTAATAGAAATAATACGCAGTGCAGAGGTGATTGCCCAATAGGTATGGGGATGCGTCGTGGTCAGTAGGGACGTGGCGCGCCGCGTCCCTACAATTTGCATCGTCCGCGATATTTGGCAGGCGAGCCGCCTGCACTCCAATTTCCGAATACCAAATATATTCGCGGATTTTTTCGGTTCCAATGTTTTCGTTGAGATTACCGTCGGCATCAAAAACGGGTTCTCCAAGTTCGTAAAAATCAAAACTTCCGCCTGTGCCTTCGGTATCGCCGTAACCATCAATCACCCTTTTAACACGCTCAGCCGTAATAGTTTCGGCATAATCTTCCATTTCCACAAGAATGAATTTTCGGTTGCCGCCGTCGGCTTTGTTAAGGTTGAGAACAGCGTGGGCAGTTGTTCCCGAACCGGCAAAGGAATCGAGGATGATGGAGTCTTTGTCGCAAAGGAAATTGATTAGATATTCCACCAACGACGGAGGTTTGGGAAAATCAAAAACTTTATTCTGATTAAAAATATAATCGACCAATTTTCCAGCTTCTTCCGTTGTTGAAACATTAACAGAATCATCAATCAAATTAGGCGGCACTTCGGGATCATAATTGCTTTTTTTGTATGATAGTACCAATTGCTTTGAACAATTAATAACAGTACCTTTTCTAATCTGTTCATTCAAAGTCTCTTGTATCCATATAAAACGATTTTCAAAAGAAACCTCATTAACGTTTTTTCCATTTCTAATTTCAACATCATTCAATAGTTTATTGGGGAACTTTGCGGTTCCATAAACGCCCGCAGGGATAACTCCATCAGAAACATTTTTGAAATTAATTGTATTGGGTGCGAAAGTAAGGATTTTAAACGAATTTTGAGGTTTCGTGATTGGGTCATCGCTTTTACTAACCTTCTGAACACCAAAATATTTTTGATTAGATTTATTTTTTTCGTAACAAAAAATGTATTCCAAATTTTTCTTTATTTTATATGATAAATTTGGCGGTGTTGCGGATTTATACCAAAACCATTCGCCCACAAAATTATTTGCCCCAAAAATCTCATCGCAAATCAACTTCAAATTAGCCTGTTCATTGTCGTCGATAGAAATGAAAATTGCGCCGTCGTCGCTCAAAAGTTTTTGGAGAAGGACGAGACGCGGATACATCATACAAAGCCATTTGTCGTGGCGGCTGAGGTCTTCGGATTCTTTACCAACCACCTGACCAAGCCATTTGCGGATTTTGGGACTATTGACATTATCGTTGTAAACCCAATTTTCGTTGCCAGTATTATACGGAGGGTCGATGTAGATACATTTGATGCGACCTTCGTATTCGGGCAGAAGGGCTTTGAGGGCTTCAAGATTGTCGCCGTGGATTATTTTTGAATTAGAAATTTGAAATGTGGAATTAGAAATTTGGTTGTCGGCATTGCCTTCATTTCTAATTCCTAATTTCTCAT
>DGIK01000098.1 GCA_002393195.1 Bacteroidales bacterium UBA3824 | reverse complement strand
TTTGAAAAGATTTGAAAGATTTCTCGCGAAGCGACCCCTTATAATACGAAATTAATTATAGCCGTTTGGAAAACGGTATTTCAATAACCTCGTACATACAAGCGTATGTGCGGGTGGATAAAAAATAAAACAAAAATGTTTGACGTACAGTTTGCTAACATAGAATACCTCTACTTGCTGTTGCTGTTGCCGGTGATGGCGTTGGGATTTTTGCTGTATTTGCGCCGCCGTCGCAAGGCGTTGCAGAAGATAGGCAACATCAAGACACTCAAAGCCTTGTCCCCTGAGACAAGCACCTCGCGCCCAATCATCAGGGCGGTACTTGCGGCAATGGCTATTGCATTGCTGATAGTAGCCGTGGCACGTCCCCGTGTAGGCTCCAAACTCAAAGAGACCACCTCACAGGGCAACGAAATTATGATACTATTGGACATAAGCAATTCGATGCGCGCCACCGACATGTATCCGAGCCGCCTCGAAAGCACCAAAAACGCCATCTCAAACCTCGTCCGCAAACTCTCCTCCGACCGCGTGGGACTGATAATCTTTGCGGGTTCGGCGTTTGTCCAAGTGCCGATGACTACAGACTTGAAGGCGACAGACATATTCATACAGTCGGTAAGTTGCGATATGATTTCGGAGCAGGGCACTGCGCTCGGCGCGGCTATGAACCTGGCTATCAAGTCTTTTAATTTTGACGACAACCTCAGCAAGGCTATAATCCTTGTATCTGACGGCGAGAATCACGAACCCGAGCCCGACCCAATTCAAATCGCCAAACTCTGCGCCGAAAAGGGCATCGTGGTGCATACAATTGGCGTCGGCGACGTGCGCGGTGCTCCGATTCCCATCAAGGAAGGCAGCAAGGATTTCATCAAAGACCGCTCTGGCGAGATTGTGATGACCAAACTCGACGAGACCTCGCTCCAAAAGATTGCACAGGCGGGCGGCGGCATCTACGTAAAGGCGTCCAACAGCAATTCGGGCTTCCCGACGGTTTACAACGAGATTTCCAAGATGAAAAAAGGCGAAATCGTGCAGTACGCCGAATTTGACGAAAAATTCGTAGTACCGGCATTGTTTTCGCTAATACTCTTTGTTACAGCGTGTTTCGTCCTCAAACGCAAAAACCGTTGGATACGCAAGATGGGGCTTTTTGAGCGGAAGGACGACAATTTGTAATAATTTGAATATTTTTCACATTAATTAAAACCAAAAACCGCTACATTTGCGAATGATTAAGATAATTCTGACATCGGCAATATGCGCCGCTACATTGGTGGCGACAGCGCAGACAGAAAAACCCTACATACGTGAGGGCAATGGTCAGTACCGCGATGGGCATTACGACCAGGCGGAAAATTCGTACCAAAAGGCCTTCAACGAGAATCAGTCGTCATACGAGGCGGCATTCAACCTCGGCGACGCTTTTTACAGGCAGGGCAAGTACGACAGGGCTAAGGAAAAATTTGCTGCTCTCGCCAAGTCGCAAACCGACAGCAAGAAACTTGCGGAATGTTACTACAATTTGGGCAATTCGCAACTTGGGCTTTGCGAGGCGGCAATCAAGGGCAACAAACTTGACGAGGCTATCAAACTTGGCAAGGAGGCTCTCGAATACTACAAAAACTCGCTGCGCAACAATCCCGATGACAAGCGTTGCAAATACAATTATCTGTATGTCAAGACGTTGCTTGACCAGTTGCAGGATATGAAAAATCAACAGCAGCAGAATCAAGACCAAAACCAAGACAAACAGAATCAGCAACAGCAGCAGAATCAGGACGAGAATCAGCCTCAAAACCCTGAAAATCAGGACAGCGACGGCGACGGCATACCCGACAACGTGGAGAAGGGCGACAATCCTGACAATCCCCGCGACACCGATGGCGACGGCGTGCCGGATTACAAGGACAACGACTCCGACAACGACGGCGTACCCGACAGCGTGGAGGCGGGCAAGAACCCTCAGCAGCCGCAGGACACCGACGGCGACGGCACTCCCGACTACCGCGACCTCGATTCCGACAACGACGGAACGCCCGACAGCGAAGAGGCGGCGGCTCTTATGGGCATCTCCAAGGAGGACGCCGACCGACTGCTCGAAGCCATCAACAAGGCGGATTCGCAGACCCAAAAGAAGGTCAAGGACAATCAGGACTCATACCGTCCCAAAGCCCACGACAAGAATTGGTAGCATAGCGAAACGCCTGAAAATGTTGAACTTAATAACACGCAACTAAGAAAACAAGATATTATGTACAAACTATTTTTCAGTTTCACGTTAATGATGATAGCGGCTGCTACCTCAGTGGCGCAGAAAGTGGAGATTACTCTCACGGCTCCGTCCACGGTCAATGCAGGTCAGCCGTTCAGAGTGGAGGTCTCCGCCAACAATCAGGATGTCCGCCTTGGCTCGCCTACCTTTGAAGGTATGCAAGTGATGGGCAGGATGCAGAGTTCCAATATGTCGTTTATCAACGGTGTAAGTTCTGTAAGTGTTTCGTACATATATACTGTAATGGCCGACAAGCCGGGCAAATACACCATTCCGGCGGTCAAGGGCAGCCTTGCCGGCACCATCTACAATTCCAATTCCGTAACGATAGAGGTGGTTGACGACGGCAGCGGCAGCGCGTCGGCAGGCAATAATAATGGTGGCAACGGCAATAATGGCGGCACACCATCATCCAATGAAAATGTTTTCATAGACCTGACAGTCAACAAGTTGGAGGCATACGTCGGCGAGCAGATTATAATGACTGCTTCGTTGTATTCGCGATACGACATCGTTGGGTTAGACAATCCAACCTTCCCAAACGGCAACGGTTTTTGGTCGAAGGTAATACAAAATCCGTCGAGCATCAGTTTCTCCCGCAAGACCATCAACAACAAGGCTTACCTCTACTCGCCGTTGCAGAAAAAAGTGCTCTTCCCCCAAAAATCCGGCAACCTCACCATCGACCCATATTCCATCGACTGCATCGTTTCTGACGGTTTTGGATTCCGACAGGCAAAGGCAGTCGCCAAGAGCAAGGCTAAGACCATCAAAGTAAAGCCGTTGCCCACAGATGGCAAGCCCGACGGATTTGGCGGCGCGGTGGGCAGTTTCACCGTAGCGGCAAGCACCGACAAGACTGACCTCAAACTCGACGAGCCTCTCACAATCAAGATTACCGTCACGGGTTCGGGCAACTTCCAACTCTTTGAAGCACCGAAAATTGACTTGCCGTCGGCTTTCGAGCAGTTTGAACCCAAAAGCACCGAAAATGTCAACGCCAACGAGAAGGGTCTTTCGGGCAACAAGGTGTTTTCTATTGTGGCAATTGCAAGGCAGTCAGGCTCGTTCACAATACCGCCTGTGAAGTTTCATTACTTTGACCCCGCCACAAAATCTTATAAGACAGCCACTTCCAAGGAACTTGTACTAAACGTTAGCGGCGAGCGCGACCCCAACAGTGTAGCAAGCACCGTAATCTCCAAGACCGACATCGAAGACCTCGGCTCCGACATCAGGTTCATCAAGCAGAGCGGCGTCAAGTTTACTAACGGCAACAGCAAGTTCTTCAATTCCTTCAAGTTTTGGATGATTTTTGCGTTCCTGATTGTGATTTTTGGCGTAGTGTTGATAGTTCGTCAGCAGCAGATAAAGAACAATGCCAACGTCATCGGAATGAAAAACCGTCGCGCCGGCAAGACTTCGCGCAAACGCCTCAAACTCGCCAACACGTACATTGAGCAAAACAAGAAGGACGAATTTTACGCCGAAGTCCTCAACGCGCTTTGGGGCTATCTGAGCGACAAACTCGCAATCCCCCGCGCCGAACTCAGCCGCGACAACGTTCAGGAAAAACTCACTGAAAAACAGATTGATTCCGCTGTGGTTCAGAAGTTTATAGACACTTTGGACACCTGCGAGTACGAGCATTACGCCCCCGAATCCGCAGCGCATCCCCTCAACGAGGTTTACGCGATGGCTGCCGAAGCGATAGAGCTAATGGAAACCTCAATCAAGGCTTAAAATCATATCACCAACTTTAATTACAATGATGATGAAACGATTGATAATCATAGCGTTAACGATACTTACCTGCATCACGGCTACCGCGCAGAACGAGGATGAAGACGCATTGTTCCAAAAAGCCAACGACGCCTACACCAACAAGGACTACCCACTCGCCGCCGAACTCTACGAACAGATTGTGGCTCAGGGTTTTGCCGCGCCGGAACTCAGTTACAACCTCGCCAACGCCTATTACAAGCAGGGCAACTACACCCGCGCCATCCTCAATTACGAACGCGCCATCAAGCAGGACGACGAATTTGAGGATGCCAAAAACAACCTCAAACTCGCCAACACTCACCTCCAAGACAATCTGAAAGACATCCCCGCCACCAATTTTGCCGCCATCACTGAAATGATTGGCAAGGGCGTCGGACTTAGCGGTTGGGCAGTGTTTACGCTTGTGTTTTTGGGCATAGGGTTGGGATTGTTCCTATTATATTTTTTCAGTGACAGGCTCAATCTTCGCAAACTTGCCTTCTCGTTTGGGTTTGTGTTTATTGTGCTGAGTATCATATCGTTAGTCATGGGATTCTACACCGACAACATCATCAACTCAACCTCCGACGCAATAATCACCGATGTAGTAGTAACCGCCAAAAGTTCGCCCGACGACTCCGGCACCGACCTTTTCCGCATCCACGAAGGCCTGAAAGTTTCCGTGAAAGACAAGTCGCTCGATTGGGTTGAAATCCGCCTTTCCGACGGTCGCGTCGGTTGGATAAAAGCTGAGGCTTTGGAAGTAATATAAAAGAATTATGGCAAAAATCAACAATACAGAACAATTGGAGGCTCTGTGTGTCAAGCACTTTGGCATGCAGCCCACACATATAGAAAAATTGCCGCTGTCGGGGTCGAGCCGCGAGTATTTCAAGATTGAAGTCGCCGGCAAGACCATAATCGGCACACACGGCTATGAAGTCCGCGAAAATAATGCATTCATTTCATTTGCTAACTCGTTGAATGATGCGCAGTTGCCTGTGCCGAAAGTGTTGGCGGTAAGCGACGATTCAAAGTGGTATCTCCAATCCTTCATTGAGGGCGACACGCTTTTCGACATTCTCGAAAAACACCGCATAAACGACGGGTCGCCTGACAATTTCACGATTGAATTGTATAAAAAAGTAATCGCCCAACTACCTAAATTCCAAGTAATTGGCGCAAAATACATCGACTTTTCAAAATGCTATCCGCGTGAAAGGTTCGACAGGCAGTCGATAATGTGGGATCTCAATTATTTCAA
>DGIK01000028.1 GCA_002393195.1 Bacteroidales bacterium UBA3824 | reverse complement strand
ATTTTGATGAAGCGCATCAAAAACTCAAACTTTGACATCAAAACCCTGCGCTGCGACGTTGAATATGGCAAAGACGAACTCAAAAACTACAAGGATGATGAGTTCAAGACCGAACTTATTCCGCTGTTGTATTATACGGGCTATCTTACCATCAAATCATACGAAAAAAATTTCCGTACATACACCCTCGGATTCCCTGATTATGAAGTGGAAATGAGTTTTTTCAATTCGCTCGCCAAAGAGTTTTACATCAATGACGCCAACCCCGACGGATTGGAATACACAAAATTTAAGGAAGATTTTCGCAAATGCGACATCGAAAGCGCCATCGAGCGTTTCAAGGCGTTGTTTTGCGCCATTCCATACGCCAACGACAAAAGCGTGAAACTTATAGAACGTGATTTTCAGAATGTTATATACTTGGTTTTCACTATTCTGGGAGAATTTATCGTCAGTGAGGCACATTTTTCAAAAGGTCGCGCCGACAGCATCCTCATCAACAATGATTATGTTTACATTTTTGAGTTCAAGATAGACCAAGACGCCCAAACCGCCCTCAACCAAATCAACATAAAAAACTACGCCGGACGCTTTGCAATGGACAACCGAAAAATCATCAAAGTCGGCGTAAGTTTTTCAAGCACCGAAAAAAACATTGTGGATTGGGTGATGAAAAGCGAATGAAAACGATTATCGGCTGTCGTAATTGGCAGCCGATTTTGTTTTCATATAATTACCACCCCATTTCTTCGCCTTGGTACCATCTGAGCAACATTGTGTTGTACCTGTTGCATATATAGTCTACAAGTCTTCGATGGTGACAACGTTTTGAAAATTGCCGCTATACTCGTTTGTTTTGAGACCGAATGTTGTTATAAGCGTCAGGCGGATGTTGGGTGCAAATTTCAGACGTTTTTGCACTGTTTCCGACAAAACTGTTATTTTGTGCCGCAATTCTTTGAGGTATGATTTCGTGAGAGTGAAATCGTCGGTGTAGAATTTGATTTCGCAGAGGTGAATCACCCTGTCGGCTCGGTCGATTACCATATCTATCTGTGTGCCGTCGTCTTCCGAATCGCCTTTTTTGATAAACGGCGCAATCGACGTCTGCACCGCGCTGATGCCAAGCGCATTTTTGATTTTTTCGGTTTGTGAAAAACAAAAATCCTCAAAGGCATAGCCCCGCCATGCGTTAAGTTTGGTTGTATTAACGTTGTCAGAAAAAAAGTTTTCGTTTTTGGTTTCCGACGCAAAAAAGTTGTAAAAAAGACAATATGGGTCAATCAGTTTGTACATTGTATCTTTCTTGGTCATTCCAAAAGGAATATACGAAATTATTAAATCGTTGGTTTCCAATACATTAAGCATTTTTGACAAGCCGCCTCCGTATGGTATGGATGTTTTTTGGGAAATTTCTTTGCGCGTAAAACCGATGCGTTTTTCTTTGAGCACGCCTACAACTTTTTTGTAAGTGTCGGAGTTGACGAATACCGACGAAAACAATCTGTCGTATTCCAACCTAAGTTTTGCATTCTTCTTAAAGAACAGATTGTCAATGTTTTGAGCAAGGCTTTTTTCGGGCGACAACATATCCAAATAGTATGGAATGCCGCCTAAAATCATATACGATTGGATTTGGTCGTATCGGTCAAAATTGATGTTGTGTTTTTTATAATACTCCTTGCACTCCGAAAGTGAAAAAGGTTTCAGATTGATTTCTCGCGTGACACGATTGTACAAACCGCCGTGATTGTTAACTAAATTGTCTGAAATCCAAGATGTTGCAGAGCCACAAACTATAAGCATAATGTCGCTTTGATTGGCAGCCCAACCGTTCCAAAAGTGTTCGAAGCCTGTAATGAACCCCGATTTGGGAGTGTCGAGCCAAGGCATTTCGTCGATAAAAATGATGCGACGCCTGCCTTTTGCAACAGTTTTGCTTGCAATCAGCTGTTTCAAAAGTTCAAATGCTTCGAGCCAATTTTCGGGTGTGGAATCAATTTTGAGCCCATAACTTGCAAGCGAAAATGCAAAATTTTGCAGTTGTTTCTTGGTGTTGTTTTCCTTTTCTATCGGCGAAAGCCCTGTATGGTAAAAACACATTTGCGACGAATACAAATGGTTGACAATGAAGGTCTTGCCAACACGTCTGCGTCCGTAAACAACCACAAATTCGGCTTTTGACGAGTTATAAATGTGCTTAAACTCTTTGATTTCGTTTTTTCTGCCAATTAATTCTGCCATTTTCTTGATTATTAGTACGGCACAAATTTAATCCAAATCTTTTAGTGTGGCAAATTATTTCCCCATATTATTTGCCACATCATAGTTAAAATGTGTTAATGTGGCAACTTATTGCATACAAAAAGTTGCCACATTGCCCCTAAAAATGGGTGATGTGGCAACTTATTTTTCTCTTTTACCAACCCATTTCTTCCCCTTGATACCATCTGAGCAACATTGTGTTGTACATATTTTCGTAGATGGCTTGGGCGAGGTCGGATTGGGATTTTAGGAAGGAGTTTTTGGATTCGTTGAACTCGGTGATTGTTGATTTGCCGTTTTCATACTTCGCTTGGGCGAGGCGGAAGGCGGTCTCGGAATTGCGGACGGCTTCGCGGGCGGCGGCAACTTTCGCCGTGGCATTTTCGGCGTTGAGGGTTACTTGCTGAATTTCCTTGTACAAGTTTTTGCGAGCGAGGTCGAGGTTGTGCTGTTGAGAATATTGCTGAATGCGGACGTCGCGGATGTTGTTACGGACTTGGAAACGGTTGAAAATCGGGATGTTAAGGTTGAGACCAACATATTGGCTGAAATTGTTGTCAAGTTGTTTGCCAAACGATTCAACCTTAAAACCATTGCTCGAATTGTAATAATTCGTACCCATTCCCGCGCTCAAATTCAGCGTCGGCAATGCTTGACCTTTGGCAATTTTCAGGTTGTATTCAGTGGCTTCAAGACGGATTTCCTCCGCCAAAATCTCAGGCCTTTGGTAATTGATGGAACTTGCTGAGTCGTTGGGCATTACGATTGGTTCGGGGCGCATTGAAGAAGTGTCGGGGCGCACAATTGCAAAATCGTCGGCGTTGGGCAGTTCCAAAATTTGGGCGAGGGTCAGGAGCGCGAGTTTTTTGTTGTTGATGGCTTGCGTGAGCGTCAGGGTGCTGTTTGCAAGGGATGCACGTTGCTGCGAAAGTTCAGCCTCGGACGCCTTGCCGTTGTTTACAAACGCCTCCAAACGTGCCACTTGCGCCGAATCAATCGAAATCTGACGGCGGGCAACGTCCTCAATTTCCATATCGTAAAGGATTTGCACGTATGATTGCGCAACCTGAATACGGATGTCATTTTTAGCCTTTTCGAGGTCGGCGGTTGATGCGGCAAGATTAAGTTTGCTGAGTTCCACATTGTTTTTGGTCTGAAAACCATTGAACAAATTGACGCTTGCCCCCAGGCTGAACGATGTGGAACGTGTGTTGGTGTTTGAATAAGTGTTGTCGGCTGTAAGACCGCGACCAAACGAAAAATTCTGATCCACACTCGCATTGACGCTCGGCAAATAGGCGTTTTGGGCGGAGTTCAATTGGATTTCCTGACGGTGGAGGTTGTCTTCGGTGCGCTTTACCGAAAGGTTGTTTTCAACGGCGTAATTCGTGCACTCCTGCAACGTCCATTCACGGGTCTGCGCAGTGGCGGTTGTCGTCATCAAAACCGCTGAAAATATGATGGTTATAACTCTTTTCATTGCTGATAGTTTTTGATTTTTAACAACGAATTAAACGAATGGAACGAATTTCTTTTTTTATATTTGTTTAATTCGTTTAATTCGTTGTAAAAAATTAAATTATTCTTCCTTGATTATCTGTGAGCCACGGACGGTTGCGGTGGTGTCGATGCCGGATTTTACTTCGATGTTTACGCCGTCGGAGAGGCCGGTGGAGACGCTTTTGCGGGTGTAATTTTTTGTGCCGTCAGTGGTGGTGCCGTCGGGAATGAGGACAAATGTGCTGTCGCCTTCAAACTCCAAGACGCTTTCGGGAACTACGACCACGTTTTCAACTTTTGCAAGTACAATTTCGGCGTTTGCGCTGTATCCAGAACGGATTTTGCTGTCGTCTTTTACACGCATTGCAGCCTTGATTTCAAACTGGTTTGCGCCGTTGCTTTCGGTTGCCTTGGGTGAAATGTATTCCAAAACCGCGTCAAACTGCGAGTCCTGCAACGCGCCAATCGTTATCTTCATCGGCATACCTTCCACGATTTGTCCTACCTCGGTTTCATCGATGTTGCCCCTGAAAATCAGGTCGTTCATATTGGCGATTGTGGCGATTGTGGTGCCGTCGTTGAAGGAGTTGGAATTGATGACAGAATTGCCAACCTTGACGGGAATATCCAAAATGACGCCCGAAATTGTGGAGCGTATCAAAGTGCTCGACGCGCTTGCATTAGTCTTTGAAAAACCTTCCTTGACAACCTGTAAAGCGTCCTCGGCGGCGGATTTTTCCTCGCGAGCCTGTTTGAGTTGCTGAGCCGATTTTTCATACTCGTTGGCGGAGATAAGTTGCTGTTTGTAAAGGTTTTCGTCGCGTTTGAAATCGGTTTCCACCTGTTTGAGGTTGATTTCAGCAAGGCGCACGCGGCTCTCTGCGCTCGAGAGTTGACCCATGTCGGGAATTACGGTGATTTTTGCAATCACATCGCCCTTGGCAACCTTGTGTCCGGGTTCTTTGAGGATTTCGGTGATGATGCCCGAAATCTGTGGTTTCACGTTTACTTCGTTCCTCGGCTCAATCTTGCCGGTAACGATTGTTGATTTGCTGACAGTGCCGATTGATGGATGAACTTCTTCGTATTCAATCACTTCTGGCTGCGATTTTCCCCACAGGAAAACAAACGTTCCTATGAAGATAAGCACTAAAATTGCTATGATAATAAATTTTTTCATTTTTATAATTGTGTTTTAATTGTTTACAACTTAATTATTTTTTATCACCGAATTTAACCAATCAAACCAATTTTTATTTTTGAACAAATGTTGCAAGCAACAGCCAATTAAACTAATGAATCTTAATTTGTTAAATTCGTAAAATTATAGTTCAACTTGTTGAATTATAATTTATTTGTCAAAAAAATTAGTTATATTTGTTTCATTCGGTGAGAAGTCCATCATTCTTCTCGCATTGCGTCCACGGGCTTGATTGCCATTGCGCGGAGGGCGGGGGCGAGGCCAGCCAGGACGCCGACGATGCTTACGCCGATTGCTGTGGCGACAGCCGTCCAAAATCCAATTTGGAAATGCGCGGGGCGTTCCGTCGGCATACTTTCCATTCCTTGAAGTATCAGCACCGCGAAAATTATTCCGCACATTCCCGCAACCAAAGTCAGGACGATGCTTTCGCCAATTATCTGACCGAGAATTATTCGCGGCGTCGCTCCAATTGCGCGGCGGATGCCAATTTCCGTGGTGCGTTCCTTGACCGTTACCATCATAATGTTGCTGACGCCGATTGCGCCCGCCAACAATGTTCCGATGCCCACCATAATTATCATTATGTTGACACCCGTAAACATTCCTTCAATCATTTGGAACAGGACTTCGGTGTTCATCACCTCAACTGCCTGATTGTCAGTGGGGTCAAAAGAGTGGGCGCGTGCCATTGTTTCGCGCATTTTGGGGATTATATCGCTCATAACAACGCCTTTTTTGGCTGTTACGGCTATCATATCAACGCGGTTGCCACGGTGCATAATTTGTTGCATCACGGTAATCGGTACTATCATATTAGTGCCGGGCGCACTGCCAAACGATATGCCGCCTGTAACGTTCCAATCAACGCCAACTATCTGATAATGAATACCGTTGACCTCAATACGTTTGCCGCAAGGGTCGCTGCCGTCGGGGAAAAGTTCTTGATAAGTCTTTTTGCCGATGACGCACACTTTGCGTTTTTGGAGCATATCAACATTGTTGATGTAACGCCCGAAACGCATTTTTGGACCCGTGATGAAACGATAGTCGGGAGCGTTGCCGGTGATTCCAACCTCGGCTTTGCGGTCGTTGTAGATGGCATTGCCGCCGCTTGCAAACAGCATCGGGGTTACGACGTCGAGTTCGCTGACATTGGTTTTAAGGCGTTGAATGTCATTGATTTCCATACTCCACCAACGGCCTTTGCGGAAGCCTTTGTAGGGTTTTGTGGTTTGATGAGAAAACATCATTGCCGAATTGGTCGCAAAGCCCGCAAAATTGCTGTTGAGCATCTGTTTCATACCCTGTCCGCCGCCCAACAACGCCACAAGCATAAACACGCCCCAAAAGACAC
>DGIK01000012.1 GCA_002393195.1 Bacteroidales bacterium UBA3824 | reverse complement strand
ATGCCGTTCTTGGTACGCTCTGGCGTGGTATTCATCACGTTGGTAATCCTCTTTGTATGGCTCTCGCTCCGCAACAAGGACACCGAGGCTGCCACCGAATTGTCGGCTGACGACGTGAAGACCCAACTCTTCTGGAGCAAGATTATGTTTGTCATTGGCGGCGTATCGTTTGCGCTGTTTGTTGCAAGCTTCTTCTCCGAAACTCTCCACATCTACGGCATGGAAGGCGCAATGGCGTTCTTTGCAGCATTGATGTTCACCATCGGCTACTACCTCCGCTCTAACGCCCTCGACACGGTTCAGGACAAGAAACTCGTTGCAATCGACCTCGACATCTTCAAGACCGACAAGACCTTCAATATCGGCGCGGCTGTCGTAATCGCATTGCTGACATTCCTGTATCTCTCTTTGTGGTAAAATAATTAATGCATAATGCATAATTCATAATGCATAATCGGGCGTCCGCCGGATGGCAATTATGAATTATGCATTATGAATTATGAATTAATGAAATGAGTTACTATCAAGAGCATCCAAAATTCTACGTTTCCACCGACTGCATCATTTTCGGGTATTTTGACAACAAACTCCACGTCTTGATACGTCCGAGGGACTTGCAGCCCGGCAAAGGTGAACTGTCGCTTATGGGCGGTTTCGTCGATGACGACGAGAGCGTTGATAATGCCGCAAAACGCACCGTCAAGGAACTCACCGGGCTTGAAGATTTCTACATCGAACAGGTCGGCGCGTTTGGAAATGTGGACCGCGACCCGGGCGAAAGGGTGGTGTCAATCTGTTATTTTGCACTGATTCAGGCTTCGGAATACGACGAGGACTTGAAAAAAAAGTTTCAAGCGCAATGGGTGGAGATTACAAACCTGCCACCGCTCTATGGCGACCACAACATTATGATTGAGAAAGCACACAAGATTTTGCAGGAGAAACTTTCGTGGAATCCGATTGCATTCTATCTGATTCCCGAAAGATTCACGCTCACTCAACTCCAAGTCCTATACGAGACCATCTACGGCGAGATTTTGGACAAGCGCAATTTCAGGAAAAAACTCACTGAGGAAAACCACATTGTTACCACCGGCGAAATAGACAAGACGACGAGCAAACGCGGCGCAAGTCTTTTTTATTTTGATTTCGACGGGTACGCCGAGGATCACAGTTTTAAATTATAATTGCAATTAACAACAATTGTAATTAACAACAAAAAACACGAAAATCACGGAATGAATATTTCTGTGGTTTTCGTGTTTTTTTTGATTATAACCCATCGACCATCACAAATGCCGCCCAGTACAGCGGGTTGGGGTATTTTTCACGGACGGCTTGTACGGCTGTGAGGAAGGCGGCGCGTTTTGAATGTCCGGCGGTGAGGCTCTTGAAAAATTGGGTCATGAGGAGTTCCGTGGATTCGTCGGCTACGCTCCATAGGCTCATGATGATTGTCTGTGCGCCCGCTTTTTTGAAGCCGCGTTGAAGTCCGAATACGCCTTCGCCGGTGATTTTGCCAAGCCCGGTCTGACATGCGGACAATATCACCATGTCAAGTCCCTGGAAATCCAAGCGTGAAATTTCTTTTGCCGTCAATATGCCGTCTTCTGCGCCTTTGGGAATTTCGATGATGCGGCGCGGGGAGAGTGCGGAGTTTGCACCGGCGAACAGCAACCCGCTGCAACTCATGGAGCGGTCTTCTTCGCTTTGATTGGCGGATGATGTGTAGAAATTATAGCCGGCGTTCTCCATGTCGCCCTCGCTCTGATAGAAACCGTGGGTGCCGATATGAAGGATTTTCATTTTTGAGCCGGACAGGGCTTTGAAGGATTCTTCGGTGGCGTCTTTGTCGGATATTGCGCTCACGTCATATTGCGCTCTTCTAAGTAGTGAGGCTATTGATTCGGATTCCTTTTTTGTGCCTTCGAGGTATGCCATGCCGCCTCCGCGAAGATTGTCGGGCAACTGTGGGATGTCGCGGAATCCCCTTTGTTCCGCGTTTTCTTCGTCATGTTGTTTCTGCCAGTCGTCCGCTGAAAAATCGTATTTGATGCCGCCGTATGTTGTGGCTTTTTTGCTGGCGTTTGCGGGGCGTGTCATGGCGAGTTCGCGTGTGGAAGAAAGGCGGTAGGCGTTGTATTTTTCGGCGAACAGGTTGCCGTCGGCGTCGGTCAGGTATTCGATGCCTATGGAATGAATCTGTCCGGCGGGGGCGAAATAGACGTTTTTCGCGCCTTCGAGGTATTTGGACAATGGTGTCCATACCATGTCGTAGAGTTTTGAGGTGTTGTAGTCTGCCTTGGTCTTGTTTTCCCATGAATCTTCATATCCAAACAGTCTCAAACTATCTGAATCAAAGAGCGTTACAAGTTCGGGCGATGTCATGCCTTTTTTGAGGACGAAGGCAGAATATATCCAATGTTTTTCGGTGTCTTTGATGTTGATGAACTCTATCGCAATGTCTTTGTC
The DNA here is from genome assembly GCA_002393195.1 of Bacteroidales bacterium UBA3824. Lineage (GTDB taxonomy): Bacteria > Bacteroidota > Bacteroidia > Bacteroidales > UBA3824 > UBA3824. The sequence goes on along the minus strand of DGIK01000012.1, from coordinate 8,020 downwards.
ATTGAGGTTGCGTTGTACGTCCTGCCATGTGATAGAAAGTTTTTTCGTGTAGTCGCCGAGAGCCGTAACCGACTGCATCAGAGCGCGTTCCTGGTCGTCTATCAGTTTTTGTAATGTTTCGGGGTTTACAGTCCTTTGGTCTTCCGGCGTCTGATAGAGTCTGTCGAGGATTACTCGGTTTTGTTTGAGTTGGTAATATCGGTTTTCTAAATCTTTGTTATTGCTTTGCTCGATAAGTTTTTGGATTTCGAGTTCGGCGTTAAGGAGAAGTCCTTTTGAGAGCAACAAACCGTTGTAGGCGACTGAAAAGATGTCTGAGGATGATATTTTATAGGCGACGTATGGTAAACGGTCGTTGAAAACAGCATTTCCATCATGCCAAAAATCTCCGCGCTCCTGTGTGGTCATCGTTGCAAAATTTTTCAAGATATAATTAATATCATTCGTGTAGTATTGCTGGTATAACTCTGTCGCCTTGTCGTATTTGCCGGCGGCGAAATGTACGTCGGCAACTTTTTTAATTTCACCAACACGGTCATTCGGACTGATTTTCAATTTGTTTATGATTCCCATGCCGGTATTTGCAAGCCGTATTGCTTCGTCATGTTTGCCAAGTTTAGAATTGAACAAAGCAAGGGCAGTGAGAGATTTCGCATACATGTCGTTTCGCTCGCCATAACTTCTCTTGAAGATTTCCATTACGGTAGTTTCGAGCCTGAGAGCCTCGGCGTAGTCCTCAACGTCGAAGTAACGCCATGCAAGGGCATCGAGACTCATGGCATACCGTGGGTTGTATTCTCCATAATATTTTTTGCTGATTTCCGTCGCTTGCTTTTGTAATCTGAGTGCCTCTTGTAGTTTGCCCAAACATTGATTCAAAGTTGCGAGAGTGCTTTCTGTAGATGCATATTGAGGATTATCTTCGCCCCAAATTTCCTTATTGAGGGTCATGAGGATTGTTTCGAGCCTGATTGCCTCGTCATAATTGCCTATCATGCCATACATGTTTGCAAGGTTGCCGAGAGCGATTGTGTAGTTTTCGCTCACTTCGCCGGATACCTTTTTGTGGATTTCGATTACGATTTTTTCGAGCCTGATTGCTTCAACGTTGTCGCCTAAATACACATTGTATAGAGCCTTGTCTTCGAGTGCCTTGGCATATTCGGTGGATTCTTCGCCAAGTTTGTTTTTGTAAATATTCATTGCCTCCGAAACAAGCCTTATCCACTTGTTGTAATTGCCATAATCGCTATAGAAATGTGAAAGGTTGTAGAGCGCGGTGGCATATTCGGGGGCATCTTCGCCCAAATATCTTTTGCGGGTTTCAGCGACAATGTTTCCGATTCTTATAGCCTCGGCAAAGTCGCCCTTCTCGTTGTAGATGAAGGCAGTGTTGCTCAATGCTGAGGTGTATTCGTCGGATTCTTCGCCCATGATTCTTTTGAAAATAGCCACTGAGTTTTTTTGGTGTCTTATGGCTTCGTCGAGATCTCTTGCGTTAAAATATTGTCCGGCGATGTCTGTTTCGCAGACTGCAATTCCATATTCAGCACGATGGTAGTTTTCATGCGAAGGGTCGAGTTGGATTTTGTCCAGCGAGTCGCACTTTTTCAGTAGCACGATAGCCTCATCGTATTTTCCCGCATTGCTGAGTTCGAGGGATTTTGCATAAAGTTGGTTTGACTCCGTGCTCTGCGGCGTGGCGAGTAGCGGGAGTAGCATGAAGATTATTGTGATGAAGTGTTTCATTTTTGATTGGTGTTTAATTTGTCTGCAAATATGGTTATTTTTTCGGAAATGCCGAATGTTTTGGGCAAAAAAATTTTTGTTTTTGAATAAAATGATTGTACATTTGCAACGAAGAAAACACATACATTAATAACAACAATCGAAATACTATGAAACCCATTGCAGATTCAGAACTGATGTTGAATGACGACGGTTCGATTTTCCACTTGCACCTCCAGCCGGAAGAATTGGCGGAGAATGTGATACTCGTGGGCGACCAGGACCGCGTGGACATCGTTGCGGAAAACTTTGACACAAAGGAAATTGTAAAGCACAACCGCGAGTTCCGCACCATCACCGGCACAAAAAATGGAAAGCGCATCAGCGTCCTTTCGACTGGTATCGGTACTGACAACATCGATATTGTGCTTACCGAACTCGACGCGCTTGCAAACATCGACTTTGAGACACGTATGGTTAAGCCTGAGCATAAGGCGTTAAATCTCGTCAGGATAGGCACTTGCGGCTCTTTGCAGCCCGACATTCCGACCGGCTCTCCTGTTTTGACGGCTATTGCGGGCGGTTTGGACGGCCTTCTCAATTTCTACGCCGACAGGGACAAGGTGTGTGACCTCGAACTCGAAGAAAAGTTCATAAAGTTCACAAGCCGCAACGCCAAACTCGCCGTGCCGTATTTTGTGCCGTCGTCGCCGGAATTGGTGAAGAAACTCTCAAAATACCGCGCAGGCATCACGCTTTCCGCCCCTGGTTTCTATGGTCCTCAGGGCAGGGAGGTAAGGCTTCCAATCATCGACCCAGACATTAACATCAAACTTGAAGCGTTCGAGTATAAGGGCATGAAAATCAACAACTACGAAATGGAGTCGTCCGCCATCAATGGCCTCGGTCAGCTCCTCGGACACAATACGGCGACGGTTTGCCTCGTTATTGCAAACAGGCGTTGTTTCGAGTTTGCGCCGAACTACCGCAGCGCAATGCCCGACCTCGTGAGCGATGTCGTAAACATCTTGACACAATAAAAAAATGACACAGAAGGAGACAGAAGCACTGATAAGGTTGCTGGACGACCCCGACAGGATAGTCTATAAGGCGGTCAGGAAAAAGATTTTGGCTGAAGGCGCCAATATTCTTCCTGACCTCACTAAGGCGTGGCAGGACGCGAAGGCGACCGGCGACGGCGGCGCTCTCCTTATGTCGAGGTTTGAGGCTTTGGTGCCGATGTTGCAGAATAATCTTGTGGTCTCACAGATTGAGCAATGGACATCAAAGCCTGATGACCTCAGGCAAATTGCGTGGCTTGTGTCGCGTTTGGATGATTTCACGCTCGACCGAGAGGTTTTTGATGACGGGCTTGATTCATTCAAGGCGATGTTTCCAGCATACAATCCCGCCAATTTCACGCCGTTGGAACAGGTGAGGATGTTTAACAATGTGTTTTTCAATCAGATGGGCTTCCGTCCCGTCACTAATAATGATTATTACAATCCTCAAAACTGCATACCTTATAAGGTGATGCTTAACAAGGTTGGCAACCCGGTGTCGCTTGCGCTGATTTACATGATATTGGCGGACGAGCTGGGGATGCCCGTGTATGGAGTCAACCTTCCAAAAAATTTCATCCTTGCATATTCTGAAGACCAGCGTCGCGCCTCGTTCTACATCAATCCTATGTCTATGGGTGTGATGTTTGAAAAATCCGAAATCGACCGTTTCCTCCAGGAAATTAAATTGAAGCCCGAACAACAGTTTTATTCGCCGTGCGACGCTCTCACCATCGTCAAACGCCTCCTCTGCCGCCTCGAACTATCTTACCGCACCAAGAACGACGCCCGACATTCCGACATTGCGCTGAAGGCGTTGAACACCCTCGGCGAGCCGTTGAACAAGGTGATTGACTGGGAGTAGGGTCAGAAACCTTCCGGACGTTTGAAAACGAAAATCGATGGCAACTTGCTGCCGGCTTTCAGTCCGAGTTCCTCGCCGTATTTTGAGACGGGGGCGTTGTTGTTGTCCATGCCAATGAAAATAGCGTCGTCGGTGATGAGGAGAGCCTCAGCCATTCCAAATTTTGCGGTGTAGATGTGCTCCTTGCCGTTGTTGGAGTAGCGGCGGAACGAATATTGGGTTTTCTCCTTGGTTTTCACGTCAAGACGCACCACAAGGCACTCGGCGCGGTCGAGGTAATAGAGGTAGCCTCCGACGAATTTCATGTCTGAAATATTGCCGTCGTCGCCCTTCACAACGTCGTCAAAGTCGGTGTGAAACTCGTTTTTGATGATGTCGTAGGAAAACAGTCGGCGAGGGTCGCGCTCCTTTGCGAAGTAGATTGTATTGTTTTCGCTATCAACGGCAAAGCCCTCGATGCCAGCGTTGGATGCGCCCCATTTTGAGAGGTCGGATTCAACCTTTGAGAAGTCGGCTGGCAGGATTTCAAACGCGCCGCTTTCGTTCTGCATATATATAATGTTGTTGATTTCCTCGGAGACTACAAGGCGACCTTTGTAGGTATCGACAGCCTCAATGTCGCAGTCCTTGGTCTTGTAGGCGGGGCCTTTTGAACACAGGCTCAACAGGAATTCGCCTGTTGACGTTGTGTCGAAGTAATAGATGTCGGTTGTCCAAGCCTTGTCGGCGATGCAGATTTTTTTGCCGTTGTAGAGCGCAAAACCGCTGAGGTCGAATTGTTTGGACGAAACCTCACAATCATTTTTGCCGAGCATATAGATGCTTTTTGGGTGGAGGAGTTCGAGTTGCGGGACGTTGGGGTCTTGGTTCACTTGGGCTACTTCGAAAGAGTCGTTTTTCTGAGCGTTGGCGTCGCCCGATTGAGTGTTGGCATTGCGGCACGACATTGTTGATATTGCGATGCCCATCACAGCCAACTGTATGATTGTCAAAAAGTTTCGTTTCATTTTATATTTTTTTATTTTAACAAGTCGTTTCGACTGGATTCCTACTGCAAAAGTCGGCATTATTTTTTGATTTGCAAAAAAAAGCCTTGAAATTTTTTTGTCGATTACTGCATTCTTTGTACCTTTGCCGAAAAGTAATAGCCATTACTGTAATCACCATTACTATTTTTTGATTATGAAGTTTTACGACAGGGACAAGGAGCAACAGGCATTGTTGGAAGTGCTTCGGCAGAGCAAATCCGAGGCGAGAATGACTGTGTTGATGGGGCGCAGGCGCATCGGCAAGACGGAACTTTCGCTGCATTGCGGCGACGAAACGGTGCTGTATTTTTTTGTCGGCAAAAAAGCTGAGGCGTTGCTGTGCCGCGATTACGTGCGCGAAATTCAGGACAAACTTGGTGTGCCTGTCTTGGGGCAGCCCAACAATTTTTCCGACATTTTCAGGTATGTGTTGCAACTGTCGAAAGACCGCCCTTTTACGCTTATTATCGACGAGTTTCAAAACTTCGCAAAGGTAAATCCAACGGTTTTTGGCGACATTCAACGCGATTGGGATTTGTATAAACGTGATAGCCATATCAACTTGATAATCAGCGGTTCGGTGTTTACATTGATGAAGAAGATTTTTGAGGATTATGAAGAGCCGCTTTTCGGTCGTGCAGACCAACAGATGACCCTCCAACCGTTTTCCACCGATGTTTTGAGGCAGATACTTGCGGATTTCAACCCAGATTGCACACCCGAAGATTTGCTTGCACTTTATAGCATCACCGGCGGCGTGCCGTGGTATGTTTCGTTGCTTTTGGACAAGGGCAAGACCAGCCGAAACAAGATGCTCGCCGCCCTCACGGAAGAAAATTCTCCTTTTATTAACGAGGGCAAAAACATTCTGATTGAGGAGTTTGGAACGGATTACATCACCTATTTTTCCATACTCACGTGCATTGCGTCAGGCATGAAAACACGTGCGGAAATTGAGGCGGAACTCGGCAACAGCAACCTCGGCGCGTACCTTGTGAAATTGGAGGATTACTACAAGATAATCACAAAATCGCTGCCAATATACGCCAAGCCAAACAGCAAAAAGGTGCGTTACGCGCTCAATGACAGTTTCCTAACATTTTGGTTTAGATTTTTTTATAAATATCAGTCTCTCGTTGAAAACAAGGCTCTCAACGCGCTTGCTGAAATCATTGCGCGGGATTACGACACAGTGTCGGGGTTGATGATGGAACGCTTTTTCATGCAAAAATTTCAGGAGCAAGGCCGTTACATCGTCGGCAAATGGTGGGACAGAAAAGGCACAAACGAGATTGACCTCATCGTCATCGACCCGCTCAAAAAAGAGACGTGGGTCTATGAACTCAAAAAACAGGAATCCCGCTACAAGGAGGATTTATTGCGCGAAAAGGTTGACAATATGCTCGCCCAAACCCCCGAATTGCGAAAAACGACCGTGCATATCGGAGTGCTGACGATGGAGGATATGATTGGATAAGCCGTCTTCTTTTACTAAAAAAAACTGCCCACAAAATTCAAAAAACGGATTTTGTGGGCAGTTTTTTTAGAGGAAGTCAGAGATTGCAATTACTTAGTTCCCAATGTACTGTAAACGCAGTTGACTTGTTGCTTCGAAGACCAATGCTCTTTTCCATATTTGTCAATGCAATATCCTTGTACGAAAACAGTTGCTGACGTACTGTTTGAATAATAATACATTGTGCTTGATGCAGTATTTTGCGGATATTGCCAACGCCTAAGACACCCCTGTCCCTCGGCACCATTAGAATTGAAAAATAAAGCATCGCCAATAATAAACCCTGTCTCTTGTATAGACTCTGCATTAGGATAAGTCAAAGTGAAACCGATTGTGTAACGGTAGTTGTAATCTGTATTGTCGTAGGCGTTGTTCTCGTTGCTGTAATATCCAATATATTTATGCTCCGATTTATTGAAATTTACTTTATCGACCGAAGGTGTGAAATCAAGTACAATTGGTGCGTCAAGTACCTCAACATTGATTGCTTGTGTGCGCTGGATAGGCTTAAAGCCCTGCGCACGAGCATTAGCAATGTATACACCTTTAACTTCATCGATTCCGTGTTTGTTAGCATTATCCTCGACTTCATACTCAGCATAGTCAATTGCAAAATCAAACAATTTCCTATTATCATCAGCATTGTTAGGATTATATTGTACACCATTAATTTGAGTATTATCCATAAGAGTTGTTTCCAAGAAAATAATATTTTCATCTTCCTGACCTTTCACATCATTGGTATTGGGGCGAACCGCCAAGAAACAATGTTTCGGAACTAATACCAAGGCTACATCAAGCCCTATTTTCCGATATATGGAAGCCAACATACAACTGCCGTCAACGCAGTTTGCCCCTTTTTCATTGTAGCATTGGTCGAAAAATCTTACGGATTGGTTATAGATTTTTGTACCATCTGCCGATTCAACTACATTATTAGACGAATTTGTTGTAATGCTACTATATTTAGTTCCACGCATTGAAAAATACTGCCAAACCCACCACATCTGATTGAGAACATCATCTTTCGTTCCTTGATTTCCAATAAACTGGCGATTTTTACCAAGCGCAAGACATTGTTTCAGAATCTTATCTATGTTTGGATTATCCTCATTGACATATATGGAGAAAAGTGGCCTAAAATCTGAATTCCTTCCGTCTGTTCCTACCCAAGCAAAAACACATTCATTAATGCTGCGATAGTTAACTTGTTTATTGAATCGCTTAACAACTTTACCGTTGATTTCGAGAACGGCATTCAGATTGAAAAATCCAGGGTCGCCGGCATTGACAAGAGCATCTTCCTTCCAATTAAGATCTGGCGAGAAATCTCCTTTCTTAATCATATCCGCAGTAACAGTTTCCTCCACCACAGTCTGATCCATAAACTTGTTGCCTTCAACGGTGAGTTTTATACGTGCACCTTCTGAGTCTTTTGGCATGGAGATGGTTACACACTCTGGGTAATCAGCCATATTTTTGTTCGTCAACTGCATATAAGTCCAGCTTGGGAAAAAATCATCGCTGATGTAGTCCCATTCGACCTTCCAGTCAAGCGCGGTGGGGTCAGTCTTGGTCTCGCCACCATTGTTGGTGCCAGTATTGTCACCATTGTTGGTGCTGGTATTGTCGCCTTTGTTAGAGTCATTCTCATTCGTGGTCTTGCCATCATTGTTGTTGCTGCCGCCATTGACGACTTCTGTTCCGCCATCATCATCGTCCTTGCTACAACCTTGGGAGAAGGTTGTGATGCCAAGCAATGCCAACAGCATAAAAATTAGATGTTTTCGTTTCATTTTCTTGGTGTTAAAAAGTTTGTCTT
>DGIK01000149.1 GCA_002393195.1 Bacteroidales bacterium UBA3824 | reverse complement strand
TTTCAAACACAAGGTCGTCGTTGATATTGGTGTTGTCGCCCTTGGGGTCGCCTTTGAGTTCGTCGCGAAGGTCTTGGTAAATACTTGTAAAATTCTGAACCTGACCCACTTTGATAATCTTTTTATCGTCGGTAAACTCGTCGAAAATAGAGAGAAGGTTGTTCATTTTGAGGAACGCGCCAAAAAGTCGTACAAAGTCTTTTTTAGCATCTAAATCGAGAGTATGGAAAAATGATTCGGTAGGCTCAAACTTTTGGAGCAATTCGTCAACAATTTCGGTGTAACCCGGATGATGTTTGCCGTCGGCGGTGGTGTAGCCGTTGTAATAGTCGGCAAAGGGTCGCAGGATTACATAGCCCGCCGCATTTTTGTCGCCAAAGAGCGAGAGTGCGCGGTTGGTTTCGGCTTCGAGATTGCGGAAGTTGACAATGTTGCCGCAGTTTTTTATGGAGTTGAGTATGCGGTTGGTGCGGCTGTACGACTGCAAAAGTCCGTGCATTTTCAGGTTTTTGTCCACCCAAAGAGTGTTGAGCGTTTTGGCATCGAAACCCGTGAGAAACATTCCAACAACGATTATCATATCCAATTCGCGGTTTTTTACACGCAAAGAAACGTCTTTGTAGTAATTTTGAAAACTGTCGCCGTTGAGCGAGTAGTTAACGCCAAACATCTTGTTATAATCGTTGATGGCAGAAAGAAGCGCATCGTATGCGGCGGGGCTTTTGGTTTTGAGTTCCTCAATGTTTTCGGGCGATTCGGTGGTGTCGTCGATGATGTCGTCGTCGAAACTTTCAGCCTCCTCCTCGTTGGCTCCGTAGGTGAATATTGTGGCGATTTTCAGACGGTTGTTTATTGGCAATGCCTCTTGCTGACGCTTGAATTCTTTGTAATACTCTATTGCCATCTCCACGCTGTCGGCGGCAAAAATGGAGTTGAATCCGCCCACACGGTATTTCTGTTTTACTTCGGTGGCGCGGCGTCGGCTTTTTACAACCTCCTCAACGTTTTGTATGCGGCTCATAACGTAGGCTTCGGCGCGTTTGGTTTTGGCGGCGTAATGTTCCAAAACATATCTTACGTTGTTGGTAATGCGGCGATGGTCGTGGAGAGCCTCTTTGGTTTCGATTCCCCAAACTTGCTCGTCTTTAACGTCGTCTTTCATACGCATTGTGCGGATGTAGTCGATATGAAATTTTAGTACGTTACGGTCGCGGATGGCGTCGATGATGGTGTAGGTGTGCAGTTTGTCGCCAAAAAGGTCGGCGGTGGTCTTGCGCGACGCTCCGATGTTTTCGGCAAAAATTGGCGTTCCTGTAAATCCAAACATCATATAACGCTTGAATTTTTTTACAATCACCTTGTGCATATCGCCAAACTGCGAGCGGTGGCACTCGTCGAAAATCAACACCACGCGACTATCAAGACAGTTGAGGCTGTATTGTGGACTTTTTTTATTAAGGAGTATGGATAGTTTTTGTATTGTGGTGATGATGATATGGCATTGGCTGTCGTTTAATTGACGGTGAAGCACGCCGATGCTGGTGTTTGAGTTGGCACATTCGGGCTCAAAATTGTCGTACTCCTTCATTGTCTGATAGTCGAGGTCTTTGCGGTCAACCACAAAAAGCACCTTGTCGATTTCGGGCATACGCGATGCTATCTGCGCCGTCTTAAATGATGTGAGTGTTTTGCCGCTGCCTGTGGTGTGCCAAATAAAACCGCCCGCATCGCGTGTGCCTTCCTGACGGAGATTGATGGCGCGGCGTATGCGCAAAAGTATGTTTTCGGTGGCGGCTATCTGGTAGGGGCGCATTACCATTAGGTTTTTGTCAACGGTGAAAACGCAAAAGCGCGTCAAGATGTTGAGGATGGTGCTTTTGGCAAAAAACGTGCGGGCAAAGTCGGCGAGGTCGGCAATGATGTTGTTTTGTTCGTCTGCCCAAAAGGATGTAAACTCCCAACTGTTGCAGTCTTTTTTGGCTTTGCTCTGACGCTGTCCCGATTGCTCTTTTACGTGTGCGTAGCGCGTGGTGTTGGCGTAGTATTTGGTGCTGGTGCCGTTGCTGACAACAAAAATCTGAACATAGTTGAACAGTCCGCAGCCCGACCAAAACGAATCTCTGCCGTAACGGTTTATCTGGTTGAACGCCTCTTTGATGTTGACTCCGCGCCGTTTTAGTTCGATATGAACCATCGGCAAACCGTTGACGAGGATTGTAACGTCGTAGCGGTTTTTGTGTGCTCCCTCGTCGGCAACATACTGATTTATAACCTGCAACTGATTGCGGTACGGATTGGCGGCGTCTATGAGGTCGATGTTTTTGGTGGAGCCGTCGTCGCGGATAAAGGCAAATGTGCGTGTCTGTTGAATTTTTATGGTGCAGTCCTCAATCACATCGCTACTTACGAGATTGCCGCTATTGGCATCGCAGGCGATGTTTTGCTTAAAAAACGCCTTCCATTCGTTGTCGGAGAATTTGATGCCGTTGAGGGCTTCGAGTTGAAGGCGCAGGTTTTCAATCATTTCCGCCTCGGAATGGATTTTTGGCGTGCCATAGCCTTGCGCCGAAAGCGTGCGGATGAGTTCGCTTTCGAGACGCGCCTCGCTCTGATACTCGTCGTCGTTGCGCGGTACGGGAGTGTATTGCGCTACAACGGTGCGTTTTTGCTCTTCGATGATGATGGACTGGTGCATAATCTATAATAATTATTTTAGTTTAACAATAATGACTCTAATTTAGGGAATTGCGATTCCCTAATTATTATCACTTTGATTATCAATATATTATTATTTTCGTTTGGGAACTTGGCGCGTTTTCACTTGGGAAGTTGGCATATTTTCACTTGGAAAGTTGGCGCATTTTCACTTGGGAAGTTGGCACAAAACCCTAATATGTTTTATCCTCCAAACCTCAGCAACTCCTCTCTGTAATACTCGTATTGCTTTTGCCGCAGTGCCAACTCCTTTTCAATGTTCTCGATTAATGCGGTGAATTTATCGAGGATTGAAACTATGGAGTGCTGGGTGGCGAGAGGGGGAACTGGGATGGTGCAGTTATACAATTCAGTCATATTTACACCTGCAAAGTTTCCTTGAACTGTATGTTCTTTACACCACGAATCAATTATATAAAAGTAATAATAGACAAATTTCATATCCAATTTTTGAATATATTCTTTTTGGGGATAGAAATTGGTAAATCTCTGATTCGATAAATGTTCAACAGTAATCAAAGCGTGTTCGCCAATAGTTGCAGAAGTGGACAAAATTACTGAATTTGCCTTGAATAAACCTTTGCCTTTTATCGCTTTGGCTGTTATATGATTGATAGAATCTGACAAAATTCGACCCTTTTCCCTAATGTCTTCCATTTTGAACCAAGGAATAGTACCATCATCCCAAAACTCTTGATTATTAGTTGAAGGTGTGTAGCCGTTTCTCGTTTCAAAAACCTCTCCCAACTTTTTCCATTCCACACCTTCCACGCCATCGAGCGAAAGTAATGTTTCGCGGTAATGCTCGAATTGTTTTCGGCGCAGGTTGAGTTCTGCGGTGAGGTTGGCGGTCAGATTGGTGAAATGGTCAAGGATTTCAACAATGCGGGTTTGAATGGCGAGGGGCGGAATGGGGATTGGTGTTGCTTTAATTATATCTGCATTAAGATTAGCAACAGACCCTTTCCCCGCTTTCTGCCTCCAATGATATTGAACCACATCTGACTTTAAAATATAAAACAAATATTCACTTATGAGATGTTTATCAAATTTACTTATTGACACCCAACCGTCGTGAATACAACCATCTATTTTTAAAATATATGGTCTGCCAAAAGACATAGAATTTGAAAGGACAAAATCTCCTTTGTGCAACAATCTTGAATGTGTAGCACCTTCTGCGGTGATTTTTTCAACTGTACTTTCAATAAATCGTGAATTAGGATTAACATCACCAATTTTTATCCACGGAATGCCATCTGCGGCTGTTGTTAAATATGCTCCTATTGGTCTTGGCGAAGCACCTCTAACAATTTCGCACACCTCTCCCAACGTTTTCCATTCCACGCCATTGGGACACATCTGATTTATAAGTTGTTGGATTTGATTCATAGCGTTTGGATTAGTTGGTTGATTTCGTTGCGCAGACGGTTGCCCTCGGTGCAGAGGGTTTCGAGGTCGGCGTTTACTTGGAGGATGTCGATTGCCTCGCGGGTGTCTTCTTGCTCCACGTAAGACGAAACGCTGAGGTTATAATCGTTGGCGGCAACGTCTTGGCACGATACCAAACGTGTGAAATATTGCACCTCTTTCCTTTCGGCGTAGGCGCGGACGATGGCGTCTTGGTTTTCGGGCGTGAGAAGATTTTTGTTGCCGTTTTTAACAAACTGACTACTTGCGTCAACAAAAAGAATATTGTTGTCGGGGCGCGCACTCTTGCGCAAAACAATTATGCAGGTGGCTATCGAAACGCCAAAAAACAGATTTTGAGGCAGTTGGATAACGGTATCCACAAAATTGTTGTTAACAAGATACTGACGGATTTTCTTTTCTGCGCCTCCACGATAAAGCACTCCCGGAAACTCTACAATGGCAGCCGTGCCGCTCTCAGAAAGCGATTTGAGAATATGCATAGTAAATGCAAGGTCGCTCGCACTTTTTGGGGCGAGAATGCCGGCGGGCGAATAGCGGTCGTCGTTGATGAGCAAAGGGTTGGCGTCGCCGTCCCATTTTTTTGAGTAAGGAGGATTCGACACAATGGCATCGAAAGGCTCTTCGTGACGGTGTCGGGGGTCGAGCAATGTGTCGCCGCACTGTATATCAAACTTGTCGAAATTGATATTGTGCAAAAACATATTTATGCGGCTGAGGTTGTAGTTGGTGGGCACAAGTTCCTGACCAAAATATTTTATGCTATTTCGGTCGGGAACGATTTTGGCAAATTTCAGGAGCAACGAGCCACTGCCGCAAGCGGGGTCGTAAACGGCGCGGATATTCTTGTTGCCGTAAGACGCAAGCCGCGCAAGCACTTCGCTAACTTCCTGAGGTGTAAACTGTTCGCCGCCGCTCTTGCCGCCCTCCGAGGCGTACATTTTCATAAGATACTCGTATGTGTCGCCAAATGCGTCGATTTTGTTGTTGTCGTA
>DGIK01000197.1 GCA_002393195.1 Bacteroidales bacterium UBA3824 | reverse complement strand
ACCGAGTTCGGATTGAACATCGATTGTTCCTCGCCTATGATGTAGCCGTCGTAAGCGTGTTTCATCAGTTCGAGATTCATACCGTGGCTCTCGCAGAGAGTTTTGACCTCATCTTCCGTAAAACCATAGTACTTGTCTGTATCGGCAGGAGATATAATGCTGTATTCTCTAAAATTGTTTAGTGCAGATTGCGTCTTAATCTTGATAATTGGCAAAATGCCCGTCATGTAAACAAGAAGGAACGTTTTTTTTGCGTCGGCACTTTTGAACATCGAGCGCAGAAAATCTACATATTCGTCTTGAATTTCTTGTGTAACGTCCCTGACGAGCATATCCCATTCGTCGATTATTAGGATAAAGCGGTCGCCGGTCTTTAGGTTGATTTCGGCAAGGGCTTTGCTAAGCGAATTTTTTTCTTCCAGTATGTCATACGATTGTTTCAAATCGGCAATGATACTTTTTTGCGCCTCTTTCAGTTTGTCTTCGTCGGGGACGTTGGCAAATGTGTTCCAATCGATGAAAATCGTCGGGTATTTGTTGAGATGTTTCTCATAATCAGGAGATTTGGTGATTTCCAAACCTTCAAAGAGATTCCTTGAATCAGACTTCCTGTCGTAATACGCATACGCCATCTCCGCCGCCACCGACTTGCCAAATCGTCGCGGGCGGGATATGCACATAAATCTGTTTTCAGTGCCCAAATTCCTGTTGAGAATATTCAACAGACCCGATTTGTCAACAAAATCGCTGTTGATTGCGCTCCTGAATCCATAATTTTCTCTGTCGATAAACTGTCCCATAATAATCCTGATTTTTGGTTATGCAAATATAAGGGTTAATTTCTGATTTCGCAAATTTTTTTTCATTCATTCCCTAATGTATAAAATGTCTCCTCAAAAATCTTACTTTTTGAACATTTTTCTCTGTCTTTTTAATATTGTTTTTTTATAAATTATTGCTAATTTTGCAGCCGTAATAACAAAGTATATAATTATGAGAAAATTTGTTTTGACGGCGGCGGTCTGCCTCTTGTTGGTGGCGTGCGGCTCTGAACAGCAAAAGACGGAGTTTGCGGTAACGGTGAAGGCCGACACCGTGGGCACTACCGCGCAGAAAATCATTGTTTCGTATCCGGGCAAAATCAAGGCCACGGAGGATGTCAACATCGCTTTTAGGGTGTCGGGCACGATACTCAGAAACCTCAAAAAACAGGGCGACTTTGTGCGCAAGGGCGAGGTGATTTGCGAGATGGATTCGCGGGATTATGCCTTGCAATTTCAGGCCACCGAGGCGGAGTACAACCAGACCAAGGCGGAGTGCGAGCGCGTGATGGCTCTCTACGAAAAAAAGAGCGTTACCCTCAGCCAATACGAAAAGGCGAAGTACGGTCTCCAACAAATCACTGCAAAATACGACAACCACAAAAACCAACTGGCTGACACCAAACTCCGTGCGCCTTTCGATGGTTACATCCAAAAATATCTCTATGACCAAAACGAGACCGTCGGCGCGGGTATGCCGGTAGTATCGATGTTTGCCTCTGGTACGCCGGAGGTGGAAATCAACATTTCTGCCGCCGACTTCATGCGCAGGGAAAGGATTGAGAAGTGCGTGTGCCACTCGGAATTGATTCCGGGCGTCGATTTCCAGACAAGCATCCTCGGCATCAACCAAAAATCTAACCTCAACCAACTCTACGGTATGCGCCTCGCATTGAAAAACAATGGCGGCGTAACTCCCGCGCCCGGCACTACGGTGATGGTTGACATCCAATTTAAATCCGACGAAAAGGACATCCCGGTGATTCCGCTGTCGTGCGTTTTTGAGAGCGACGGCAATACTTGCGTGTGGGTAATCCGCGACGACAACACTCTCGAAAAGCGCGTCATCGAGCCGCAGGATGTCAAATTGGATGGCTCGGTGGCTGTCAAACAAGGTCTTTCTACTGGCGAAAGGGTAGTGAGCGCGGGCATCAACTCGGTATTTGAAAACCAAAAGGTGAAAATCCTTCCTGCCAAGTCAAAATCCAACATAGGAGGTCTGTTATGAAAAAAGATTTAGGTTCGTGGGCGTTGGACAACAGCAAGTTGGTAGCATTCCTATTGATAGTATTGGTGTGCGGCGGCGCGATTTCGTATTACAATATGAGCAAATTGGAAGACCCGGAAATCGCTGTTAAACAGGCTGTTGTCGTTACCGTATATCCCGGTGCGTCGCCCTATCAGGTGGAACTCGAAGTTACAGACGTACTCGAAAAAGGTATCCGTCAGGTCAAGTATGTGAGCGACGTTACTTCGCGCAGTATGAACGACATGAGCATGATTACTGTGGAACTTGTAAAGACCTGCCCGGACGACGAGGTGCAGCAAGTTTGGGACAATCTACGCCGCAAGGTAAACGACCTTCAGTCCTCATTGCCCGACGGCGCACGTCAGAGCATCGTCAAGGACGATTTTGGCGACGTGTTTGGTCTGTTTTATGCAATGACTTCCGATGGCTTTGATTATAAGGAACTTAGCGACTATGCCGATTATGTAAAGCGTGAAATCAATACCATCGAGGGCATCAGCAATGTCGTCATTTATGGCGAGCGCAAAAAGTGCATCAATATTTCGCTTTATGAGGACAAGATGGCTAATCTCGGCGTGATGCCCTTGGAGGTCATTAGCACCATGCAAGGTCAAAATAAGACCGTATATTCGGGATATTTTGAGACCGCAGATTCGCGCATCAAAGTGGCTGTCAATGACAAATATACCAACGTAGATGATATTTCCAATGTATTCATCCAAGGACACGAGGACGACCAAATCCGCCTGCGCGACATTGCAAAAATCGAGGAAGGCTGGGAGGTGCCGGTAAGGAACGAAATGTTTTATGATTCCAAACCCGCGCTCGGCATCTTGGTTTCGGCTTTGCACGGCACCGACATCACTAAAATTGGCGTTAAGGTAGATGAAAAAATCAAAGAACTTCAATCGTCGCGCATCCCCGCCGGCATTAGTTTCAACAAAGTTTTCTTCCAGTCGGAACGCGTTACCGAAGCCCTCAACACATTCTTAATCAACCTTGTGGAATCGGTTATAATTGTGGTTTTGGCGTTGGTATTGACGATGGGACTGCGCTCGGGATTGATAATCGGCGCCACATTGGTATTCACTGTGATAGGCTCGTTTGCGGTGCTCAGCATGTTGGACGGCACATTGCAGAGGGTTTCGCTCGGCGCGTTCATTTTGGCGATGGGCATGTTGGTAGATAATGCGATAGTAATCATTGACGGCATTGACGTTGACCTGCAACGCGGCATCGACCGCCGGACGGCAATGATTAGCATTGGTCAAAAGACCGCAATGCCGTTGTTTGGAGCGACTTTGATAGCGATTTTGGCGTTCCTGCCGATTTTTATGAGCCCCGACACCGCCGGCACTTACGTTCGCGACTTGTTTATCGTGTTGGCAGTCAGCCTGTTGCTCAGTTGGGTTTTGGCGTTGACGTATGTGCCGTTGCAGGCAAGCATTTCGCTAACCGTGAAGCCCAAAAAAGATGGCGACGAAAAACAGGACAAGTTTACGCCGATTTTGCGCAAAATCCTGATGGCTGGTCTTTCGCACCGCGTTACGTCCATCATAATCGCTGTGGTTCTGATACTTATAAGCGCGTATTGCTACAAATTTCTCAAACAGGGTTTCTTCCCCGATATGAATTACAATCAGCTCTACATCGAATACAAACTCCACGAGGGCAGCCGCTCCGACGTCGTGCGCGCCGACTTGGAGGAGATTGAAACGTATTTGATGCAACGTTCTGACATACAGCATGTAACGCGCTCCATCGGCGGCACTCCCGGACGTTACAATCTTGTGCGCTCCATTGCCGACCCGTCGATGAGTTACGGCGAATTGATTGTGGATTTCACGTCGCCCGAAGACCTCGTGAAATCAATGGACGAGATTCAGGTATATCTCACTGAAAACTATCCACAGGCATACGTAAGGCTCAAACGTTACAACCTGATGTACAAAAAATATCCCGTCGAAGTGATGTTCAAAGGCCCCGACCCAGCGGTTTTGCGCTCGCTCGTCAATCAGGCTACGGAAATCATGCGCAATTCCGACAAAAATTGCCTTGTAACCACCGACTGGGAGGACAAAGTGCCATATTTTGAAGTCGATTATAATCAGCCGGTTGCGCGTGCGATGGGATTGAGCCGTGGCGATGTCGGCACGAGCCTTTTGGCATCGGCGGGCGGTATTCCGATGGGCGTTTTTTATGACGGCAATTCCACCGAAAATATCTACGTAAAGACCGTCAGCAAGGACGGCAAACCCGTTGCGTCGCTCAACAACGTGCCGGTTTTTGCAATGATTCCCGCCATTACCGGCATCATTGACCCTGGCGCAATCAAGGGCGTTGTTACTGGGTCTTTGACCAAAGAGGATCTTCTCGGTCAGATGTTTGCCGCCAAGCCGCTCAGTCAGGCAACCAACGGTGTATCAATCAAATGGGACGACCCGATGGTGCTCCGCAGCAATGGCGAACGTGCCATGAGGGCGCAGAGCAACCCGATGCCGGGATATTCGGCAGATGCGGCTCGTGCAGACATTTTGGAAGCCATCGAAGCCATCGAACTTCCCGAAGGTTACACGATGAGTTGGGAGGGCGAATACCGTGCTAGTCAGGATTCTATGCGGTATCTGTTTAAGAATTTCCCGCTTGCCATCGTGCTGATTATCGCGATTTTGATAATGCTGTTCAATTGTTTCCGCAAGCCGATTATCATCATGT
>DGIK01000182.1 GCA_002393195.1 Bacteroidales bacterium UBA3824 | reverse complement strand
AAATTTGAGCGCGAAGTATTTGGCATCAAATTTCCCAACCCTATCGGGCTTGCAGCCGGTCTCGACAAGGACGGCGAGGCGATTGATATGTTGGGCTTCCTCGGTTTTGGTTTCGTGGAGGTCGGCACGGTAACACCCCTGCCCCAGCCCGGAAATCCAAAGCCGCGACTCTTCCGCCTCAAACGAAACAAGGGACTCATCAACCGTATGGGTTTCAATAATGACGGTGTTGAAGCCTTGGTAAAAAAACTTAAACAAAAGTACAGTAAAATTATAGTGGGCGGCAACATCGGAAAGAACAAAATCACCCCCAATGAAAACGCTGTCAGCGACTATATCAAGGACTTGCAGGCGTTGCATGACTATGTTGACTACATTGCAATCAACATCTCCTCCCCCAACACGCCAAACCTCCGCGAACTCCAAAACAAGGAGCCGCTGAAACAGCTTCTCTCCGCCCTCAAAGCCGAGGACAAGAAGTTCGCCACGTCCAAGCCAATACTCCTTAAAATCGCCCCCGACCTCACCAACGAGCAACTCGACGACATCGTGGAAATCGTGCGCGAAACCGGAATCGACGGCATCATCGCCACAAACACCACAATCGCCCGCGACGGCATCGACTACACCAAGGAGGAAATTGAGGCTTTCGGCAACGGCGGAATGAGCGGTCAGCCCGTAAAAAAACGCAGCACGGAAGTGATTCGCTACCTCCATGAAAAGACCAACGGCGAGATTCCAATCGTGGGCGTAGGCGGCATTTCTGACGCCGACGACGTGAGGGAAAAACTCGAAGCGGGCGCATCACTCGTTGAACTTTTCACGAGTTTTATCTACAACGGACCAAAGTGCGTGAAGAACATCTTGAAAAAATTGTAATGTTTTCGCGCAAAATTGCCGTAGAAAAATTTGGATTTTACGAAAATTAGGCATAACTTTGCGCCGTCAAAATTTTCTGTCGCGGGAATAGCTCAGTCGGTAGAGCGGTAGCTTCCCAAGCTACAGGTCGCGGGTTCGAGGCCCGTTTCCCGCTCAAAATCTTTATTAAGCAGGCCGGCTTGTCGCTGCCGCTGCTGCTTCGGCATCAGGGGAGAGGAAAGTCCGGGCAACACAGAGCAACCGCCCTTCTTAACTGGAAGATGGCCGCGAGGTCGTGGAAAATGCAGAAGAAAAAAACCGCCCGAAAGGGCAAGGGTGAGAAAGCGGGGTAAGAGCCCACTATCGTCGGCAGTGATGCCGGTGATGTGCATCGGCGGGTTGAAAGACCAAATATACCGGCATCATTCGGGCTGCTCG
Organism: Bacteroidales bacterium UBA3824; assembly: GCA_002393195.1. Taxonomy (GTDB): domain Bacteria; phylum Bacteroidota; class Bacteroidia; order Bacteroidales; family UBA3824; genus UBA3824. The sequence continues at coordinate 2,247 of DGIK01000182.1, read as the reverse complement.
TCCGAGCCGGGGGGTAGGTCGTTAGAGGGCGTCAGCAATGGCGTCAGTAGATAAATGACAGGCACTTGGCTTCGGTCAGGAACAGAATCCGGCTTATAGGTCTGCTTTTTTATTTATTGAGGAACGAGGAAATCATCAAATCAACAAATCATCAAATGAAAAATATCATCCACACTGACAATGCGCCAAAAGCCATCGGACCTTATTCTCAGGCTGTTATGGCGGGCGGAATGTTGTTTGTTTCGGGTCAAATTCCCATCAATCCTCAGACCGGCTAACTCTCTACCGCCGACATCTCGGAACAGACTAAACTCGTAATGGACAACATCGGCGCAATCCTAAAAGCCGCCGGACTTTCATACGAAAACATCGTAAAAACCACCTGCCTCCTCGCCGACATCAATGATTTTGCGGCGATGAACAAGGTTTATGCCGAATATTTCCCGACGAATCCACCCGCAAGGTCGGCGTTTGCTGTGAAGGATTTGCCGAAGGGCGCAAGGTTGGAAATCGAGGTGATTGCCCAATAATGGGTCTTGTTTCGATATAATAATATGATGATTAGTAATGTTTTGCATCCGACGATGCGAGCCAAAGGGTATGTGCTTGCCATTGTTGGGTCGATGTGTTATGGACTCAACCCTCTGTTTGCATTGCCGCTTTATGGGCAGGGCGTAGATCCGGTTTCGGTGCTGTTTTATAGGTATTCATTCGCGGTCTTGCTCATCGGGATGTTGCTTATTATAAAAGTCGAAGGGCTACGAATCAAGCGCAAAGAATTTTTGATGTCGATGGCAATGGGATTGTTTTTCGCGTTGTCGTCGTTGTTCTTGTTCCTGAGTTTCAACGAGATGGATGCCGGTATCGCGTCCACCATTTTGTTCACGTATCCGTTGTTTGTGGTGCTGATGATGGCGGCGTTTTTCAAGGAAAAAACCGGCGTCGCCACGTGGATTTCGCTGTTGTGCGCAGGGTTGGGCATAGGGTTGCTCTACAAAAGCGACGGCGGCACACTCAGCACTTATGGCATCATCCTTGTGATACTCTCGGCGATTACGTATGCAGTTTATCTTGTGGGGGTCAACCGCAGTGTGCTTCACTCGCTGCCAACCCTTAAACTCGCTTTTTACGCCACATTGTCGGGTGCGATGATGTTTGGATTGATTTCGATTTTTGACGGCGGAATCGTACCGCTCACAACTATGTCGATGTGGGGCAATGCGTTCGGGCTGTCGTTTTTCACAACATTTTTGTCGTTGGCGCTTGTAACGTCGAGCATACACATCATCGGCTCCACACCGGCAAGCATCATCGGCGCATTGGAACCCATAACAGCCTTGGCGGTGTCGCTTACAGTGTTTGGCGGCTCGCTCACAATCCCAAACTGCATCGGCATTGCGCTGATAATAACCGCCGTCGTGGTGATTGTGAAGTTTGGGCGGAAAGGATAAAAAATTGTCATGATAAAACAACTCTAAAATTTTTTTCCATAAAAAATAATCATTACCTTTGCACTGACAACTAAGGAAAAAATGTATCGACGATACACTTTTCCTGACTTAAAAGTGTAAAAAGTAATGGAAATTTTACGTGATATAATCGAAGATTTAAAACGGTGGAAAGATTCTGCCAATAGAAAACCAATTTTGCTGAAAGGCGCACGGCAAATTGGCAAGACGTGGGTTATGCAGCAATTTGGAAAACAATGCTACGAACATTGTGTGAGGTTCGATTTTGACCGTCAGGAAGAACTGAAAACGATATTTTCAGCCTCCAAAGAACCCAAAAGAATCATCCGCGAACTCTCGGTTTACAGTGACGTGCCATTGCTGCCGGGCAAAACGTTGATAATTTTCGACGAAATTCAGCAATGCGAGGAGGCACTCAACAGTCTGAAATATTTTTGTGAAGACGCGCCCGAATACCACATCATTGCGGCGGGGTCGCTGTTAGGTGTTGCCGTCAAACACAGGCGTATGACCGTACCCGTTGGCAAGGTAAAAATAATGAGGATGTTTCCGGTGTCATTCAAGGAGTTTTTGCGTTGCGACGACAATTCTATCTACCAATATATCGATTCTTTACAACAGCCTGAACATCTACCCGAAACCATTCTAAATAAACTGAAAATCTCCTACCGCCGCTACCTCGTGTGTGGAGGAATGCCCGACGCCGCCGTGGCTATGCTCGAAAATAGTGGGATGCAAACTATTGACGACATTCTACAAGGCATTTTGGATTTGTATG
>DGIK01000058.1 GCA_002393195.1 Bacteroidales bacterium UBA3824 | reverse complement strand
AAGCAGAATCTCATCGTTGAAGGCTGTTATGTTCCTGCGGATTGGCGGAAGGATTTCAATACATTGTATATCAACAAAATACAGTTTGTTTGTCTCGCATTTAGTGAAATGTATATTGATGCCAATTATGACAAAATCATTGCACACGCCTCTGACATAGAATCGCGTTTGGACGACAGAGACTGCACAATTGATTCTTTGAAAAAAGACAACAATGAAGTCATCAATAAATTTTCGGCTTGCAGTGAGGTTGTTACAATAATTGATGGTGATTATGAAAACACAATTATGAATTTGGTGAAGATGACAGTGAATCAAAACTCAGAAAATCAAATAGAATGCCTATTAGAAAAGCCATTTTGGGTTGTTGACTTTTTGCCCGAAAGGGTGTTGGCAGAGCGTGCCAAACAATATTTTGCGGTGGAAGAATTTTGCTGTAATGGTCAATATATCAATCAATTGTATCAACGATTTGCATATTTGGTAACCAAATTGAGTTGTTATTTCGACATTTTCGGCAATCCATCACCAAAAGAAATTTTTGACAACATAAATAATTGTTTGTCAAGAGGATACACAAATTTTCTTTTCGCAAACGAGGATGCATTAATTTCATTAAACAGCGGCGATTTGTATATGACAGTTTATAATCCTAACGGGCGTTTTTTGGAGATGATGCGGAGTTTGGCGACGGCGGAAGGGTTGTTTGTGAGAAGAGGAGAAAAATTATGAAAAAAGTAATCATCATCGGGCCTTCGGGCAGCGGCAAAACCACTTTTTCTGTTGCGCTTCATAATGCAATGGGTTTGCCGCTGTATCATTTGGACAATATTTGGTGGAACGCAGACAAATCGCATATTTCACGTCCTGAATTTGACCTGAAACTCAGCGACTTATTGAGTCGTGATAGTTGGATTATTGATGGTGATTACAGTCGAACCTATGAACCGCGCATTGCCGCCTGCGATACTGTTTTTTTCTTTGATTTCGACATCAATATCTGTATGGAAGGTCTTATTCAACGCCTTGGCAAACCTCGAAAAGATATGCCGTGGATTGATTATGAATTAGATCAAGATTTAGTCGCCCGCGTACATAAATATGAAATTGAAAACAAACCGGTATTGCTATCATTGTTTGCAAAATACTCTGGAAAGAACGTGATAGTTTTTAAGACGCGGAATGAGGCGGAGGATTGGATAAAAAAAATCGCCGATAATTTTTTGCCAAAATAAAAAAACATATATACCTTTGCGCCACAATTAAACAATTAAAAATAATAAAAAATATGAAACACATCATTCTTACTCTTATCCTTGCCATTGTTGCCATGTCTGTACAGGCGCAGGTGAAATGCAAAGTCATTGGTACTGTTGCTGAGGGTACAACCCCAAAAGAACTTGTGATTTATCACGACGGCGAAGATCCCAAAAACAGTTCATTGCGTCCTGAAATAAAGGATGGGCATTTTGAGTGCGAAGTGGAGGATGCCCAAATAGAAATGTACAAGATTCTGGATTTCGGCGAACTTTTGGAGAAAGGAACAACGGAAATAGGCGAATTTTTTGTTGAAGACGGTGCGACAATTAACATTCTATTTGACGGCGACGAAATTATCGTCAGTTCCACCGGCAAAGAATTTCAATCGAAGCAAACTATGCAGAAGGCCGCCGAAGACAAATTCAGTTCTGCATTTGAGTCTTTGGACGAATCAGACAGTGTAAAAGTGTCGGCACTTGAACAAGAATTGGCTCAATGGACGCTCGATTATTATGCTGCCCATCCCATGCTTGGCTTTCTGCTCGAACTCAGTGGACGGCTGCAAGGTTTTTATTTCATCGACACTGAACTTGCACCGATGCTCGACATCTACCATCAAAAATATGAAAATTTTTACCCTAACCATTCCGTACACCGCCGTATTGTCGAATTGGAAAACAGTGGTTTGCAAATTTGTGGACGCAAATACAACGATTACAACATTCGCACGATGGATGGAGAAAAAGTCAGCGCATCCGACTATTACAAAGGTCGTCTGACAATTGTGGTTTGTTGGGCGTCGTGGTGTGCGCCGTGCATTCGTCACGCCTGCGAAATAATTCCGCTTTACGAAAAATATCACGAGCGCGGACTCAATGTTATAAGCATCGCGCACGAATTTAAATCCACCGATGATATGCGCAAAATCGTTGAACGTTATAAATTCCCGTGGCAATGTTTCGCCGATGTTGACGATGAATTTGGTGTGTTCAAGATGCACGGAACATCCAACAGTGCCTTGTTCCTTGTCAATTGCGACGGTATCATTATTGCTGTATCTAACAATGTTAACGAACTGAAAATGAAACTCGTCGAATTTTTCGGCGAATGAAACCATTTGCTACAAAAAGACAATGGGCAATGTTTTTATTTCAAGGGAAATATATACCTTTGCGTTGCAATTAAACAATTATGGGTTGTAAAAATCACACCCTTCCAAACGCCTTTATCAACTCATAAATCCGCTCAATTTCTTCGGGAATATAGATGTGTTGCGGGCAGTGTTTCATACAGTTGTGATGGGTGCAGGTGAGGCAGTGGTGATACGTTTCACGAAGATCCATATTGAGTTTGTTGATTGCCCAAAATTCTTTGCCGAGGTTGTAATAATTAAACTGACGAAATGATGTATGAATCTCGTGTCCGTGTGGACAGACGCACCGTTGACAGCGTGTGCAACCTATTGGTTCAAAGGTCTTTCGCAAACGCTGCAAAACCTCATCAAACGAAAAATGCAGCACCTTGTGTTCGTGTTCAAAGGCGATGGATTCCTGTTCAAAAGTGCCAATGCCCAAGAGTGCGCACGAGAATGGATACTCCAAAATTCCGCCAATGAGTTCCGCCGGGGTGAATGGTCCAATCAAAAGTCCCGCCACATATACTTTGTTGAGTATCAAACCTTTACCGCAAAATACAGATTCTTCTTTGATACGGTCTAACATACCACGTTCAAGAATGTTGCCACTGCCCTGCAACACGTCCACCCGCGAATCCAATGCGCCACGGTGCAACACATTATAATAATGCGATGCAATGCCGGTAAAACCAATTTTTCCTTCACGTTTGAGGTCGTAGAGTGCATCGAGAGCACCGCCTTTGCCAAACACCTCATCGGCATTGCTTTCGTCAACCTGATGCACAAAATAAATGTCGGGATTAGTGCCGAGATTGTCAATTGAGCGGATTACCTCGCGGTAGATGTCGCCGCCGCTGTAAAAACGTGCTTTGTCGGAAATGATGATTTTTTTGCGGTCGATGGTCTTGGCAAAAAGTCCGAGTTTATGCTCCGCGTCGCCGTATTCTTCGGAAATTGCGGTGTCGTAGAAATTGCAACCGTGGTCGTAAGCCCTTCGCATAATGGCGATTGCGGTCTCATTGTCGGGACTAAAATACGCCGGCAGCACGGGCACCGACCCGCTCAAAATCGGTATCGTTCCAAAACCAAGTTCCGAGACACGAAGACCTGTATTTCCAAGAGTTCGGTAGCGCATTTGATTATCATTTAACACTACAAAATTAAGTATTATCTGATAAAAAAATGCAAGATTATGTCAGAAAAATGTGCTTAGAAATCAACGCCCCTACCTCACATCCACGTACCTCGCCTCTTTGTTTCCAAAATAAAACCCACACACCGACGACATTGGAACCATCATTGTGCTTTCGGTGAGTTCAATTCCTGTGGCAGCGGTGGCATCTAAGAGTTTGAAAACCTGCACTTTCTGTTGATGATTGGGTGATGAGGGATAGCCGATGGCGGGACGGATGCCAGTATAATGACCTTTGATGAGTTCGTCGGGCGTGAGGCTCTCGTCGGGGGCGTATCCCCAATAGCGGGTGCGGACTTCGCGGTGGAGGTATTCCGAAAGGGCTTCTACAAGGCGGTCGGCAAGGAGTTTTTTCATAATCGCCTTATAATCATCGTCTTTGGAGGTGTCGAGACCTATGCCCGTGGTGGCGGCAAACATTCCGAGATAGTCTTTTTCGGGCGAAATGAAGTCGGCAAGCGAGTAACAGAAACCGTCGTCGCCCGGCTTTTTCTGCCGTGGAAATTCAAAAGTTTCTATACAGTTTTGGCGCGTTTCGTCGGAGAAAAGTTTTACAAAATTGCCTTCGCTTTTGGCTGCAAATATCTGTAACACAGCGTTTGCCGAGGTGAGTTTTTGGTCGATAATTTCTTGAAGAATACGGCGGCCGTCTGCCAAAGTGGTGGCGGCATCTGGGGTGTTCTCCTTGATCTTCCACGCTATCAAAAACATCTTCCAATTGATGTACGGAACAAGAAGATTGAGGTCTATGTTGTTGAGTATCAAGCGGTCGAGCGTTTTGGGCGTAACGATATTGGAGAACTTCAATTTTGGCAAGTTGGTGTTTGTGGCGGACTCTGCAACAGGCTGAACGGCAGATGGTTCGGCGTTTTGACGTTGCAACTCCGCCTGACGTTTTTTGAGATTGTCTAAAAACTCCTGATTTTTCGTTATCAAAGCCGTTGCCACGTATGCGTTTTGCGATGCGTCTTTAACGTAACACACAGGTCCTGAATAGTTTGGAGCGATACGGACAGCGGTGTGAAGTTCCGATGTGGTTGCGCCGCCAATCATCACAGGAATCCGCAATCCTGCCTTTTCCATTGCCTTAACAACGTTGATCATCTCGTCCAATGATGGAGTAATTAATCCTGAAAGTCCCACAGCATCAGCCTTTTGCGCAATAGCTTCTTCAACGATTTTTTCGGTGGGAACCATCACACCAAGGTCAATAACTTCAAAATTGTTGCACGCCATCACCACGCAGACGATGTTTTTGCCAATGTCGTGGACGTCGCCTTTTACGGTGGCCATAATTATCTTGCCCGACGATGCTCCGCCTGCGTTTTTCTCCTCGATTACAGGTTTTAGAATTTCCACAGCCTGTTTCATAACTCGCGCAGTTTTAACCACTTGCGGCAAAAACATCTTGCCCGCGCCAAACAATTCGCCAACGATATTCATACCGTTCATCAGCGGTTTTTCGATGATTTCCACAGGGTTGGGATATTTTTGGAGTGCCTCCTCGATGTCAACGGGCAGAAACTCTGAAATGCCTTTTTGCAGAGCGTACTGCAACCGCTCCTCAACGCTCAGATGACGCCATTCGATGTCCTTTTCCACCTTTTTGCCCGAAGCCTTCGCCTTTGCAATTTCGGCGTATTCCACAAGCCGCTCGCCCGCCTCGGGGTCTTTGTTGAGCACCACGTCCTCCACTTTTGGGCGCAGTTCGGGGTCGATGTCCTCGTATTTAATCATTGCGGCGGGGTTTACGATGCCCATATCCATTCCCTCGGCAACGGCATAATGCAAGAATACCGAATGCATTGCCTCGCGCACAGGGTTATTGCCTCTAAATGAGAAAGATAGGTTGCTAATGCCGCCGCTGATTTTGGCGTATGGAAGGTTGGCTTTTATCCACGTAACGGTCTTGATGAAATCCACGGCGTAATTGTCGTGATCGCTGATACCCGTTGCAATTGCCAAAACGTTGGGGTCGAAAATTATATCTTCGGGATTAAAATTGAGCCTCTCTGTCAGCAACTTATACGCACGGCTGCAAATCTCAATACGGCGTTCAAAGGTATCTGCCTGACCCTTTTCGTCAAAAGCCATCACCACCGTTGCCGCGCCAAATTTTTGAATTGTGCGGGCGTGGTCGAGGAATTTTTCTTCGCCCTCTTTAAGAGAAATTGAGTTGACTATCGCCTTGTCTTGCAAGCATTTGAGACCCGCAACAATTACATCCCACTTGCTCGAATCTATCATCACGGGCTTGATTGCCACGTCGGGTTCAGATTTCAAAAGGTTAAGGAAAGTTACCATTTCGGCTTTGGCGTCGAGCATTGCGTCGTCCATGTTAACGTCAATAATATCAGCGCCTTCCTCCACCTCCTTTCGGGCAATTTCGAGAGCCTCGTTGTAATTTTTTTCGTTGATAAGACGGAGGAATTTTCGCGAACCTGCCACGTTGCAACGCT
>DGIK01000070.1:18148-19536 GCA_002393195.1 Bacteroidales bacterium UBA3824 | reverse complement strand
GTCCGCCACCCATCATGCCGCCGAGTACGCTGCCAAGCACATCGCCCATGCCGCCGCCTGACTGCTGCTGCGGTTGTTTCTGACCGCCGCCCATCATGCCGCCGAGTACGCTGCCAAGCACATCACCCATGCCGCCGCCCGACTGCTGCTGTGGCTGTTGCTGCTGATCGCTCCCCATCATGCCACCGAGCATACCGCCAAGCGAGCCACTGCCAAGCGCACTACCGAGGATGGAGCCAAGTCCGCCACCTGCGGTATTATTGTTTTTGTTGCCCATGAAAATGCTTGCCATGTTGATGATGGACGAGAGGTCGATGCCGGAATTCTGCACCGAGGTATTAGGTTTTTTGATAACCACGTCGGCGAGCGAAATCACCGTTTTGAGAATTGAAGAAAGATCCATATTTGCTGTTTTTAATTAGTTTTTTGAATTTAACGTTGTGTATTACGCCCCTAATTTATTCAAAAAAAACCGAAATGCAAATATTTTTTGTATTTTTTTTCAGTTGAACACATAATAATACTAATTGTCAACATCTTTCATAAAAAACTCACACTTCGCCAGTCGCAAAAACCTCCGCCAAAAATGCACACACGGCTACTCCAGCGGTTTCTGTTCTGAGGCGAGTATTGCCGAGAGACGTGGGACGAAAACCATTGTCAAGCGCGATGGCTATCTCATTGTCGCTAAAATCGCCTTCGGGACCTATCAGCGTGCAAAAATCCTTGGCACCAGCGGCATTTTGAGTGAAAAATTTCTTCTCTTGCGGCTCACAATGCGCTATCATCTTACAGCTTGATTTGCAATTGGTTACAAAATCTTTATACGGTGTAAGTTCGTTGACAACAGGCATTATGACATTGCCGCTCTGCTTTACTGCCGAGATGACAATCTTTTGCAAACGGTCTATTTTCAAGATTTTGCGCTCGCTGTGGTCGCATAGCAACGGCGTAATCTCATCGATGCCAAATTCTACCGCCTTTTCCACAAACCACTCAAAACGGTCGATGTTTTTTGTGGGGGCAATGGCGACGTGATTGCGGTATGGACGAATGTAAACATCTGATTCGATACGTGTTATAGTTGCGCCACAACACTTTTTTTCGCAGAGGGTAAGCTCCGCGTCGTAGATGTGTCCGCATCCGTCAATCACCGAAATAATCTCGCCAGGGCGAAGGCGCAACACCTTGGCACAGTGTGCGCTCTCGTCCTCGTCGAGGTAGATTTGCTGTCCTACGACGGCGTTTTGCGCCGTGGGGACATAAAAGAGATGGGCGTTTTCTTTCATTTAATCGTCAATTTTCCGTGCGCTCACGCACACAAATTTCCGTGCGCTCATGCACACGATTTTTTCCGTGCGCTCATGCACACGATTTTTTCCGTGCGC
>DGIK01000070.1:17854-18075 GCA_002393195.1 Bacteroidales bacterium UBA3824 | reverse complement strand
TTCCGTGCGCTCACGCACACGGCTTAGTGATGACGCCCCGTTGGGGCTATTTAGTCGTCGATGTAGTCTTGTTCCTCTTCGTCGTCAGCGGCGGGCTGGTCGCTTTGTTGTTGTGGCTGAGCCTGTTGCTGTGGTTGTTGCAGTTCGTGGCTGTCGTCCATTGGCGTGGGGTCATCTTCGAGGATGAAGTCGCTGTCGTCGTCATCGGCGGGATTGTTGTC